>JBCCSK010000015.1:0-30712 GCA_039200205.1 Planctomycetota bacterium
CTACCAAGAAAACGGCTCTTTCGCAGACCCATCTAGATGGTACACGCATCAAGAAAAGTCTATCCCAGAGAGTCCGCGAAGCGGGCCTCGTTCATGGGCCACAGGTTTCGGCGGGCCTATCCGCTCTCACTGCACCTCGAACTTGACCGCGTTGGTGAAGTTCGACGTCGCCACGCCGTTCTCGTTGTCCCGGTACCAGGCCTGGAAGTGCCACGTCTCGCCGGGCTGCGCAGCGACGGTTCCGTTCGGCCTCGCGAGCGCGCGAGGATCGAACTGGATCGTCGCCGTCCGGTCCGGCGCGATCGGAGCCACGACGTCCAGCATCCGGCCGACCGTGCCGCCGAGGCAGAGGTTGCCGCTGCTCCCGCCGGGCTCTGCGACGAATCCGCTCTCCAGGCTGTTCAGCAGGAGGACGATTCCGCTCTCCGACAGTCCCGAGGCGACGGCCGTCTTGTACGCGTGCGAGCTCTGCGTGCCGTACAGCGCGAGCCAGCCGTTCCCGCCCACCGAGTTCTCGACGGCGCTGCAGTACTGCCGGCCGATGGCCGGCTGGCCGAGGGATTCGATCCGGGCGATGTGAACCGTGCGGCCGTTGGGGTCGATCGGAATCGACCTGTAGGCGACGAGAGCTTCGCGGCTCGACGTCTCTCCGGACTCGAAGCGACTGACGATGACCGGGGCACTGTCGGGACCGACGGCCTCGATGGACCGCATCTTCTGTGCGCGCTCGCCGAGCGCCAGGAACTCGCGCGTTCCCACCTCGGTGATCGAGGCGCTCGCCATGTAGACGCGTTCGGCGGACGAGTAGGCGACGGTGAACGCATCGCCGGCCCAGGCGATCGCCGGCGAACGGTTGTCCTCCCGCGGGCGGATGTCCTCCATCCGGGTCACGTTGTTCACCGAGCGAATCGAGCCGCCGGCGCACAGGAACGCGATGATCGTGTCCTCCTGCGGGGCGCCTTCCGACTCGACGGCCACGGCGTAGATCGGATCTCCGTCGCTCGAAAGGACGGGCGTGACGCTGCTGACCGACGGCCTGCTGAAGTTTCCGAGCTCGCCGAGCTGGAACGCCGGCTGCGCGACCTCGACGCCGTTGATCCCCACGCGGAGCTCGCCAGAGAAGACTGCCCCGATGTTGCCGCCCTGGATGCGGCTGTAGGCGAAGGCGAACCGATCGTCACCGTAGGGGGCCGAGCTTCCCTCGGAGATCACCGGATCGAGGTCGTTGGCGGAGCCCGGCGCCGAGATCGATCGAGAGATCCCGAGCGGCCCGCCGGCGGCGAAGACGGCGCGTGCGCGGATCTGGATGACCGAGCCGTTGACGCTCTGCCAGACGACGCACCAGGCGAGCGCCTGGTCCCCACTCTGGCCGCCGACGTCGGGTCGGAGGTTGCGCGTGCCGGGAATCTCATCCGTGATGAGCCGCGCCGGTGCGGCGTCCGAGCTGCCGGCGGACCGGGTGCGCCCGTAGATCTGGCGCTCGTTCGAACCGTCCACTTCACTCTCGTAAACGACCAGGAAGCAGTCGATCGCGTCCATGACCGCGACGGCCGGTGCGCTCGTGTCGAGCGATGACATCTCGATGGCGCCGGCGTTGACGACCGCGTTGTCGTGAGCGCGCACCTCGACCGCGTAGATGTCGCGATCGGCCGAGCTGAACCCGGTCTCGTAGACGATGATGTAGGTGCCGTCGCTCGCGACGTCTTTTTCGAATGCGACGTCCGGGTTCTTCGCGGCGATCAGGTCGCTGATCGGCGCGTCCGTGCTGATGACGGGATCGACGACCAGGCGGTCCTCACCCTCGATCGGGAACGCGTCGGGCACGGTCAGAGCGATCCGACCGTCTCGATACTCGGACCGGACGTCGGCGCGGCGGCCGACCGTATCCAGGGCGAACGCCTCGCCGTAGCGGACGGCTCCGAACGCTCCCTCGAAGCGGAGCGCGCGCCCGGCGGACGCGGCAGCGAGATCGGACTCGACGTCCATCTGGATCTCGAGCTCTCCCCGCCTCGTGCGGCGGGGGAGGATGAACGACTGCTCGATGCTCGTCGGCTCGAGGTCGTAGACCTCCAGGACCGCACCGTGGTCGAGGACGACGCGATCACCTTCACGCGTCACGGTCGGACGATCGACGAGCGGGAGCTCCACGCCCCCGAGCGTCGCGCTGACGAGCCGGAACGTGACCGGGAAGTTACGCGGTGCGTCGGCGCCGAGGAACGGGACGTAGGTCGCGCCGTTCGGCGTGAAGTGGGCCTTCCACGTCGCGCCGCGCGCATCGATCTCATCGGCGGCCGGCGCGTCGTACATGACCGACGTCCGGCTCACGGCGAGCGCCGCCTCGAGGGCGGCGTCGACGTCGAACGATTGCGCGGACTCGTTCGCCAGTGCGGCGGGTGCGAGGCCCAGGAGTGACAGGAGCAGGGTGCGGGTGGCGCGCTTCATCGAAGGGAGGGGGCTCGGTGCCGGGCGGTCGACGCGGGCATGCCCCACGTCGCACTCACCGACCCTCTGCGCAGGCCGCGCGGTGACCCTGCCAAGAAATGACCGGAAGGCTCGCCGAGCCCCGGAGCGTGGGCAGCAATCGCTCCAGCGGCTGCTGCCCACGTCCTCAGACGCGCGATAGGGATGCGCCGCCTGTCGGCCGCGCGACCACGAGGGCCGCTGCCGTGGCTGCGGTCACGCCGATGATGACGAGCTGGCGTACCTCGGCCTCGGCGAACCCCTTCAGTACGAACGACTCATAGCAGAACCACCCGGCGACGACCGCGAGCGTCGGCACGGCGACGGCGAGCGAGACGCCGCGTCGACCGACGGCGGAGAGCCGCGCTGCAACGAGCCCCAGGGCGCCCATCGCGAGCCCGAACCAAAGCCCCTTCTCGCCCCCCGGTTGGAAGACGAAGCGCGTCAGTCCGCTGGCGATCACTGCAAGTCCGAAAATCGTGAGCGCAACCGTGGGTGTGCGGACCGGCATGCCGCGTAGAACGCGCGCTGCGGCCTGCGGTTCACCGATTCGGCGCGCGATCAGTCCTTCAGCGCGGCGAGCGTCAGGAGCGCGGCCGCCGTTCCGAACGGGCGGCCCAGGATCGGCGTGTCCTGGAAGCTTCCGTCCGCGAGGCGAGCATCGAGGACGAGCTCGAGGATCTTCGCCCTGTGCTCCGACAGAACGCGGCCTCCGGTCGCGCGAGCTGCGCGAGCCGCCATGAGGTAGTCGAAGAACGGGTAGTGACAGCCCTGCGAGTCCGCCCCCGCGTGCATGAGGGCCTTGCCGACCTCGCCGGCGAGTGCCCAGGCGTTCTGATCGAAGAGCGCGAGCGCTCCCTCCAGCCGCTCCGCGGGGACGCGTCCGCCGCGGAACAGAGCGAGCTCGCACGCGGGGCCGCGGCCTGCCGCACCTGGCGCAGCGCTTCGGGTTTGGGCTCCGCCCGGGTACCGGAGCATGTAGGCGAACAGTCCGTCGTCCCCTCGCATCTCCTCGAGGCAGTCGAGGGCTCCGTCGACCAGTCCTTCGGGAACCTCGATGCCGACCGCGCTCGCACGGCAGAGACCGACGGCGACGGCCGCGGTCGTGAAGCTGATCGACTGCTCGACTCGCTGCTCTCCTGCGGCGTCGCCGGAGACGTAGTAGCTCCAGCCGCCGTTCGCACGGACGCGGGTCTCGAGGTCCTGGACGAGGTGGGCTCCCCAGCGGCGCAGAGCCTCTTCGTCGTCGACGCCGGCTTCGAGCGCGTCGGCGACGAGCTCCAGCTGGGCCCAGGCCGCCCACGCCGTGTAGTCCATGTAGAGGACCGGAGGCGGATCGGCCCGGCGCAGCGCGTCCATGCGGATGAGGAACGCGAGTCCGCGCGACGCGGCTCGCTCGTAGCGGGCCCCGCGCTGCAGGAGCGCGCGCGTCGCGAGCGCGTTGATCGCCGTCGCGATGAGCTCCGGCGGCGTTTCGTCCGGCCGGCTGAACTCCGTCGGCGACGGCCACGAACCGTCGCTGCGCTGATGCGCCAATAGCCACGCCACCGCCTCGGCCTCGGCCCGCTTCGCGCTCCGCGCGGGCAGGGGCGCGCGGACTGGCTCCAGGACGAGATCGAGCACCTCCTCGCGCGGCCAGCCGAGCGGCTTGCGATCCTCGGACGCTCGCAGGATCGGCTCCAGCTCGAGGTACGCCGCGGCGAGCCAGCCCCAGCGAGACTCGGGGAACTCCCGCGCGAGTCGCTCTCGGAGCGGGCGCGCGGCGTCGATCCCCGCCGACCCGGCCTCGGCCTGACTCGCGAGGAAGAGCGCGCGGGGATCCACGGACTCACTCTGCGCCGAAGCGGCGAGCGCGTCGCGGGCTTCGTCGAAGCGCCGATCGCGCAGGAGGACCTCGGCGCGCATGCACGCGACCTCGCCAGCGGTCGCGGGGTCGATCTGCTCTGCGGATGCGAGCGCCTCCATCGCTGCCGCGCCGTCGCGGCGAACGAGCGCGAGGCGGGCGCGAAGGAGCTCGCCCGTCGCGGTCTTGCGTCGGACCTTCGAGAGCGACGCCTCTGCTCTCTCGAGCTCACCGCGATCGAGGGCGAAGCGCGCGGCCGCGACGGGGTCTTCGGGGCGCGCGACGTCCTGCGTCCTGGTCGACGTCAGGGCCGTACGAAGCCATAGGTGGACTGCCTCGGGCTCGGTGCGCGGCGTGTCCGCGACCACGGTCCCGTCCGCTTCGCAGAGGATGAGAGCCACGCCGAACGTCGTCGGGCTGAGCCCGTAGACGGCCGGATCCCGGAGCGGGGACGGCTGGTGTGCCGAGAGACGAACCGGAACGACGCGGGCTCCGACGAGCGCGATGACCTCCTCGTCCATGAACGTGCCGTAGCGCGTCGTGTCGGGGAGATCGAAGCCAGGGTACGAGCGCAGGACGACGAGGATTGGACGCTCGTCGGCGACGGCGCGAGCCGCAGCGGCCTGCCAGTCCGGCTCCCAGTCGATCTCGGACCCGCACCTCTGCGCCAGCGCACCGATCCTCTCCTCGTCGCTCGCGACGACCTCGGTCATGCGAAACGACGCAACGATGCGCTCGAGCCCGCCCTCGTACTGGCCCCACGAGTCGATCGGAGCATGCGACTGCACGACGTAGCGCAAGTCGTCGCCCACGACGTGGCGCTGACGGATCCGCACCTGGCCGACGGCCTCGGTCTCCCACTCCAGGTCGAACCCCGCCGCGGGCCTTCCGTCGATCTCGGTGCTCACCAGCCGCTCGACCGCGCCGGCTTCGCTCCGGCTGCGCGTCGAGAGGATCGTGCGCTCGGATGCGGCCTCGGCGTCGATCCCGTCCTCGAGCGGAAGCCAGTAGATCGTGATGCCGACGCGTCCACCTGAACCGTCCGGCTGCGCGACGAAGCTGTTGCCGTCTCGCCTGTCGGCGCTCCAGCCGTCCGCCGGCACGTCGAACGAGAACCCTGCCTCCGGAACGGTGAGCGGGCGCGACGTGTCCTCTTGGAGCGGGGCGGCGATCGCGAGCAGCAGCGGGGCGAGCGGGTTCATCGTCGCCCGATCGTCCCGTGGAGACAGCGGGGCCACAAGGGGCCCGCTCCGAACGACCTCACGCCTCAGCGCCTTTCGCGGAGTGCAAACGCGCCGAGGGTGAGCGCGGGCACCGCGAGCGCGACCAGGCCCATCAGGAACCCGACCTGGGCGAGCGTGAGCCCGACGTGCTCCGTGGCGAGGCGGAGGTAGTCGTTCGTCAGCCCGAAGGAGCCACTGGCCGCGTACTCCGCGCGCGCTTCCGGCCGGAAGGCCAGCCCGAACGAGAGCGCGAGGTTGTCCCCGATGAGATACCACCCGAGCATCGCGTAGGCCGCGCGCTCGGCGTTCGAGTGGCAGTTCTCTCCGTCAGCGGCTCGCCACAGGCACAGGGACGCTGCGATCAGCTCTCCGAGGTGTCCGGAGACGAGGAACCCGATCTCGACGAGGCTCGTTCCGACGAGCAGGCCGTAGCTCGCGAGGAAGACTCCGATCACAGCGACGCGCTGCGCGCCGCTCAGCAATCGAACCGCGAGAGCCACGACGGCGGCGACGACGACGAGCCGCACGAGCAGCAGCGGTTTGCCATGGACGGCCGCCGCATGACCCGCGAGCGAGATCGCGGGGAAGCTCGGATGCCCCGTGAACCACGCGAATACGGTGTGGCCGAACTCGTGGAAGAGCGACGACAGGAACCATCCCATCAGGCAGAGGAACGGGATGGATGCGAACGCGAGAGCGAGCGGAATGCCGACGCCCACGTAGAGCGCAGCCTCGCCAGCCTGGGCGCGCGACGGCGCGAGCGGCCCGGAGGCGACGTCCTCTGCCACTTCGGCGTGCGTGCGGATCGGCGGCACCATTCCTCTAACATCGGACTCCGAGCCGCCTGCGCCGAAGGCGACGGGCTTGAACACTTGCACAAGGTGCCAATGGAGCGGGTGCGGATGTGGGTAACCGGGGCTCTCTGGGGGATGTCCCCAACCGAGGCGAAGCCTGCGCGTCTCGGACCTGGAAAGAAGCGGGAGAGGCCGTAGAGGGATTCTCCATCGCGCCCGGAACCTGGGCGCTCTCCCGGGAATCATTCACGGGACACCGGCCGTTCGAACTCTCGGCCGATGCCCTCCCGCCCACCCCGTCGACTCTCCCCATGCGTCGCTCCACAACAACGCTCTCTGCAGCGCTTTCGCTCGCTTCCCTGGCCGCCGCCGGGCCGGTCCTCGCTCAGGAGAGCGGGGAGCCCCGCATCGTCCCCGCGCCGCTCACCGAGCAGGACGTCGAGGGGCTCGTCGATCCGATCGGCGGTGACGTTCTCGACAAGCAGATCTTCGGCGAGCGTGTCCCCGTCGAGTTCATCGGTCCGGGCCGCATCGAGACGATGGACGTCGTCCTGAAGCGCGAGGCCGAGGCCAGGCTCTCCACGGAGAACTCCCGCGCGCGGAACGGGCGCCCCGGCGAGTGGCAGACGCCCAACCCGCGGATCAAGTTCCACCCGCACTCCGGTGAGAAGTGCCTGGTGAACCGCTGGGGTGATCTGTCGATGGGCATCGGATTCGGCGAGGTCGTCGACGTCGACGAGGTCTGGATCGCTGCGCAGGGTGGCGACGGTATCTGGGCCGAGTCGGTTCGCTTCGTCGGATTCCGCGACGGCGAGCAGGTCGATGCGACCGAGTGGTTCGCCGACATCGACCGGGAGCCCTCGCTCATGACCATCGGGCTCGACGACGTCGACCGCGTGGTCGTGGAGGCGAAGTCCTCCGTGACGGGAGCCGGCTTCTACGCGCTCGACGATCTCGCGTTCACGGCGCGCACCGGCGAGCAGACGGTCGTCGACTTCGAGGACGCCCCCTGGGACTCGCTCCTGACCGGGACGAGCTACGCCGGCCTGACCTGGGAAGTCGGAGCCAACGTCTTCGACGAGCCGCGGCCGCGCATCGTGCCGGCTCCGCAGACCGACGGCGACGCCGATGGTCCGTTCGTGGCCGATGAATTCACGACGGGTCAGACCAGCCAGAGTTCGATCGCCGGCGGGGCGGGCACGCTGCCCACCCAGCTGCGCGAGTTCCGGGGTCCGCGCCTCGGCGACACCGGCGCCAACTCCGTTCCGCCGGACACCTGCGGTGCGGCTGGCCGGGACTTCTTCGTCGCGGCGGTGAACTCGAACCTCTCCGTCTACGACAAGGTCACGAACAACCGCGTCCTGAACGTCTCGCTCCAGAGCTTCTGGGGCGCGTCCGTCGGCGATCCGCGGGTTGCCTACGACTTTGCGAACGACCGCTGGGTCGTCATCGCGACGCCTTTCAACAACCAGATCTTCCTCGCCTACTCGCTGACGAACGATCCGACGGGCGCCTGGTTCAAGACCAGTTTCAACGCTGCCCAGGGCAGCGACTCGGGCCGCTGGGTGGACTACCCGACGCTCGGCGTCGACTCCCGGGGCATCTTCATCGCCGCGTTCATGGTCGGAAGCCCAGCGCGCATGACGATCTTCGCGATCGACAAGGCGCCGCTCCTGAACAGCCCGGCGTCGATCGGAACGATCACGGCGTTCCGCAACCTCAGCTTCGACGGTGCGATCCAGCACGCCGTGCAGTACACCGATCCGGGCGTGTCGTACCTGGTGTCGACGCGCGTGAGCGGCACGCTCCGGCTGCGAACGATCTCGCCGCCGATGACGAACCCGACGCTGATGACGCAGATCATCAACGGTGCCGGCTCCTACACGAACCCGCCCGACGCCCCCGCGCTCGGGAGCACCGTGAACGTCGACACCGCCGACACGCGTCTCATGAACGCCGTGTACATCGACGGCTCGATCTGGACCGCCCACTGCGTCCGTTCCCAGGGCCGCGCGGCGGCGAAGTGGTATGAGATCGACCCGGTGACGCGCAACGTGACCCAGAACGGCATCGTCAACGATCCGTCCCTCCACTTCTACTACCCGTCGATCGCGGCGGACGCGGACGGCAGCGTCGTCATGGGCTTCAGCGGCTCCGACGCGACGATCTTCCCGAGCGCGTACTTCACGGGCCGCATCTCCTCGGACGCTCCGGGCCAGATGGGGCCGCCCGTCCTGTTCTCCGCAGGCGCTGGTCCGTACACGATCACGGACGGCTTCGGCAGGAACCGCTGGGGTGACTACAGCGTGACGAGCCTCGATCCGGTCGACGGCACCTTCTGGACGATCCAGGAACGGACGCGCACCGGAACGAACCGCTGGACGACCCGCATCTGCCAGGTCGAACACAACGCGTGCGGCAGCGTCAACCGCTACTGCACGGCCGTTCCGAATCCGTCCGGTGTCGCCGCTGTCATCGACGTCACGGGTTCGACGAGCCTCTCGGCGAACGACCTGCAGCTCACGGCGTTCAGCCTCCCGGGCCAGACCTTCGGCCTCTTCTTCTTCGGCCAGAACCAGACGCAGTCTCCGGTCGGCGACGGCAACCTCTGCGTCAACAACCCCCTGTTCCGGCTTCCGCCGGTTCAGTCCTCGATCTTCGGGATCGCGACGTTCAACTTCGACAACACGAACCTCCCGCCGGGATCCCCGACGATCAACGTGGGTGAGCGCTGGAACTTCAGCTTCTGGTATCGCCAGGCGACCCCCTCTGGCGTGAACTTCACGGACGGGGTCGAGCTCGAATTCTGCGAGTAGTTCGAGCAGCGCTCCGCCGGCACCGCTGACGGAGCTCCACCTGATCAAGTTGGTCATGTGCCTCACGCGTCATCGTTCGATGACGCGTGAGTCGTTTCATGGCGATCGGATCACGCGCCCACGACGCGCTGCGCGAGTCCAGGTCGACGAGCCCCCGACGGGGACGGCCAGGAACACCGCGTTTCGCCTTCCGGGCCAGACCCACGGCGCGCATACGAGCGTGACGATCCCGAACCACGCGAGGTTGAAGCCGTGCTGCGAGAGGATCGCCATGACGGCCGGCGGAGAGCTCGAGCAGCCTGTGCGAGCGACGTCCTGTCGATTCGGTCATGTGTCCAATGGGCGAGTCGCGTGCGTCCCCTCGAGCAGTGACGGGCCAGTGTGCCTTCGAACGGGAATCGCGGGTCGGCTCAGGTGCATGCGCGGGAGGGGAGCAGACCGCGCGCTGCAGCGCTGACGACCGGGTGCGGGATTCGCGGACAGGATCGCAGCGGTCGCTCTATAACGGTGGACGCGCGGGCGCGTCGAAGGCCCACCAGCGCGTCAGGACCGATGAGAGAGGACGAGCTCGAGCCCGAGGAGCTGGAGGCGATCGATCGACGCCTTCGCGCGCTCGCTCGCCGACTCGTCGGCGACGAGCATCGGGCGAGCGATCTGGTTCAGGACGCGTGGGTCTCGGCTCTCTCGCGCAGAGGGACGCCGGTACGGCGACTGAGCGCATGGCTGTCCGCCGTGGTCCGACGGAGCACGGTGCGCGATGCCTCAGAGGCGCGGCGCCGCGCCGACATCGAGCGTCAGACCGGCGCGCGTCGCGAGGAGGTGGTGGATTCGTCCGTCGATCTGCGCGATGCGGCCGTCGCGCTCGGGCGGGTCATCGACGACCTCGGCGATCCCTACGGCGAGGTCCTGCGACTGCACTACCTCGACGAGCTCCCGGTCGCCGAGATCGCGACGCGACTGAACCGCAGCCCGAACACCGTTCGATCGCAGCTCTCCCGCGGCATCGATCGGCTGCGCGAGCGCCTCGAGGCGCGCGACGACCTCCGTCCGGTGATCGTGGCTCTGGCACATCCCCGCTCGGCCGAGGCGCTCCATGCCCTGGCGCCGCCTTCGATGCTCGTTCCCGCCCTTGCGCTCGCAGTGGCGGCTCTCCTGGTCGTCGTCATGCTCGAGCTTCGATCCCGAGAGCTGCCATCACAGACCACCGACGTCGTCGCTGCGCCGATCGACGCGCCGCTGCCGGACGTCGAGACCCTCGCCTCGAACGTGGAACAGGGCGTTCGCCGCGCGGGCATGTCAGGCGGTCAGGCTCCGGTCGACTTCGGTCGACCCTCGTCGCCCGCGGCCGATCTCCCGGACGAGTTCGCGCTTCGACTGCGTATCGACGTGCTGAATGCCGACGGGTCTCCCGCGCGTAACGCGGGACTCAAGTTCGGCGGACTCAGCGACCTTCCCGTCGATCACGTCGCGCGTGACGGTCGGTTCGACGTCGTCGTGGACGAGCGGCGCCTGCAGACCCTCAACGGCGACCCGACGGTCTGGCTGCGCGTCGTCTCGACCGACGAAGCCTGGTCGACGGCGTGCAACGTTCGCTTCCGGGCTCGCGAGGTCGCGTTCGAGCTGAGGACCCGCGGGCCGCTTGCAGAGCTCGAGGGTCGGATCGTCGATCCCGCAGGCGTCGCAGTCGAAGGCGCGCAGGTGACGATCACTCCCACCTCGAGCGAGTTCGTGGGGCCGATCGCACCCGACGTGAGCCTGTCGCTGGTCGGCTTCGACAAGCTCTCGGGACCCGACGGCCGGTTCCAGTTCTCCTCTGTCGCCGGAGGGCTCTGGGATCTCCAAGTGTCGGCAGAAGGCTACGGAGACAGCGAGCAGCCCATCCAGCTGAACGCGGGCGCTCAGGAGATCGAGGTCGCCCTGGCGGAGCCGCGCATCCTGACCGGGAGGGTCCTTGATCCGGACGGAGCGCCGGCGATGGGCGCGCGCGTGTGGGTCCCCGATCCAGACAGCGTCACGCGGCCGTCGCGCGAGGTGGAGACTGACGCTGACGGGCGGTTCGAGATCGTCGGCGTCCCGGCGCGGCTCTGGGTCTTCGCGGAGGTCTCGAGCGATTCGACGATCTACGCGAGTCGACACGTCCGCATGGGGGACGACGGTCGCTCCGAAGTGGACCTCGTGCTGGCGGATCGTCCGGGAGTCTCGTTCGACCTCGAGGGAGTCGACGGCGCTCCCGTCGCGCATCAGGTCCTCGTCATCCTCTGCGTTCACGACGACACCATCTGGGGCACCTCCGTCGAGGCGGACGAGACCGGCCGCGCGCACCTTCCGCGGGCACCGACCCAGTCCTTCACGGTCCTCCGCGGCGGGCGACCGATGGGCGAGTACGAGGAGCTCGCCCTCGATGTCGTCGAGCGCGACGAGGCCTACACGATCGTCGTCCCACCGGACGCGAACCCGACGGCCGAGGTCACAGCGACACTCATCGACGCCCGGGGAGACGCGCTCGAAGACGTCGACATCGAGCTCGTCTCCGCTGGCCCCGTGGTCGACCTGGGCGAGGACTCACGACTCGGTGTCGAGCGCTGGAGCGCCGTGTACCACTCGGGCTTCGGGACGTTCCAGGTCGGGAGGCTCCCCGCGCTGGCGTTCTACGTCGAGGCCTTCGTGGAAGAGCGCGGTGTGGCGGTCTTCGGTCCCTTCGAGGTCGAAGACAGCGCTTCGGTCGATCTCGGAGAGCTCGTCATGCCGCAGGTTCGGCGTGTCCAGGTCGACTGGGGCGACGATCCGCCGTCCCCGCAGTCGACCTGGTCGCTCGCCGCGACCGACATATCGCTCACCCGCACGGAGCGCGTGGTCGCTTCATTCATCGAAGACGAGTCGGAGCTCGCGCTCTTCCCGGGCAGCTACGTCCTCCTCCGCGACGGCTCGGACCAGAGGGTTCGGTTCGAGGTCGCGGCGGACGGTGCTGCGGTCGTTCGCATTGGCGCGCTCTCGCGGACGGGGGCGCCACCGGCGCAGCGCCCCCTCTCCGTCAGCGAAACAGAACGCTGAGCCCGCTCGTGAAGTTCGACGTCGCCGTGGGATTGGCGTCGCGGTGCCACGCCTGGAAGTTCCAGGTCTCGCCGATGGCGACGGCCGCAAAGCCCGTCGGCTGAGGGACGGCCGTCAGGTCGATGGGCAGCGCGAACGTGCCCTGGACCCCCGAGAACAGGATCTGCGACGGAGCCGAGTAGCGGCCGATGGCGCCGCCGAGGCACAGGGTGCCCTGGGAGATCGGCGGCATCAGCTGCCCCTGGTCGCGCGACGTGAGGAAGAAGCCCACGACTCCGACGGGGAGGTCCTCGGCGACGAGCTCGAGCTCGTTGCGCGCGACGATCGTCGATCCCGTGGCGCGCGTCCTTCCCGGCTGCCCGCTCGAGTTCGGAGCGGACAGGCAGTACTCGTCACCGACGAGGCCGAGGGCGCAGCCGCCGTAGCGAGCGAGGTGCGCGTCGTTCACTCCGTCGAGGAAACCGAATCGTCCTCCGACGAAGAGCGACGGACCGAAGCCAGCGCCGTCGTTGTGAACGTGGAGCGTCTGCACGGCGTCCTGTGGACCGCCGGCGATCCCCGTCCATCCCGACGCGTCGCGGCGCCAGACCGACCTCCAGGGCTGCGGTTGGCTCGAGTCGGGGATCCCGCCGAGGAAGACGACATCGCCCGCGCCGGTTCCGTCGTCGTACGACGTGATCGACTCGATCGAGTCGAGCCCACCCGGACCTTGGAATGCGCCAATGACTGGCGTGAGCGTCGTCCCGTTCCACTCGACGAGCATCTCCAGTGGGCCGCCCGGCGCGAGGCGCAGACCGCCACCGATCCAGAGGCTCTGGCCCTGTGGTCCGTCCACGACGGCGAGGGTCTTCGCGAATCCGCCGACGACGCCGGTCCCGAGGGCGCGCCAAGCGCTCCCGTCCCAGCGGGCGATCCCGGCCGTGCTCGCCGCGCCACCCATCGACGAGAACGAACCGGCTGCGTAGAGCTCGGGCCCGTTCACTCCATCGTCGTAGACGGCGAGCGCCGACACGCGGTCGACGAGTCCGAACGCGTCGGTCGTCGCACCGCTTCCGAGGGTCGACCAGACGGATCCGTCCCAGCGGGCGATGCCGGATGCCGCAATCCCGCCAGCGAACGCGAACTGACCTCCGGCGTAGAGGGCCGCACCGCTCCCGTCGTCGTGCACGACGAGCGCCTTCACCACCGGGTCGGAGAGCGAGGGCGCGCTCGGCTGGGGAACGTCGAACCCTCCGCCGACCGCCTGCCACGCGGCTCCGTCCCAGCGAGCGATGTGCTTCACGGGACTCCCGTCCGCGCGGTCGAAGTTGCCTGCGGCGTAGAGCGATGCACCCGATCCGTCGTCGAAGACGGCCACGGCCTCGACGGAGCGGGCTCCGGCGCTGTTCGTCATCCCCTGTCCGAGCGAGGTCCAGCGATCGCCGTCCCAGCGCGCGATGCCTCCGCTCCTCGCGTCACCCGCCGCGTCGAAGACTCCGCCGACGTACAGCGCGGAACCTGCGCCGTCGTCGAACGTCGTGAGTGCGAGGACGTCGTCGGTGGGTGAGTTGCCCGCCGGGCCGACGTGGTCCCACGCCGTGCCGTCGAACTGGGCGGCGTGCGATGCCGTGACGCTGCCCGCGGACTGGAAGAAGCCGCCGGCGAAGAGCCTCGGTCCCGACCCGAGGTCTCCGCTCGTCATCGACCAGACGAGCGGCGCCGGGCCGCCGTCGATGTCGTTGCCTGCAGCCGACCACGTCGTGCCGTCGAAGCGCGCGATCCGGTTCAGCGGCCCCCCGAGCGGGGGACGAAGCCGCCCGGCGACGTACAGTGATTCGCCGGACCCGTCGTCGAACGCCTCCAGGTCCATGACGAGGATCTCGTCGCCGAGCTGAGAGCCGACGTCGGCCCAGCTCGTCCCGTCCCACCGCTGAACGCCCCCGAGCTCGGGTCCTGTCCAGATCCTCTCTGCCGTGTGACCCACGTACAGCGCCGCTCCGCTGCCGTCGTCGAACACCTCGAGCGCGACGACGTTCCCGAGCAGGTCGTAGCCGGGCCAGGTTCCGAGCGGGACGAGATCTCGCCCCGTGACCTTGGACACGCCGCGAATCGTCGTGAAGCCCGACGCGAACTGGTAGCTGTAGTTCCCGCCACCGACGAAGAGAGCGGGACCCGTTCCGCTGCCGTCGTCGAACACCTCGAGCGCCATCGGGAAGTTCAGCTCCGACGAGGCGGAGATGACACCGTCGAGCGGGTTCGTCCACGCCGAGCCGTCGAACCTGGCCAGACCCTCGACCGTCGAACCGCCGCCAAAGTCGAACTCTCCGAGCAGGTACAGAGCCGGCCCCGTGCCGTCGTCGAACGAGACCATGCTCGTCGCGCTCCCCGCCGCAACGCCCGCTGCCGCCTCCCAGCTCGTGCCGCTCCAACGCGCGAGGGGCGCGGTGACGCCGTTCGACAGCCACAGCTCACCGGCGACGTAGAGCTCGGGGCCTGCACCCGCGTCGAGCGTGGCGATCGCTCGGAACTGCGTGAGGAACTCGAACTCGCCGCCCATCGGACTCCAGGCGCTCCCGTCGAAGCTCGCGATGCGCTGCACCTCCGTCCCACCTGCTCGCGAGAACGCTCCGCACGCCACCAGCACGGATCCCGCGCCGAGGTCGACGACCTCGGTGCGTGCGACGTACGCATCGGTCCCGCTCGCGGAACCGAAGCTGGGGATCCAGTCGGCCGAGCAGCTCTGCGCTGCGCTGGCGGTTGGGACGGTCAGGAGGGCAGACGCGGCCAGGGCCGCGGTCGGAATCGTCGTGAGTCGCATGGGAGGTCGGGGCGAGGGTCCATCATGGCCCGAAGGCCAAGCCGGCGTCCCAGCGGCTCGAGCGCCGCTGGACACCGCCGGCTCCCCTGACGGGGGGCGGGGCCCCCCGTCCGACGCATTCACTCCGGACTTTTTTCCGTCCCGTCCCGGTCGGCTAGCGGCAGAAGGTGACCTCCAGGCCGTTCGAGAAGTTGAACTGCGCCCCGCCGACGTCTCGCAGCCAGTACTGGAAGTTCCACGTCTCGCCGTTGGCGATCGTCACCGGAAGCGACGAGAAGTCGAGCGCGTACGAAGCGAAGCCCGTGACGTCGGACTGCACCGCTGGGAGGCGCGTGAAGCTGCCCCCGATGCACACGAATCCGTTGCCGGTGGGCGTCAGGCTGCGACCCTGGCCGAGGAAGAACAGCCCGAAGCCCAGAGGGTTCGCGTCCGACACCGTCAGGGTCAGGTCGTTGTCCGCGACGTTCGTCGATCCAACGGATCCGATCCGGGCTCCCGGTGACCACGCGTTCGGCGAGATCGCGCAGTAGGGGACCGGGGCCGGGCAGCCGGGCGGGTCGACGGCGCTCACCTCGACGTCGTCGATCGCGGCTTCGACGATCGACCCGTTTCCGAGGTCCGAGGCGATGAACCGGATCCGCAGCTGATCGGTCAGCGCCACGACGCTCGCCACGTCGATCTCGGCCTCGATCCATCCGCCGCTCGTTCCCGGACCCGACGGGCCGACCACGTCGGCCTGCGCCCAGCTCGCGCCGCCGTCGTCCGACAGGTCGATCGTGAAGACGTCGGCGTTCGGAGATCCTCCAGCGTCGTTGGAGTACCAGCGCGAGAAGCGGATCGAGGCCGACTGCGCGCCGGCGACGTCGAAGACGGGTGAGACGAGGGTCGTCCTTCCGTCGTCGACGTCGGCTGCGCCGAGCGCACCGCCGACGGGACCCTGGCCCGTGAACCAGCAGTCGGTCCCGGGCGCTTCCGTCGTGTCGCTCTCCGGCTGCGCCGCGGTCCCGTTCGGGTCGCCGCGCGTCCACTCGCCGGTCGAAGCGTCGTTCGGGGCGCCGACCGACCAGCCCTGGTTCCCGGCGGCCTCGAAGTCGAACGCCGCGATCGTGCGGCGGCCGACCGTGAACGAGTCCTCGAGGACCTCGGTGCGGCTCGCGTCGGTCAGGGTGACGGTGTAGGGGATCTCCGTTCCCGCGGGCGTGCCGGGCGCGACGTCGAGCTGCAGGGGCGTCGAGGGGGGGGCCGTCTGGAACGACGGGATCGCGCCCACCTGCGACTGGCCGACGGCGACCGTCGCCGACGCGCTGCCCGAGGCGAGCGTGAGCGTCACGGGGCTGGAGGTCCCGCGGCCGCTGTTGCGCACATCGACTGCGATCTCGACGCTCTCACCGCCCTCGAACGAGCCGTCCCCATCGCCGATCTCGGCGAGCGTCGCGGCCGCGGGGCGCGTCCACGGTCCGGCCGCCAGCACGGTGCGTCCGAAGCTCAGGACGTTCGCTTCGGCCAGCGGAATGATCCGGCTTTGCGCCGGCCAGAAGCCGTCGTTCGAGTTGCCGATCTCTGGCGTCCAGCTGAACGTGCCGAACGTGCCGTAGTCGTAGTCGTCGGTCACGCCGTCGGCGATCCCGAGCAGGAACGAGCCCGGTGCGTGCGGGTAGCCGTTGTCGGCGACAGCGAGATCGCCGACCTCCTGGATCTCCGGCCAGTCCGGCGGGAACGCCGCGATGTAGCCCCACGGCGCGAGCCAGATGTCCCCGAACGTGTGCACCGTCAGCGCGGTCTCGAACGACCGCGAGGTGATGAACTGGATCATCGCCTGGGTCTCCGGCTCGGAAGCCGGCGACGGACCGCGGTAGATCTCGGACGAGGTCGATCCGCTGGAGCCGTTGCCGCCCCACTCGAACGGGTAGTTCCGGTTCAGGTCGACGCCGCGGGTGCCGTCGCCGTTGTTGCGTCGGTTCTTGCGCCAGAGGCCGCCGCCGCCGGGCGCGATGCTGCGGTTGAACTCGTAGCCGTCGGCGTTGATGCACGGGACGACGTACAGCTCGCGCTCGTCGAGCAGGTACGTCGCGAGCGGGTCGTTCCCGTACTCCTCGAACAGGAAGCTCATGAAGTAGAGCGTCGCCTGCATGCTCTGCGGTTCACGCGCGTGGTGCATCGCGTCGATGCGCGACTCCGGCTCGTTCTCGTCGACGTCGGGGTTGTCCGAGACGCGGACCATCCAGATCTCACGGCCCTGGAGCGTCTGGCCGATCGACGACTTCTGCGAGATGAACTGCGGGTAGGTCGCGCGCATCTGGTCGAGCACCGACACGACCTCGTCGAACGTGTAGTAGCCGCCCATGCTGCCCTGGCCGAACGGCGGGTTGAGCCACTGGCCGTAGGTCGTTCCCGCGGCCTGGGTGGGCAGCTGGGCGTCCTCGGCGAGGCGTCGCGCGTAGTGCGCCGCGAGATCCTCGATCTGCACCTCGACGTCGAAGCGCGCTTCGCGCAGCTCGTCGAGTTGATCCGGCGTGACGAGCAGCGTCGCCTCTCCTCCGGACTCGTCGACGGCGACGATGTCGAGGTCGAGTCGCTTCAGTCGGAGCAATCCGGCGGGTGTCGAAGTGACGCGCACCAGGTGCTGGACCGGGTGGACGTGGCCCTCCAGAAGAGTCGCGTCGGGCGCGGGAGTCGGCGAGGGGACCTCCGGCACCCCTGCCTGGGCGGCCAGGGGGGCGAGAGTCGCGATGAGGGAGCTGAGGATCATGGCTCTCCGGACGAGCGGCATGGAACCCCGGTTCCTCGCGAGGCCCGGCTTCGCGCTATCTCGACGGATCGAGGATCTCGGCGAGACGGCCCGCCGCGCCGTCGATCTCCTCCGAGGTGTTGTAGTAGTGCGGCGCGAGCCTGAGCACCGTGGGGAGTTCACGGCGCTCCGAGTCGATGCGGGTGTTCGAAGGTGCCGCGGCGCCGATCACGTATCCGGCCCTGGCCATCTCTCGCACGACGTGCTCGGGCTCGTGACCGCCGGCCGTGAAGCTCACGATTCCGCATTTGCGGCGACCGATGTCGCGAAGCTCGATCGCCTCGATCTGCCCGAGCTTGGCCCTGCACTCGTCGGCGAGCTCCGTGACCCGCGCCTCGATCGCATCGATTCCGACCTCGTCCGCGTAGTCGACCGCGGCACCCAGGCCGGCGCGCAGGGCGTAGGAGTTCTCCCACGTCTCGAAGCGCCTCGCGTCGTCCCGGAGCGCGTACTCGTCGCGCCCGACCCACGGCGCTCCGAAGTGGTCGATCATCGCCGGCTCGAGCGTCTCGAGCCAGCGTTCACGCACGTAGAGAAAGCCCGTGCCGCGCGGCCCGCGGAGGAACTTCCGTCCCGTTGCGGAGAGGAAGTCACAGCCGAGATCCGCGACGTCGATCCTGAGCTGCCCGGCGGCCTGGCACGCGTCGAGCAGGTAGGGGACCCCGTGACTCCGGGCGATCCTGCCGACCTCGCGAGCGGGGTTGACGAGGCCGCCGTTGGTCGGAATCCACGTCATCGCGACGAGGCTCACGTCGTCGGCCATCGTCGCCTCCAAGGCCGCGACGTCGAGCGCTCCGAACTCGTCGGACGGCACGACTTCGATCGTGAGGTCGTCTCGCCGCGCCCTCTGGAGGAACGCGACGTAGTTGGCGGCGTATTCGGCCTCGCAGGTGAGGATCCGCGACTTCGGTGCCAGCGGCAGCGCGTAGAAGGCGTGACACCACGCGACGGTCGCGTTGTCCATCAGCGCCACCTCGGTGGGCGCCGCGCCGATGTGACGC
Organism: Planctomycetota bacterium; assembly: GCA_039200205.1. Lineage (GTDB taxonomy): Bacteria > Planctomycetota > UBA1135 > UBA1135 > Saltatorellus. Next base: position 18,774 of record JBCCSK010000015.1, read on the forward strand.
GCGACGGACGCGTAGACGCCGTCGAGGCTCTCCTGTCGCTCGGCCTCGGCTTCGTAGCCGCCGATCCGAGCCTCCAGCAGCGTGTGATCGACGACCGCGTCGACGACGCGCTGCGGCATGAGAGCCGACCCGCATGCGAGGAGGTGCACGTCGCCATTGGCGCCGGGTGTCTCTTCGCGGATCCGGGCGAGATCGATGGTCGAGTTCATGGCCCCCGATCGTCGCACGCCGCCGGCCGTTCGTCGTGCATCATGCGCGCATGAAGCCCGGCTCCAGCCTCCTGGTATTGGCCCTCGCCTCGTGCTCGGGATCCACGGATCCGCAGGCCGCGACTCCGAGCGACGGCGGCGGTGCCGCAGGGCCGGGTCCGCTCGACCTCCCCGGCCTCATGGATCGGGTGCGCGAGTCGAACGGGCTGTTCGTCGCCGCCCACCGCGGCGGCCCGACGGAGGGCTTCCCGGAGAACGCGCTGGAAACGCTGGGCCACGGACTCGAGCAGGGGATCCGCGTCTTCGAGGTCGACGTCGGCGAGAGTCAGGACGGCGTCCTGTACCTGATGCACGACCGGTCGCTCCGGCGGCTGACGGGCTACGACGGCGCGGTGGCGGACACCGACTGGAGCGTCGTCGAGGCGCTCGACCTCCTCGATCCGGACGGCGAGCCGACCGGCTTCCATCCCCCGACGCTCTCGGCGGCACTCGCCTGGGCGACGGAGCATCGCGCGATCCTGGAGCTCGACAGGAAGGAGACGACGAGCTTTCGCAACATCGTCGCCGAGGTGCGCGCTGCCAACGCCGAGAACCACGTCCTGCTCATCACCTACAGCGACGACGAGGCGATCCACGTCGCGAAGATCGCGCCCGACCTGATGATGACGGCGGGCGTGCGGACGACCGAGCAGCGCGAGCGCCTCGCGGCCGCGGGCGTCGACCTAAGGCGCGTCGTCGCGTGGCTCGGAACGCGCTCGATCGACGCGGCCACGGTTGCCGCACTGCGCGATGACGAGATCGAGGCGGCGTTCGGTACGCTCGGCCGTCCGGGCGCGCGTCTCGACGACGAGTACGCGGCCGACGGGGACGCTTCGGAGTACCAGGAGCTGGTCGATCTGGGACTGACGCTGCTGGCGACGGATCGGCCGTACTTCGTTGCGCGCGAGCTGGAGGCGGACGACGTCGCGGTCGACCTCATCGCTGGAGACCGCTAGCACGTCGCCTGCTATCCTCAGCGCGATGACGCGGTCGTGGACGACGCTCCTCGTGCTGATTGCTGCATGCGGAGAGCCCCCGCGTGAGCCGGAGATCGAGACCGATCCGTCGGACGAACGCGTCGCTCTCCCCGGCGGCGAGATCGCGCGCGGGGTCGTGCCCGGGACGCCGAACGTTCTGATCATCACGATCGATACGCTGCGCGCCGATCACCTCGGGCTCCACGGCTACCCGAAGCTGACCTCGCCGTTCCTCGACAGCCTCGCCGAGGAATCGGTCGTGTTCGATCGCGCCTACGCGCCGATCGCCACGACGCTTCCCAGCCACACGACGATGTTCACGGGGGTCCTCCCGATCGAGCACGGCGTCCTCGCGAACATCGCGGAGGGGCGGAGCTACGAACGTCGCGAGGACCTCGCGACGCTCGCCGAGTTCTTCGCGGCTGCGGGCTACGCGACGGACGCCGTGGTGAGCGCGTATCCGCTCCGACCCGAGTTCGGCCTCGCCACGGGGTTCGAGCGGTACGCGACGCCGCGGCGACGCCAGCGCAACGCGAGCTCGGCCACGGACGCGGCGCTGGAGGCGATCGCGACGCAGCTCGAGCAAGGCGGACCGGGCCTGCTCTGGATCCACTACTTCGATCCGCACGGCCCGTACAGCCCTCCGCTGCCGTGGGTGCGGCCGTTCGAGGTGACGCCCGAGGAGGCCGACGTCCTCCGCTCGCGCGGCTTCACCGACCGGGCCCAGCGACCGACCGGACAGTGGAACGAGCTGGCCGCCGGAATCAGCGCCTACAACGGCGAGATCGCCTTCGCCGACCAGGAGATCGCCAGGCTGTTCGCGGACGCCGAGGCGAGCGGGTGGCTCGCCGAGGACACGGTCGTCGTCGTCGCGGCCGACCACGGCGAGGGGCTCAACCAGCACGGCGAGCCCGGCCACGGACTCATCTGGGAGGAGCAGCTCCGCGTTCCGCTTCTCTTCCGCGTCAACGGAGTGGCGCCGCGCCGCCTCGCCGAGCCCGTGTCGCTCGCGGACCTCGCGCCGACGCTCCTGCACGTGCTCGACCTTCCCGGGACGGAGGCGTTCCTGGAGCAGGTCACGGGAGTGAACCGCTTCGCGCCGACCGTCGGGCATGCGGATCTGCGGATCCTCGGCCACACGTCGCCGAGGCTCTCCAGCGGCGACGATCTGGGGTACGCGATTCGAGCGGGGCGGTGGAAGCTCCACCGGCTCGCGGACGGCACGAAGCTGCTCTTCGACCTCGAAGAAGATCCCGACGAGCTCGTCGACCTGAGCGAGGAGCGTACCGACGTCGTTCGAAAGCTCGAGGTCGAGCTCGAATCGATGCTGGAGCGAGCCAGCGCCGAGGTTCGAACGACGGAGGCGAGCGACGAGGTCCAATCCGCGCTCCGCTCGCTCGGCTACGGCGGCGACGACCGCTGATCGCTCGCAGCCGCGCGCCCGAAGGTGAGTCGAGGCTCGGATCGCGCTGCCCGATCGGCTTCGTGAGGATCGGGCGCCTCATGCATCCGGCTCTGGTCGTCTTGCGGCCACTCGCGCGGCGAGATAGCGTCGCCGACATGCAATCACGCCACATCTGCCGCCTCCTTCTTTCTCTCGCTTTCGCCGCTCACGCACCTGCTCTCGCACTACCCCAGATCATCGTCAACGGAGACTTCGAGTCCGGCAACACGGGCTTCGGCACCAGCTACGCCTTCATCCCGGGCACCAACACGTCGGCTGGCCAGTACGTCGTCGGCACGAACCCACAGAGCTGGAACGGTCTCTTCTCGAACTGCCCGGACCTCACCACGGGGTCGGGCAACATGATGATCGTCAACGGCTCGACGGCTGGAATCGGTGACCGCGTCTGGGTCCAGACCGTGCCCGTGACTCCGGACACGACCTACACCTTCACGGTCTGGGCGACGACGCTCTTCCCGGCTGCCCCTGCGTCGCTACGCGTCGTCTTCGGGACGGAGATTCAGCCGGTTCCTTTCAACCTGACGACGACCACCTGCCTTTGGGAGAAGTACTCCGTCGAGTGGTACTCGGGCAGCGACACGAGCCTCACGATCTCGATCTCCAACGTGACGAACGCGTTCGGCGGCAACGACTTCGCGCTCGACGAGATCTCCCTCGAGCCGTCGATCGGAAGCACCTACTGCTCGCCGGCGGTCGTCAACTCGACGGGGCGCTTCGCGCGCTGTCTGGCCGGAGGGGAGGCCGCCGTTCTGGACAACGAGCTTCGCCTCAACGGCATCGATCTTCCCGCCAACTCGACCGGGTTCTTCCTGACGTCGCAGTCCCAGGGCTTCACGGCCATGCCGGGCGGAAGCGAAGGGAATCTCTGCCTCGGCGGACAGATCGGGCGCTACGTGGGGCCCGGCCAGGTGCAGAACAGCGGCTCCGCTCAGCGCGTTTCCCTCGACCTCGACCTGACCGCCATGCCGACTCCATCAGGCCTCGTGGCGGCGCAGCCGGGTGAGACCTGGAACTTCCAGCTCTGGTACCGCGATGCGATCGGCGGGGTCGCGACGTCCAACTTCAGCGACGGCGTGTCCGTGACGTTCCAGTAGGCGCTCGTCGGAGGCAATCCGCCGGACATCCGCACATCCGAGGCCGCACCGATGCACGCACCGTTCGTTCTTTGCGCGGCGGTCGCCGCGTTCGGTGCGGCCCACGCAGCAGCCGCGGCGTCTCCCGATGCCCCGATCAACGTCGTCCTCTTCCTGACGGACGATCAGGGCATCGGAGACGTCGGCTGCTACGGCTCCGTCGAGATCGCGACTCCGCACATCGATCGGCTCGCAGCGGAGGGAATGCTGTTCACGGACTTCCACGTTTCCCAGGCGGTGTGCACGGCATCGCGCGCGTCGCTGCTGACGGGGTGCTTCGCCGAGCGCGTGAGCCTGCGCGGCGCGCTCAGCCCGAGCTCTCGGGTCGGGCTCCATCCGGACGAGACGACGATCGCGGAGGTCCTTCGGCCTCTCGGGTACCGCAGCGCGATCTTCGGGAAGTGGCACCTGGGGCACCATCGCGAGTTCCTTCCACTCCGACAGGGCTTCGACGTCAACCACGGGCTGCCGTACTCGAACGACATGTGGGCGGTCGGCTATGACGGCACCTTCCCCGAGTCGGACGGCAGCGCATGGGGGCGCTATCCGTCGCTCCGGCTGATCGACGGCGATGAACCGAGCCGCGAGGTCCGTTCACTCGCCGACCAGGCGGCTCTGACCGAGATGGCAACGACGCGGGCGCTCGACTTCATCGAAGCGAACGCCGATCGCCCGTTCTTCCTCTACGTGCCGTACTCGATGCCCCACGTCCCGCTCGGCCGCCCGCTCCGGTTCGCGGGGAAGAGCGAGCAGGGAGCCTACGGCGACGTCATCGCCGAGATCGACGCGTCGGTCGGCCGCGTCCTCGACGCGCTCGACGTCGGCGGGCTCGCCGAGCGAACGCTCGTGATCTTCACGAGCGACAACGGGCCCTGGCTCATCTACGGCGACCACGCTGGCTCGGCGGGGCCGTTCCGCGAAGGCAAGCAGACGGTCTGGGAAGGCGGTACGCGCGTCCCGTGCCTCATGCGACTGCCCGGGCGGATCCCCGCGGGAAGCCGCTGCGACGATCTCACCGCGACCGTCGACGTGCTCCCGACGATCGCAGAGCTCACGGGCGCCGAGCTTCCGCCTCGCCCGATCGACGGCGTGAGCCTCGTATCGCGACTCGACGGAACGAACGGCGATCTCGACGAGCGCGTCTATCCCTACTACTGGGGAGGCGCTCTGCTCGCGATTCGACGCGGTCCGTGGAAGCTCGTCCTTCCTCACCGCTATCCGTCGCTCGACGGGGGCGAGGTCGGCTCGGACGGCTTCCCCGGCCGCCAGGGATGGGGCGAATGTGGCCTGGAGCTGTACGACCTCGACGCGGACCCCGGTGAGACGACGAACGTCGCTGAGGAACACCCCGACGTGGTCGAAGCGCTGCAAGCCTTGGCAGAGGAAGCGCGCGCCGAGCTCGGCGATACCCGCACGAAGAAGAAGGGCCGAGGGGTCCGACCGCCCGGTCGCCTCGACCCGACGCGCCCGTCGCCGGTCGAACATCTCGGCTGCGAGGGACGAGTGACTCTGCTGACCGAGCCGAGCGCCAGATACCCGGCGGACGGCGCCCGAACGCTCATCGACGGCTACCTCGGCTCGGAGGACTTCACCGACGGACGCTGGCTCGGCTACCGCGAGCACGACTTCGACGCGATCGTCGACCTCGGCAGCGCGCAGAGGATCCGCAGCGTCGAGTGCAGCTTCCTGGAATCGCAGCCGTCGTGGATCTTCCTCCCCTCGGCCGTCGAGGTCGCCGTTTCGTCGGACGGTGAGGGTTTCACGGACGTTCGACGCTTCGAGCCCGAGGCGGACCCGTCGCGCGCGGCAAAGGCGTTCGCGTTCACCGCGGCGGTGAACGTGCCTTCGGCCCGCTACGTCCGCCTCCGCGCGGCGCGCTTCGACCCGCTTCCGGAGGGTCATCCCGGCGCGGGGCAGCCCGCGTGGCTCTTCGTCGACGAGATCCGGGTCGACTGACCCGCCACGCCACCCCGGACCTCGGTCTCGACTAACGCGCTCGCACAGGGATCGTGTATCCGAAGGTCGCCGACTCGTCCGGGATCCTGACGATCTCGAGATCTGCGTGGCCCGGGCCGAGCTCGATCTGCGCGGGTCGAGTGCGGCCTTCCAGCCACGCGACTCCGTGCGCATCCGTCCGTCCGATCGACCGTCCGTCGACGAGGATCTCGACGCCCTCCGCCATGCTCAGGTCGTCGCAGCGCAGGACCCGAACCGGTGTACGGCTGCCGGGTTCGAGCGACACGTCGAGCGTCGACCCGTCGCGTTCGGGCAGGAGGGAGATCGCGCGGGTCCGGTATCCCGGTGCCCCGATCAGGAGATGGAGGGACCGACCGGATGGCACCTCCTCGCCGACGATCACGCCCGGCTCCTCGCACTGGAAGATCTCGAGATCCAATGGCGCGCCTGAGTCGACGACGGCCTCGGCGTTCGCGACGCGCTCGCCGGTCGTTGCGTCGGTCGCGGTGATTCGCAGCGTCGCTGTCTCGCGGGGCAGTTTTGCGACGAGCGTCGGGGCCGACTCTCCCGGCCTGACGGTCACGAGGCCGGGCTCCCAGTCGATGTCGCCCTTCGTCCTCACGGGAACGACGTTCCAGGCACGCGCCGGCAGTCCCGGCAGAAAGAGGCGCCAGCCGTCCGCTCCGCGCTCGATCTTGGTGAACGACCCGTTCATCACGTCGCGCGTGTCGATGACGGTGAACTCAACGCCGCCGATGCTTCGACCCGGGATCTCGGACGTATCGATCAAGACCTCTGCGTCGAAGGTCGGTCCGTCGACGATCTCCTCCAGCTCGACCTTCGTGACCTCTCCGATCGCAGCGTCGACCAAGCCCGAGAGCTCTCCGCGCGACCAGCGATAGGAGCCCGGTTCGAGGTGGTGGACCCTTCCCACGGACACGCCGTCTTCGCCGAGCTGATCGAAGTGGACCGTCTCGACGTACTCGCCGGCCGCGGACTCGAGCCGAAGCACCCGGCTCGTCGCCGCGGCTCCCTCCTCTCGCGTCACGGTGAACTCGATGGCGCCGGTCCGCCGCGCCTCGAGTCGCAGTGGCTCCGGCTCGATGCCGATCTTGCGGTGCACACGGGCCTCGGCGATCCAGAGGCCATCGAACGCCTCGAGTCGCACCTCCCAGGGCCCTTCGCCGGCAAACGTCGTCACCTTGTGCGGGAATCGAACCCACGGCAGAGCGCCGTCGCGTAGCCACGCACGGCGACCGAAGTCGCGCATGCTTCCACCGCCGCAGAATCGAGCCATGACGCCTTGCTCGAGGACGTCTTCGGGGATGGAGACATCGAATCGAAAGGTCGGACCGACGCGGACCGCAATCGTGTCGCCTTCGCCCATCGCGTGGAGCGCCACGCGCGATTGCATCGAGACCCCGCCGAGGTTCTCGTCCTCCTCTGCGACGACGAGGGACTCGAGCGAGTCGAGCGCTTCGAAGCGCACGCGGCCGAGGTCGTCCGTCGTGACATCGACGACACGCTCGCTCAGCTGCGCGTACGCTGCGAGGAGACCGGGGTTCGTGCGAACACGGTCGACGTCGATCGGCGTGCCAATCGCCGCGTCGACGGCGCCCGAGGCGCGGAGGCGCTCCGTCTCGTCGGCGTCGAGGGGGAGGAGCCGAAGCGCCATCGACGGAACCGGTTCTCCCGTGAGCACATCGACGACGGTCGCGACTCGTTGTCGGTGGTCGGCCTCGAGTGACGCCCCCGGTTCCGGGACGGCGGTGGACAGCGGCTCGATCGCGACGCGCGTCGTCGCGGCCTCGGTCACAGCGCTAAGGGGAACGTCCACGCTCTCGACCAGTTCCATCTGCGCCGCACTCGTGTCGACTTCGTTCGACGGACGGTGCGAGAACCAGGCGAGTCCGAGCGCTGACAGGATGAGCAGTGCAGCGACGGGATTTGCCAGTGTCGGGAGGATCCCCTGCGCTCGCGGCGCTGAGAGACCGCCGCGCGAGTTGGTTGCGCCATCCGAGCGCGGTTTCTCGCCCGCATGACCGCCGCCCGTGCCGATCCAGGGCGCGAGCGCCGCGCACCACGCCGAGCGACCTCCGCACCGCTGGTCGAGTCGTTCGCGGAGAGCAGCGAGGCCGCGCGCCAGATTCGACCTGACCGTGGACTGCGAGAGTCCAGACTCACGAGCGATCTCCGCTGCCGTCCACCCGTCGACGAATCGACGCGTGACGGCCTCGCGCTGTGCGACGGGCAAGCGCTCGAGTTCTTCGAGGACGATCCGCATCGTCTCGACGCGCGCCGCAGATTCGTCGACGCTCGGAACGATCGGCCTTCGCTCGCTGACGCTCATCTCCTCGCGCTGCCGCCGTCGAACGTCGCGGCGCCGAACGTCCATCGAGCGTCGTCGGACGACGCCTCCGAGGAATCCGCGAAGGTCTCGGATCGGACCTCTCGCTTCGAGCACGGCGCCCAGCGCGTCCTGAACGAGGTCGTCCGCCGAGGCATCGTCGTGGACGAGCGCGCGCGCGAAGCGTCGGAGCCAGGTCGTGTGGGTGAGGAGCTCTTCGGGGTCGTAGCCGAAGGGTCCGGAGGCGAGGTTGGGCTTGATGGGCTTCATGGTCGACGGGGAGTCGTCGACGGGTCCGGATCCGCTGCACGCGATCCTCCGGATTCCGGGCGGCGGGCCACTGTACGGCGTCGGGTGCGGTCGCCTCGGCATCGCGCAGTAGAGTGGGGAGCGATGCGGTCCTTCGTCATTCTGGGGCTGGCGCTCGCCCTGATCGTCGTCGTCCTGGCCCTGCGTTCGGGCGCGCCCTCGACGCGCCGGCCACTCGACGTTCCGTCGGTCGCCACGAGGACGCCCGCGTCCGCAGTCGACGATGCGACGATGCGGGGAGTCTCGATCGCGCCGGAGCAGCGTGAGGTCGCCGCGACGCCAGCGGAGGAGTCGGAGGCCTCTGTCCCGGCCGAGCCGGTCGCCGCGGCACCGTCGGCCGAGTTCTGCGTCTTCGGCGGCTCGGCCGTGCGCGTCGATCCAGATGGACAGGAGCACGCCAGTGACGACGGCGCCTTCGTCATGTTTTGGCGCCGCGGCGCAGAGTTCGAGAGTCGCCAGGTCGAGGTCGTCGGCGGCTCGTGGTCCGTGAGCGTTCCGATGGGCGTCGAGCTGTCGGTGCGCGAGCTGATTCTCGCGGACGTTCTGCTCACCGTGGAGGACGACAGCTTCGCGCTACCCAGCGACCGCTTCATGGTCCTCGTCGGCCGAGAGCAGCAAAGCGTGCTGCTCCACGTCGTCTCGGAGGGAGGAGTCGAGCTCGACGGCGTCGAGGTCTGGTCCGGGCCGTACGACTTCCCGTCGGACATGCAGCATCCCGGGTCGTCGCTCGAAGGCGAGCCGCTGCTCTCGTCGGAGCGTTCCCCCGTCTCGATCCCGCCGAATCCCGACGCGTGGCGCACCGAGACGCAGTACTTCGTCCGCGCGACCGGCCACGCCTGGGGAACGATCGCAATCGATCATGCGGCGAAAGGAGAGCGCACGCTCGAACTCGCACCCGCGTGCGGACTCGAGGTCGAGCTCGTCGGGTCGGCGGACTGGCTCGAGCCGGAGATCCGCCTCTGGCCGCCTGACGCACCGACCTACGCGACCTACGCGTTCTCGAAGGTCGAGCCGGATGCCGATGACCGCGGCGTCTTCGAGGACCTTCCGCCCGGCGAGTACGTCGTGTCGGTCGAACGCGGCTGGGGCGATGAGCGCGTCTCCTACGGCTCCGCCGCGATCGCGCTCGTCGCCGGGGATCGAGCGCACGTGACCGTCGAGGTCGAGCTGCCCGAGCGCCCCGACGTCGTCCTGGTCCAGGGCACGCTCACGCTTCCCGACGCATGGGGACTCGACTCCGTCGAGCTGCAGGTCGGAGCGGAGGGGGACACCCGGGTCTGGATGCCGCGCGACACCTCCCTCCTCGTCGGTGGCTCGTGGGGAGAGAGCGGCGAAGCGACGAAGGCTGACGATGGCCGCCGGTTCCAGTGGCGGGTCGAGCTTCCGGCCGCGGGCACGTACCGCGTCGAAGCGTGGAGCCTGCACGTGCGAGAGCTCTTGCGGGTCCCCGAGGAGGGGCTCGCTGGCGTCGAGCTGGTCGTCCCGCCCCCCGCGGATGTGATCGTCACCGTGATCGACGACGCGACGGGCGATCGGATCGCGGTCGAGTCCCTCTACTGGAGCGGTCCCGCGGTCGAAGGGATCCTGGGCACGTCGCTCGAGTCCGTCGTCGCCGACGCGACGACCGGGCTCGTTCGGTTCCGCGCACGCGCGGGCGAGATCGAGCTGTCGCCGAAGGACCCGTCCCTCGTCCCAGTCGACCTCGAGAGCGCGCACACGATCGTCCCAGGCGAGAACCGCATCGAGCTCCGCGTGCGACGGCAGATCGGCGTGCGCTTCACGTTCATGGACGGCGACGCCGAGGTCCCCTTCGATTGGAGCTGGCGCCTCGGCGCCCGTCAGGTCGACGGCGATGCGCGCGACGTCTCCCGGAGCATCGGCGTCCTGTGGTTCCGCGAGCCGGGCCTTTACGCGTTGCGGTCCGAGGGGATCCCGGGATACTCGGAGGTGGATGGGACGACGTTCGACGTCTTCGCGACGGACGGTCCCATGAGAGAGGTCGTCGTTCGTCTCACCCGCGATTGAGCGCGACCGATGCGCGACATCTTCCCATCGGAGCCCATTGAGGTGACTGCCCCCGAGTTTCCATGAAGCACCTCTCGACGTTCCTCCTGCTCGCTTCCTTCGCAGCCGCGCCCCTTCACGCTGACGTTCTGGTCGTCGATGCGAGCGGGACGGGAAGCTACACGTCGGTGCAGGCCGCCGTCGACGACTCTGCGGCTGGCGACATCGTGCTCGTCCGCGGAGGCGTGTACCCGGGCAGCGTGACGATCGCCGCGCGGTCCGTCACGGTCGTGTCCGAGGACGCGGCGGTGATCGCAGGACGGCTGTACGTCCGTGACCTCGGCGCCTCGGACGTCGTCCTCCTCTCGGGCCTCGTCGTCGACCCTCCGGACGACACGTTCCCGTTCGACGACACCTACGAGGGCGCCTTCGACGTGCGGAACTGCCTCGGCCGCGTGCGAGCGCAGGACTGTGAGTTCGACGCGACCGGCCTCCTCGGCGACCCCGACTTCACGCAGCTGACCTTCGCACCTTCCGGTTCGCCGGGAGTGATCGCGCTCGACTCTGCGGACGTCGCGCTCGTCGACTCGTTCGCGACGGGGGGACGTGGTCTCGACAACATCGTTGCGCCCTCGGGGCTCGGTGGTCGCGGGATCTGGGCCGCGCGCGTCGACACGCTCTCGCTCGTACGCAGCGTCTTCCAGGGCGGCCAGGGGGGCACTGGCGACGACCCGGGCCAGGGCGGTGACGGCATCCGCGTCGAGGAGGGCACGACGCTCTACCTCGCCTATTCGGCGTCGTCGGGCGGCGACGCGGGGTGCTGGGGAGGCTTCTTCTCCAGTCCGAGCTGGACGGTCGACGGCGGCGACGGAATCCACCGCGGGCCGGGGACGTTCACGTGGAACTTCGGGGGCGTGCTCAGCGAAGGGCTGGGCGCGGTCAACGCCGGATGCGACCCGACTCCGGCGGGGGGCGAGGACGGCGAGCGGCTCGGCGGACCTGGCGAGAGTCGGCCGTTGAACGGCTTCCCATCCGCTCTCGTCGCACCCGCGGTGGTGCGCGCCGGCGATCCCTGGCAGGTCACGTTCTTCACCGAGTCGAACGCACGAGCGCGGCTCTTCTTCGGGAGCGGAACGACGTTCGCGTTCACGCCTGGCCTGAACCAGCCCCGACTCGTCGGCGGTCAGGACGTACGGAGGTTCCCCGGCGTCTTCCCGACGCCGCCGTCGGGATTCCTCTCGTCGATCGACATGCCGATCATCGGCCTGCCGCCGTCGGTCGACGGCTTCGTCCAGGGCTTCCAGGGATTCATCACCAACGCGTCGTCGATGAACGCGTTCACGAGCCCGCGATTCGTGATCTTCCTGAACGCGTCGCTCTGATCGCGATACGGAGTCGCACACCGGTGCGCAGCTCGGCTTCGGTACGGTGTCGCACACCACCGCGCTGTTCGTCGACGCGCCGGTACCGCACACGTTCCCGTCGGTTCACCGACGGGAA
>JBCCSK010000016.1:0-30535 GCA_039200205.1 Planctomycetota bacterium
CGAGAGGACGCCGGAGGCGGCCGGCTCGGCGCGCTGGACGTCGAGTCTGGTGACGAGGTCGGGTCAGCGAAACTCTCCGCCGCGAAGACGCAGGGCTCCGTGCTCCAGCGTTCCGACCCAGGCCATCCCCGACCGATCGATGAGGATCGAGATCGCGTAGGCGCCCTCGGGGAGTGAGTGCTGCGTCACCGAAGACCCGTCGTAGCGAAGCACGCCGTCCGTCCCGTCGCCCGTGATGTGGCGGACCTGATCGCCGGTGAGGCCGTGCTCCGCCGTGTACTGGATGAGCTCGTCACCCCTGCGGCGGAACACTCCTGCGCCGTTGCTGCCGAACCAAAGCGCGCCGTCCTGATCCTCGTAGAGGCACCACACGCGCGGATCGACCTCGTCGACGACTTGGCCACCTGGATCAAGCGTCCGCTGAGCCGGTGGAGATCTTGTCCCGTCCTGGTCCTCGCGGTCGATCGAAGGAACCCAGATGCTCGCCACGAGCGAGAGGGACAAGAGAATCGTGGTCGTACGCATCGGTACGTCGCCGCCTGGCTGCGCACGGTGTACGCGACAGATCAAGCTCCGCGGCGTCATTGGCTTGTCACGAGCGGGCTAGCCGCCGCCTCGTTCGACGCCGTCGAAGGCGATGTGGTGGAACTCGTCGGTCTCCGCGACGCGCACGCCGGTGAAGCGGAGCGGTTCGGCGAAGCCCGGACCGCCTACGACGCACGTGTGGTACTCGCCGTTTTCGCCGCACGCGTCGAACCCGTCGCGGCCGTGTCGCTGCGCGAGCTCGTCGACCAGCGCGGCATCGAAGCGTCGTCCGACGATCGGCTCGTCGAACGCATCCTTCCGCGACAGCGTGCAGACGACGTCGACGTGTTTGGCGATGAGGCGACGCAGGACCCCGATCCGATCCGCCCCCCAGAGAGGACGCTCGACTTCGACGCGATCCCGTGCGCGCTCCTCGATCCAGCTGTCGTGTCCGGCGACGCGATCCATGTCGCCCGTGACCAGCACCTCGATGCCCCGCTCGGCGAGGTCGTCGATCGCCTTCTCGTAGGCCTCGGCGACAGGGCCCCTCAGTCGGGCCACCTCGTGCTCGATCCCGAGGGCGGACGCCTGCGCGGCCATCGTCTCGAGCGGGTGAGCGAGGAAGGGCCGCGGCGGGTCGGGCGCGAAGGTGACGAGGCGCGTCACGGACATCCGCTCGCGCACGTCGAGCAGGGACAGGTACGAGTCCTTGCCCCCTGTCCAGAGTACGGCTGCGTTCCTCATCGACGGGCCGAGGTCGAAAGACCGGTCTCCCCTGCGGAACGTAGCAAGTGGTTCTGGAGCCATCGAACTCGGCCTCGGTTTGGCTAGGCTTCCGTCGCGCATCGACGCGCCTCAGGACCCTCACCCACCCTCTCCATGCCTGCTCACCGCTCATTCCTCATCGCAGCCCTGTCCCTGGCCTCCTTCGCCTGCAGCTCGGTCGACGTGAACCCGGCCACGACGGACGACATCGTTGCGGCCGCTGGCTCAGCGTCCGACGCGTCCTTCGACGGGAAGACGACGTACTCGTGGGGCGGTTCACTCAGCGAGATCATTGCGTCGACCCGCGCGTGGAAGCAGCCGGACCCCGACCTGATCGCGAGCATCCAGCGGGAGACGGATCAGGCGCTCGCGTCCCACGGCATGACGAAGGTCGACGTCGGGGCCGACGTGCTCGTCTATCACGGCGTCGGCGCCGACCTGGCTGCCATGAACCTGATCGACGGCGTGGACTTTCAGACCTCGACGATCGACCCGATGGCGAAGGCCGGCGTCGCGATCGTCCTGGTCGATGCCGCGACGTCGAAGCGCCTTTGGGCCGGCATCGCGACAGGCGACATCGACTGGACGCCGACGGAGGAGAGCGTGGCGACCCGCGTCGCGTACGCCGTCGACAGGATGTTCGCGGACTTCCCGAACTAGCCGTCGGGCGACCAGAGAGCACGGCTCGCGCCGTTCGTGGCTCGGATCGACGCATCCGAGACCGACCTGACGGAGCCCACGCTTCGAAGGCCCCACGAACGCGCGCTCGGGACTCGCAGCCGGGGCCGGTTTCGGGCTCAATGTGAGGGCGATCGGTCGCCGCTCTTGCGCCGATCTCTCGATGACGTCGGTAACCTGCGCCCGTGCGCTCGATTGCTGGCGTCGAGGCGCCGGTTCGCAGCAGCGGGGCAGCGGCACACGGCGAACATGAAGTCCACGGAGTCGAGGCAGCTACGCAATGCGGCGATCGCCGTCGCGGCCGTGTTCGCGCTCCTCGCTGTCGCAAGTGCCCGCTGGCCGGCGACATTGGCCTTCACCGTCTGGGGCCTGACCGTCGCCGCGATCCACGCGCTCTACTTCGGGATCCAGGCGGACGACCTCGAGACGCTGGAGCAGGCCGCCGACGGGGAGCGCGAGCGGATCGAGCCGTTCCTCTCCCTTCCCCGGTTCCAAAGGGCGTGGCAGCTGCTGCTTCTCGGCCTCGGCGCCGCCGTGACGGGCTGGCTCGCGTGGCGGGCGTGGCGACTCCCTCTGGGTGAGCCGACCGCGGCGGCCACGCACCTCGGGATCGGGGTGGCGATCGCGGGCGGCGTCCTCTTGAACCTGCTCGGACGCTACGCCGGCGTCCTCGGGGCGAAGGTCGGCGCAAATGAACTCGACGGAGTCGCGCAGCTCGCGCGCTTCTCGTTCTGGGTGGGGGCGGCGGTCGCGGCGTGCCTTGCTCTGGCGCTGCACGGCCCCTGGGACCTGCGGCTCGTCGTCGGTCGCGCATTGGTCGGCCTGACCGCCCTGCTCGTCGTGGACGCCGTCGTCCGCGCAGTGCTTCGCGCCGCATACCAGCCCACGGACGAGCGGCGGGTGATCGGCCCCGTCGGGGACAGTCTCGTCCTCTCACTCCTCGTTCGCCGCTCCAATCCGTGGGAGGAGGTGTCGTCGCGCCTGGACGAGACGCTGGGGGTCGAGCTCGGCAAGACGTCGGCCTTTCGATTCGCGCGGCGCGCGTTCGTTCCGATCCTGGTCGCGGCCGCTCTGCTCGCCTGGCTCTCGACGGCCGCGACGGTGGTGCCCGTGGGGCACGCCGGCGTACGCGTCGAGATGGGTCGGTTCCTGACGCCGCCCGTGCAGCCCGGGCTGCACTGGAGCCTTCCGTGGCCGTTCGCGTCGGTCGAGGTCGTTCCGACGCGGCGCGTCGAAGAGATCGTCCTCGGCTTCGAGCGCGACACCGGGAACCCGATCCTGTGGGCCGAGAAGCACTACGAGGGCGAGAAGAACCTCTTCGTCGGAGACGGCGACGAGCTCCTGACGATCAGCGTGCCCGTGCTCTATCGCATCCGCGATCCGCTCGCGCACCTGAAGACGACGACCGACGCGCGCGAGGCGCTGGAGCACCTCGCGTATCGCGAGCTGCTCCAGGTGACGTCCGCGCGAGACAGCTTTGCGATCATGACGGACGAGCGTGCCGACGTGAGCGCCGCCATGCAGTCGGGGCTCCAGCGGGCCGCCGACGAACGTGAGCTCGGCCTCGAGATCGTGTGGGTCGGGCTGCGGGACGTGCACCCACCGGTAGCGGTCACACCCGCGTTCCAGGACGTGATCAGCGCCGAGGAGGAGCGGCAGACGCTCGTCGAGCAGGCGCGCGCCTACGCGGCTTCGAGGCTTCCCGCGGCCGAGCAGGAGGCCGCGCGCGTCAGGGCGATGGCGAAGGCCGCGGGTCGAGAGCGGACGTTGACTGCGGCGGGCGAGGCCGAACGGTTCCGTCGGCTCGCCGAGGCGCAGAGCGAGCATCCCGAGGTCTTCCGGGAGCGCCTGCGCCTGGAGGCGCTGGAAGCGTCGCTCGCGGGCCGAGCCAAGCTGGTGGTCGCGACCGGAACACCGCCGAAGATCACTCTCGACGCGCGCGGTCTGGGTGAGAGCGATGCACTCGAGGAGACGAGCGAGCGCGAGGAACGATGATCAAGAGCCTCTTGATTCGATCGACGGCGACGCTCGCTGTCGCGGCCGTCCTGATCGCGGCGGTCTCCACCTACCAGGTGCGTGAGAACGAGAACGTGATCCTCACGCGCTTCGGCAAGCCGACGAGCGTCGTCACGGATCCCGGCCTGCACGGCAAGCTGCCGTGGCCGATCGAGTCCGTGAACCGGTTCGACACGCGCCTGGACTTCTTCGAGACGCGACTGGCCGAGGGCCTGACCCGGGACAAGCGGAACGTGATCGTGCCCGTGTTCGTGGCCTGGCGGATCTCCGACTCGCTGCGGTTCCTGGAGTCGCTCGGGAGCGTGCCGAACGCGCGCTCGAAGCTCGACAGCCTCGTGACGAGCGCCAAGAACACGGCCCTCGCGCAGTTCGACTACCAGCAGCTCGTCTCCGCCAATCCCGACGACGTGAAGCTGGAGGAGATCGAGGCGCTGATCGTCGAGCTCGTCACACCGGAGGCCGACGAGACCTTCGGCGTCGCGATCGAACAGGTGGGCATCAAGCGGCTCGCACTGCCGGAGGCGAACACTGAGTTCGTCCTCGCGCGAATGAGAGCGGAGAGGTCGCAGTTCGCCGAGAAGTTCCGCGCGGAGGGGAATCAGGTCGCCGACGAGATCCGCGCGAACACCGACGCCGAGCGGACGGTGCTCCTGGCCGAGGCGCAGCAGTTCGCCGAGGAGCTGCGCGGTCAGTCCGAAGCCGATGCGGCCGGGATCTACGCCGCTGCGCACTCGGCCGACCCGGAGTTCTACCTGTTCTTGCGGGAGCTGGAGGCGCTGCGCAAGGTCGTGGACGAGAACACGACGCTCGTGCTGGACGGAGACGCGCCTCCGTTCCGGCGCCTGCGAGCCCCCGACGTCAAGGCCGATGACGAGTAGCCGGCTCGACGAGTCGCTGTCCTCGCAGACGGTGCTGGGCGCCCTGCGGGAGACCGCGCGCTTCAGCCGCTGGGGCTTCGTGCTCCTGGGCCTCCTGTACCTCGGGTCGGGCATCACTCGCGTGGCGCCGAACGAGAACGCCCTGGTTCTGCGTTTCGGCGAGCTTCAGCCGCGGATCCACCCGCCGGGTGTCCTTCTCACCTGGCCCGCCCCGATCGACGAGGTCGTCCGCGTCCCGGTGCGCTCGGTGCTGGAGCTGCGTCTGGACGCGTGGGGGGCTCCGCCGGAGGTCGATCCCAGCGTCGCGCCCGCGCCGGCGACGATGCATCCGATTCGCGACGGCTACACGCTGACGGGCGACGCCAACCTGGTGCACCCCCGACTGGCCGTTCGCTACCAGATCGTCGATCCCGTGGCGGCCGTCCTCTCGGTCAAGGAGCGGGACGCGCTCCTGGAGGGCGTGATGTACCGCTCCCTCGCCATCGCATTGGCTCGGTCCAGCGTCGACGCCGCGCTCGCGACCGAGCGCGATCTCGTCCGACAGGAGACCCAGCGCCTCGCGCAGGACGAGCTCGATCTGCTCGGCACGGGGCTGCAGCTGGTCGCCGTCGAGTTCCGTGAGCTGCTGCCGGCGCGCCGCGTCCTGCCCGCGTTCCGCGAGGTGGTGAACGCGCAGGTCGAGGCGAAGACGCGGCTGCAGGAGGCGGAGACGTACCGCGCCAAGCTGCTTCCGGAGGCAGAGGCCGAGGCGTACCGGATCCGGCAGGAGGCCACGGCCGAGTCGCAGGGGCTCGTCGCGCGAGCGAGGGGAGAGGCCGCCGCGTTCACGGCCCTCCTCGAGGAGTATCGCAAGGCTCCGGCGCTGACGAAGGCGCGGCTGCATGCGGAGACCCTGGAGGTCGTCGGGGAGGCGCTCCGGACCGTCACGGTCCTGCCCGACTCACCGGGCCAGCTCTGGCTTCCCACGGCTCCCGTCTCTCCGCGATGACGAGCGATGACGATCGTTCGCTTCGCGCTCGACTCGGCCTCGTCTGCACGAGCCTGGCGCTCGGCGGCGCGTGGGGTCTGGTCCTGCTGCACCGGCCCTCGCAGCCGGAGGTCGCTTCCGCGCTGATCGCCGCCGCGGCCGTGGTCATCGCGTGGCCGATCCTGTGGAGCTCGCTCGTGTCGCCCTGGTCGCGCCGCGACGAATCGAGCAAGCCCCACCTGGATCGATTCGTCGCTCTCGCCGTCGCGGCGTGCCTGGCCACGGAGCGCTTCGAGACCGCGTGGGTCGTCTCCCTCATCCTCGTCGTCGGGGAGCTGCTCGAGGACCGCAGCGTGATGGGGGCGCAGGAAGCTCTCGAGAGCCTGCTCCGTCTGTCGCGCTCGCGGGCGCGGCGCGTGCGGGACGGCCGCGAGGAGGAGGTCGACGCGAGCGACCTCGTGCTCGGCGATCACGTTCGAGTCCTCGCCGGCGAGAGCATCCCGGCGGACGGTCGCGTGCACTCGGGCGCGAGCACGGTCGACCAGTCGCACATCACCGGCGAGTCCGTGCCGGAAGACGTCGAGCCCGGCGCGTCCGTGTTCGCGGGGTCGACCAATCTCACGGGCACGCTGGCGCTGGAGGTGACCCACACGGGTGACGAGACCGTCATCGGCCGCGTACGCAAGATCGTCGAAGAGGCGCAGCAGACGCGCGCGCCGGTGATGCGGGTCACCGAGGAGTACGCGCGGTACTACGCACCGATGGTCCTCCTGATCTCGGGCTTCGTGCTGTTCATGACGCGAGATCTCGATCGTGCGATCGCGGTGCTGATCGTCAGCATCCCCTGCGCGTTCCTCCTGGCGGGTCCGACGGCGATGGTGGCGGCCCTCGCTGCGGCGTCGCGCTCCGGAATCCTCGTGAAGAGCGTTCGCTTCTTCGAAGCTACCGCAGCCGTCGACACCGTGGTGTTCGACAAGACGGGGACGCTGACGACCGGCAAGCTCGCGGTGCAGCGAGCGGACGACGACGCCCTGAGCTGGGCGGCCGCGCTCGCTCGGCATTCTGCGCATCCCGTGAGTCGGGCAGTCGCTGCCGAGGCCGAGCAGCGCGGACTGGTGATCTCGAGTGCACTCGAGGTCGTCGAGGAGCCGGGGCGAGGCTTACGCGCATCGGCGGACGGGAAGCCTGTGGCGATGGGACGGCGCGCGTGGCTCGAGCGGCAGGGAATCGACGTTCCCGAAGACGACACGGCGGAGCACCTGAGTGTCGTTCACGTCGCGGTGAATGACCGCTGGGTCGGGTCGATCGGTCTCGCGGACACGCTGCGAGACGAGGCGCGGCCCCTGGGCGGCGAACTTCGGGAACTCGGAGTGGATCGCGTCGTGATGCTGACAGGTGACCGTGAGGGCGTTGCCCGGGCGATCGCGGAAGAGCTCGAGATCGAGGACGTGCGCGCCGAGTGCCTGCCAGAAGAGAAGCAGGAGGCCGTCAACGACCTGAAGGCGGAGAACCGCGAGGTCCTCGTTCTTGGCGACGGCGTGAACGATGCGCCTGCACTCGCAGCCGGTGACGTCGGAATCGCCATGCATGCGCTGGGGAGCGATGTCGCGCTGCGGACGGCGGATGTCGCGCTCATGAGCGGAGATCTCACCCGGCTTCCGGAATTCATCCGCCTCTCGCGGCGGACCGTCGACGTGATCAATCAGAACCTCATGTGGGGAGTGGGGTTCATCGGGCTCTTCATCCTCGCCTCGAGCTTCGGCTACATCGGTCCGATCGCGGCCGCCGTCCTGCACGAGCTGAGCGCGTTCTTCGTGATCTTCAACAGCGCGCGTCTGCTGCGCTGGGGCGGAGCGTGATGCGCGGCAGATTCCGGTGACGGGCCGGGAACGTCACTCGCGCTCCATCTGTGGGCCGCACGTCCGCTCCTGCAGGTAGCGGAGTCCCGGCCAGATCACGGATTCCCATGAGTCGCGTGTCACTGCGTTGACGTCGACGGTGGAATCGAGTGCATCGAGGAAAGCGCGGCCGAATGCTTCGAAGTGATCGGGCGAGAGCGCGAACTTCCGGTGGCTCTCCGCGATTCCCGTGAGAGTCGTCGGTTCGACCTGCGTCGAGCGAAAGTTCAGGAGGCGCTCGAAAGCCTCGTCGAGCAAGCGCTTCTGGCGCCCCATGTCCACCCCGGCGAAGAGGTGTCGGATGTCGGGCGCTCGCTCGAAGAAAGCGTCGTAGAAGGCCCGGAAGAACCTCTCGTTGCCTCGTAGATGGTCCGAGTAGCAGCGCTTCGCATCCCCGACGTGGGCCGGGATGTCGACGATTCCCCTCAGGGTCGCGCGAAGCTGTTGCGCCACGTCAGACATCCCGTCCCACCTGTCCGCGGGATCGGGCGAGAGCATGCGCCAGACCACGCGAGCGAGTCCGGGCATGAGCCGGGACCAGTGATCTTCGGTCGACGCCTGGAGCCTTGACTCGTGGAATCCGCGCGGATCCCGCTGGAACGACGCCAGCTCCTCCAGGTCGCGCAGTGACCTCACGGTGACCGGCGAGCGCCCCTCGAGCAGCGCGAGAAGCACCATCCCCAGCGTGTACTGCTGCTCTTTCTTTCGAGCCGCGAATGCAGCGTCCTCGGCCGCATCGGAGGCGGGAGACCAGCGATCGAATCGCCTTTCGAGGATCTCCGGTGCGAGGAGCTCGAGTCGCTCGAGCATGACGGAGAGAGAGCCGTTCGAGTGTTCCGTCGCCGCGATCCACGTCGAGAAGTCGATGGGGTAGATCCTCGGTGAGCCGGACTGGATCGTCACGTTCGTTGGATCGAAGTTGATGTACTGAAGCCCGTGCTCGTGGGCCTCCGCCATCGCGCGGGCGAGGTCGCACATGATCGACGTCGCGCGAACCCACCAGCGCTGCTTGTCGACCTCCGTTCGCGACAGATGCATGAGTCGCTTGAGAGGCTGGCCGTGGATCCAGTCTGCAACGACGAAGCCCTGGCCGTTCGCAAAGTGGACGTCCTCGATCGTGATGAACGCAGGGTGGCGCAGGCCCCTGGCCTTCTTGAGCTCGTCCTCGATCTCCGCCTCGCCAGCGTCCGAGAGCGTGCGCGCGATCAGCACCTTCACCGCGAGGTCTCGTCGGCCGCGCCGCGCCCTGTAGATGATCGAGGTGTCGCCTCCAGCAACCTCTTCGAGGAGCTCGACGTCGGCAAGCGCCTGCGACTGCTCGATCTCGCGCATGAGCGAGTCTCTTCGGGTGCGACTGAATCGATTGCGGTGGATCCCGATCTCCTCGCGGAGCTGCTTGACCAGCTTGTTGAGGCACCTCCGCCGCTCCGGGCCCGGCATCGCTTCGAGGGCATCCTCTGGTCCGTGGACCAGCTGGCGTTGGCTCAGGAAGTCGCCGATCGGGTGCGTCGCCCAGTCCGTGGGCTTCGCGATCAGAGCGTGGACGATGAGGCCATCGCGTTCGAGCCGCTCGAGGACGCGCGGCACCTCCTTCCGCGCGATGAAGTCCGAGGTGATGAAGGTAGGAGAGATGAGGAAGACTGCGGCCATCGAGAGGCGCAGCCGGGACTCGATCTCCTCGAGCCAGTCGTCGCCAGCGCGGATGGCCGTGTCATCCCAGATCTCGATCTCGTCGCCAACGTTCAGCTGCCTGAGGTACTGGAGGACGTCGCGGTACCACTCGGTCTCCTTGTCAGTATGGCTGTAGCTGACGAAGACGGTGGAGCGAACTCGCGGCGAGCTTTCGGTTGCCTGATTCAAACGGTCGTCATCCTGGCTTCTGCGGCTGCGGGCCGGACCCCGCTCACTGACGTGACGCATTGGGCCCGTGCGTCGTTCGAGCAGACGTTCCAGCGTAACGGGAGACCTCCTGGGTCAAGCGAACCGGTATCCTCCAGGAGTCGGAGTGGAAACGCGCCAACTCTTCACTCTGCGGTGAGTTCGAGCCACGGCCGGATCCTGCCGGGGGCCGGTGCTGACTCGAGCCAGCGGCGAGCGCCGAAGGTCTCGAGAAAAAACCGCTGCGCTTCTGCGGTCGGCGGGAGGATGCGGACGTGTGCCCGTCCTCCGACTCGAACCCCGACTTTCCCCTCGACGCTCTCCTCGCGGAGGCCGGCTGGGTCCAGGCCCTCGCTCGGCGCCTCGCTCGTGACCAGGCGGAAGCGGAGGACATTGCGCAGCGGGCGCTCGCGCTCGCCCTCGAACGACGGCCGTCCGCGCGCGAGGGCCTCCGCCCTTGGCTCGCCCGCGTCGTCCGCCGGCTCGCGAAGCACAACCTCCGGGGGGACGCGCGGCGTGGGGCGCGCGAGGCGGTCGCGGCAGCGTGCCGCTCGTCGGCTTCCTCGAGCGCCGACGAAGATCTTCAGCGATTCGAGCTCCAGCAGGATCTGGCGCGTCGGGTCGCGGCGTTGCCCGAGCGGGATCGGAGTCTCATCGTCCGTCGCTTCTACCTGAATCTCTCCGTCGCCGAGATTGCAGCGGCGGCGAGCACGACGCCTGGAACGGTGAGGTCACAGCTCGGTCGAGCCCTCGACCGACTTCGCGCTCAGTACGCCGGAGGCTCGAGTCGAGGGCCCGCTCTCGGGACGTTCCTCCTCGCGGCCGGCGGCGGCGACCTGGTTCCTCGTTCCGCCTCGGAGACCGTTCTCTTGAGCCTCTCAACGAAGAAAGTGGCCGTCGCGACTGCCGTCCTCCTCGCGCTGGTCCCGATCTACCTCGGCACCAGCCCGGCCGACGGTCAGCGTCCGGGGGGAGTCGCATCGACCCAAGAGCGCATCGCGGAGCCGAGCGAGCTCGCGGTCGCGTCGCAGCTGGCGGTTCCCAGGGTCGAGACGAGCCGCGCCGTCGTGGGCATCGAACGCTCGGCCGCAGGTACACCGACCTCGGCGGCAGGGACCGAAGACTCTCCCTCGACCGTCACCACGATTCGCGCGCGCGTGCTGGATCCGGATCTGCGACCGCTGAGTGGGGCGAGCTTGAGCTCGGTGCATGTCGATGGCTCGCCACGCGGGAAGAACGCCTCGGCCCAGAGTGGCGCGGACGGACGCGTGACCCTGGCGCTGGACGACACATCGTTGCGAAGGTGGCGCAAGCAGACGTTCGACATGACCTTCGCCGTGGGCGCGGAGGGCTGTGCGACCGAGTTCCGGATCAAGCGACCTCGTCTCCACGGCGAGACGGACCTGGGCGACATCGTGCTCCGGACCGGGGCAACGCTCGTGGGCGTCTGCGTCGATCAAGGCGGTCGACCCCTGAGCGGGGCCATCGTGTACGCCGGGACAGGTGCCATCACGGACGACGTGGCAAAGCTGAGAGTCCGTGGTCCAGATCGGAGCGTCACGCGGCCGAGGTCGGTCACGGCGGAAGACGGGAGCTTCACTCTGGCGGGGATCGAGGCCGCCCCAGTTCAGGGCCAGGGGGCGCGTGTCCGCCTGTGGGCGCACGCTCCGGGGTTCCTGTGGACGATCGGTGAACCCGTCGCGGTCACGCCGTCTGCTCGCGTCGACCTGGGACCGATCGTCCTCGACGGGCTCCCCGCCGAACGGGGCATCAGGGGCATCCTCTATCGACCGGACGGGCGGCCAGCGGTCGGCGGGCGGATCGACTACCTATCGACAGGGTCCTCCGACCATGGAAGTGTGACTGCAGGCGACGACGGCAGCTTCTTGGTCGCGGTGGCGGATGCGACGCCGGCGGAGTTCGTCGGTCACGATCCGACCGGTCAGCTCGGCCCGAGCGCGGCGGTGGTGGCGCGGGGCGGAGACCACATCGAGCTTTGGCTTCGACCTCTTCAGGTCGTGCTCGTCGTCGTGACGGATCGCGACGGAGACCCTCTGGTCGATTCGGACGTGATGCCCGTCGTCCCCGACGACCCGGCGGCGCCGGCGTCCGGCGGGAGGCTCCTCCCGGGCCGGCGCTGGCAGAGCACCGATGCCCAGGGGAGGGTCGAGGTCACCGTGCCCGGTCAGGCGTTCGCCGTTGTCGCCCGTCGAGCGGGCTCGGGAACGCGGACGGTGGGGCCGTTCGAGCCTGAGTCGGTTCCGAAGAGCCTCACCATCGAGCTTCCAAGGGGGCCAGAGGTGAGCGGGCGCGTGCTCGCCCATGGTGAACCTGTCGTGGGAGCGGAGGTCGCCGTGATGCACCGCTACATGGGATTCGCGGCGATGACGGGCGGATTCCCGAACCGCTACCCAAGCGGGGCTCCCACGGTCACCACCGATGGGGAGGGGCGATTCGCTGCGCCATTCAAGCCCGAGTGGCGCAGCGTTGGCATTGTTGCGCGGGCCGCGGGTCTCGCCGTTGGGGAGGTGGAACTCGGCGACCTACGGCCCAGCGAAGGCGTCGAGGGGATCGAGGTTCACCTGACGGAGGGCGGTGCGATCGAGGGACGGGTCCTCCCGCCACCGGACAGGGAGGTGGGCAGTCTCTACGTCGCGGCATCGCGTGGGGACGGACGGCCCCTCTCGGTGAGGGTGGCGACCGACGGCAGCTACAGGCTCGATGGGCTCACGCCCGGCCCGTGGCGGGTGGAAGGTCGGCTGCGCGAGGTCCGGACGGAGATGCTCTCGACGACCCAGGACCCCGAGACCCTCGAGCCGCGCTGGAACGCTTCCGTCGTGGACGGCAAGACGACGGAGCTCGACATCGACATGCGCCACTCCGGTCCGGCCGAGCTCAGGGGCGAGCTCCGGATCGACGGTGCACCTCCTCCGCGCGGTTGGTCCGTCGAGGTGCTGACTCCACCGGACCTGCGGGGGCCCGCCGAGACACGATCCGCTGACATCGACCGCTCTGGGCGCTTCTCGATCATCGCTCCGCCGGGCCAAGTCGCCCTGCGTCTCGTCGGTCCGGTCGGCGAAGGCGCCTCGATCGAGCTGACGCGGGAAGTCGAGTTCGTCGGGCCTGGCGTGCAGTGGGTCGAAGACCTCGCGACAGCACGAGTCGAAGAATCACTCGAGGCGGGAATTCGGCGGGCGCGCTTCGTTCGCGTCGATGCGACGGGGCGATCCCGCGATGTCACGAACGTTGCCGTCGAAGCGGACGGAACCCTCTCGGCGCGCGTCCCGGTTGGCCGAAGTCGACTCGAGGGAATGACGAACGATGGAGCGAAGCGGTGGAGTTTGCTCCGGAGGCTCGTGGTGAGGTAGGAGTCGCTTCAGAGGCCGCGGTGCAGGTAGATGATCCCTTCCTGCGTCTCACCGTTCGTGTACCCCGGCGCACCGATGATCAGGTCGGTCATCCCGTCGCCGTCGACGTCCCCTCCGGCGTCGAGCGAGGCTCCGAACTGAGAGCCCGGCACGGGAGCCGTGCGTGACCACAGCTCGTTCCCCGGGAGGCCGTCGATGACGCGGACGCTCTCCGTGCCGACGGGTCCCTCTCCGAAGGCGATGTCCGTGAGGCCGTCGCCGCTGATGTCGCCCGCGGCAGCGATCGCCGGCACGGCGTAGAGCGAGGCCGCGAAGACTCGCGAGGGGCCTCGAGTTGCGCCGGTCGGGCTCGCGAAGAAGAGGTTCAGCCCTTCGGCGGCCGGACCCTGGCCCGTCGACACGTTGGCGACGAAGTCCTCGAAGCCGTCGCCATTTCGGTCGCCGACGCCACGGATCCAGAGGCCGAGCGACTCGGACGGTCCGCCGGAAACGGACCACACCGGCGCCGTCTGCAGGCCCGTGGGCCCGTTGAGGTAGGCCTCGACCTGTCCGTCCCCGGGCTGGCCAATGAGCGGGTCGCCGACGAGCAGATCCTGCCAGCCGTCCCCGTTCACGTCCGCGGTCGTGATGGACGCGCCGAAGCCGCCGCCGCCGACAGCCACCCAGCCCGCGATCCCGGAGTTCGATTGGGGGGCGAAGAAGTCCGCAGCTCCGTAGTACACCTCCGCCCGGCCCTGGCCTCCGCCCGAGTCTCCGCGGTGTCCCATCGCGAAGTCGGCGAACCCGTCCTGGTTCAGGTCCCCGAGCGCGGCCAGCGTCCTCCCGAACCCGCCGTCCCCGACGCGGCCCAGGTAGACGTGCGGGAGAACGTTCGAACCGGTGAGCGGTCCGGGGTGGACCTCGACCATCCGCATGCTGAGCTGCGGGTTCGCGTAGCCGGTGAGCATGATGTCGTCGAGCCCGTCGCCGTTCACGTCGCCGATCCCCTCGAGCGGCCATCCGTAGAGCGGATAGCCCTTGTTGAGGAGTCCCGCGGGCGCCGACGCGGGTCCCGACGGTCCGCCGCGGAAGAGGTAGACCTGTCCCGATCCACCCGCAGCTGGCGCCTGACCGCCTGCGAGGACCACGAAGTCGTCGTAGCCGTCCCCGTTCTCGTCGCCAGCGAAGGAGCACAGCGTCCCGAGCTTCGCTCCTGCGACGTTCGGCTCGTAAGACCAGACGGCGTTGGACGAGAAGCAGGAGGTGGCCGCGAGGGTCAGGGCGAGCAGGAGGCAGTTCGAGGGGCAGGGCATGAGTCTTGGCAGGTCCGAGGTCCGTCGGTCTTCGAGTCTCGGCCCACTATCGCACAGGCCAGCCGAGACTGCTCCGATCACCCGCGCGCACGGGAGCGTGGAGCTCGCAGGGGAATTCGCTCTTCTCTGAATCAAATCTCTGAACGGCGCCATGGGATGGGTAGGCCCGCCCATGACGCGCGATTCGGACACTCGATCGACCCCGCTCACGCCCGAGCTGGCGCTGCGCCACCACGCATGGGTTCGGAGCCTCGCTGCAGCCCTCGTTCGCGAGCCCGCGCTCGCGGACGACGTGGCGCAGGAGACCTGGATGCGCGCGATGTCGAACCCGCCGCCGGAGGGTGCCAGCTGGCGCGCCTGGCTCGGCGGCATCGCGCGGCGCGTCGCAAGTGATGCGCGCGTCTCCGACGGACGACGTCGTCGTCGCGAGGGCGAGAGCGCTCGACCCGAGGCGATGGACTCCGTCACCGATTTGATCGGACGCGTCGAGGAGGAGCGTGCGCTCGTCGAGCGCGTGCTTCAGCTGGACGAGCCTTACCGCGCGACGATTCTGCGGCGCTTCTTCGACGACTGGTCGGTGGATCAGATCGCTCGCGCGAGTGACGTTCCGCAGTCGACCGTTCGCACCCGCCTTCGGCGCGGGCTCGCACTCCTCCGCGAACGCGTCGAGAGTGAGCGCGGCGCGGATTCGCGACGCTGGCTCTCGGCCATCGCCTCTGCGCCTGCAGCCGGCTTGGGGCTGTCGTCCGCGCCTGCCGCACCACTTGCCCTGTCCGCTCCCGCGCTGACGTTCCTCCCTGCACTCGCCGTGAAGATCTTCGCCGTCGTTCTCACCGCTGCGCTCTTGGTCGTTCTCGTCCTCTCTCGGGCTGCGGACCCGACGCTCGAATCGCCTGAGCGCGAGACAGGCGTCGAACGCCTTCTTGCGCGCGATTCATCCGCCCTGGCCATGGAAGAGGGGACGGAGTCCACGCTCCTGGTCCCCGAGCCCCGCCCTGACGAGTCTCTTCGGACTCGTATCGAGGGCACGGCCGAGTCGGCGACGGCACCGCGGGAACAGGAGGGGGGAGAGGTCGCTCTCTTCGCCGGAACGATCGTGCGGCTGAACGAGGACGGATCACGCTCCGAACGTCTATCCGGCGTCTTGCACGCGGCCGTCCTGGCCAATTCGGGCGGTACGAGCGTCGAGATCGATGTGGTCGACGGGGCTTTCGAGCTCCTCGTCCGAGTCGACGAGGAGGGGAAGGTTCTTCATGCGGAGAGCCGACGGGAGTATCCGGGTGGGATCGACGAGCTCCGGTGCGAGTGCAAGAGCTTCGAGGTCGAGGGCCTCGGTGCGATGCTCTTCGGCGATGCGGAGAGAGGCCAACCTCTCGCTGACAACCCCTCGTATCCCGCGCTCTCGACGGGTGTCCCGCTTGCGGTCCTCCCGGCTCCGATCGTGACGCTCCACGTCCGCGATGCCGCCTCGGGCATGCCGCTTACCGGCGTCGAGGTGAGGGCGTCGACGAGGATGCAGCACAGCCGCATGGCACACCCCCGAGGCTCGCGCTCCGAAACCCTCATCGAGGGTGCCACCTCGCCGGTCTCTCTTCGCCCGAACGCGTCCACCGCAGGCCGCCGCGGTGTGACGCTGATCGTGCGCGCAGAGCGATACGGGTGGAAAGCCCTGACCGTGGACTTCCTCAATTCGACGGAGCGCACGCTGGAGCTCTCACCCGGCGGAGACCTCGCGCTGACGTTCGCGGGCGAGGTTCCGGACAAGGCTGCCCTCCGGCTGCGCGATCCGGCGCTGCCGGGCCTCCTGTGCGACGTCAGTCTGCGCGGCGCGTCCGAGGTTCACCTCGATTCGCTCTCGCCGGGGACCTACGACGCGCGCGTGGAGCTTGGACCGTGGTACTCAGCGCCCATCGTGCTCGGCAGCGAAACGGTGGACGTGCGACCTGGACAGACGACGATGCGGACGATCGACGTCGAGCCGGTCGGCCAGGTGACGATCGCCAGCTTCGAGGGCGTATTCGTCCTCCCGGTCGAATGGGGAGGGGATCGACCGAAGCTCGTGGTGCAGCGGATGACACCCTCGAAGACCGGAGCGAACGAATGGGCGATGATCCGTGACGGCGAGCTCGATGAGCTCGAAGACTCGCCGGGCCACTATCGCTTCGAGAGGCACGACCTGGAGGTCGGCCGGTATGAGCTGAGCTACCACAGGTTCAGCTCGAAGCTGGTCTTCGACCTTCCCGCCGAGGGACGCTCTGATCTCTACTTCGAGGTTCCTCCGCCCGTCGAGATCGCCGTCCACGTGGTCGACGCCGAGACGGGGCTGGCGGCGACTGACGTCGAATCCATCTCCTGGCACGTGACCTGGCCCGAAGGCGCGAACTTCGGCACGTCGCAAACGGCCGAGGTCGACCAGGCGACAGGCGTCTGCCAACTCCGCGTCCCTCGCGACTCGATCGACGTCTCCGCGAACGGCGCCTCTTGGGGGCGCCTCACGATCCCGCTCGCGACCGACGGCCTCCAAGTCCAGCTCGACGTCCAGCGACGTACGAGCGCCTCGATCGTCCTTCGCAGCGGTGCCCAGTCCATCCCGTGGCCCAACGGCGCCGGCTGGAACGTCAGCGCGCTCGATGGCGAAGGTCACTTCAGCGCGAGCGGAACCAACAGGGGAGAGCCTTGGTTCGGCGTGACTGAGCCGGGGCGCTACCGGATCGCGATCCCATCGATCGACGGCTTCGAGGACCACGAGCCGGTGGAGGTCGAACTCACGGCCGGTAAGCGGACGCGGGTCGAGGTCGAACTGGTACCGAAGCAGTGAAAGCGAGCGGCGGTGCTGGAGGCAATCGCGGCCTGCGGCAGCGCCTCTCGGCCTACTGCCGACGCCGCGAGTCGGCGGACGCGATCTGCTTGTCCAGGAGGACCAGGTCCTCGAAGCGCCACCGTCCTCCGCTCGCCTCGGCGGTCAGCCGGCCGCTGATCTCCAGCGAGCGATCGTGCACGTGGCCCCAGTGCTCGATGCGGGCGTCGACGAGCCAGGTCCCGAGCCCCGTGATGCTCCGCGGCTTCCTCTCCAGGACCTCGCAGTCGGTCATGCGGACGCCTCGGATCCGCGTTCCGGCTCCGGTCGCCCAAGGGCCGCTGAGCTGTCCGCGGAGCTCGAGGTAGAGCTCCTCCAGGAGTACACCGCCGCTGGTCGCGGCGAGCATCTCGAGGGTCTCCCGTTCGCCCTGTCTGCCGCACGCGCGGTAAGTGTTCTGGAGAAGGGCTTCGAGCACCGATCGCCCGTCACCTTCTTCCTGGTCGCCGGTCGGGACGAAGACGGCGAGGAGTCCGAGCCCGGCGGAGAGCGCGAGGAGGAGGAGCGCAGCTCGACGCCGGCGGGCGAAGACCGGGAGCGCGGCGACGAGGGCTGCAAGTGCGGCCCAACCGAGTGCGCCGATGCGACGGGGCGCGCCGAAGGCGACGTCGGTGGGGGTGGGCACCGCGGCGAGGTCCGGCTCGCCGCTCCACTCCATCACGGGATCGCGGGCTTCGAGGATGAAGCGCTCGGTGGTGTCGCCGACGATCAGGCTGACCACGTGGTCGTTGAGCAGGTCCGCCCAGCCGCGGCCCTCGAACGCGATGCGGCGGACGGGCTTGGTCACGGGGTAGATCGACATGACGCCGACGAAGCCCGTCGCCAGCGAGATCGGGCCGTCGTCCGCGGCGACGCCGCGGCGGAGCGAGTCGCGCGTGAACCACCGGACGTGCTCCTCCGAGGGAGTCGAGGGGACTCCGTCGATCGTGAGCGGCGAGTTGGTCCCGAGACGCTCGTCGAGCTGCCGCTGGACGAGCGCGCGTTCTTCATCGCCGATCATCGTGGCTGCGGAGAGCCCCGGCTCGTAGGGCGCCAGCTGCCACGCCACCGTCATCAGCGGCAGCACGAACTCATGGCGCACGTGGTCGGCCTCGACGTAGAGGTAGCTGAACCCGGTGCGCGTCTCCTTCAGAGGCCGGGCCAGCGCATACCGCTCGTCCTCGTACCGGATCGTGTTCGCGTCGATCGGCGGCAGGAGCGGGAAGCGGTGCCGCTCGCCCCAGAGGACGTGGCCCTCCTCGTCGTCGGCGGTCGACCAATGGCCGTAGAAGAACGAGCTGATGCTGTTCCGCCAGCCACCCCAGTCGAACGCGATCGAGCACTCGCGCGGTCGATCCACCGGCGGGTAGCGGAGGAGCAGTGTGCATCCGACGTCGCCAACCTCCTTGAACTCCAGTCGCGATGGATCGGTCACGCCCGTGACCGTCGCGTCGCCGAGGGTCAGGGGGATCCCGTCGGCGTCGAAGAGGCTGGTTCCCTCCGCGGCGCGGGCCTTGAACTCGGCGAGGGCCGTGCGAAGGGCCTCCGGGGGGAAGCCGCCCTCCTCGTCCGGGTGGATCGAGGCGAGCATGACCACGTCGTCGTAGGTGAAGTCGATCGAGAGGAGCGTCGCCTCCGGCGTCAGCTCCAGCCGAACCGCGTAGTTGCTCATCGGGTGTGCGCCCGCGAGCCCGGCGGCGACCAGGATCGAACCGAGAGCCATCACGGCTGGAAGACGGGGCGGAGGCGCTCGAGCCCGGCGCGCATCTCGTCCAGGTAGTCGCCGCTCGCAGGGCGGTTGCCGCACGGACGGAGCACGACCGGCTCGATCTCGAAGTCCTCGCGCAAGCGCTTCGCGATCTCGGGTGCGGGCGTGTCCTCGTAGAGCATCCAGCGCGCGGGGTGGAGCTTCAGGATGGAGCCGAGGGCCTCCCACTCGTCCTCGTCCGGCATCGCCTCGGGCTCCCAGAGCAGCGCCTGCACCCTCCAGCCGTAGCGGGCAGCCAGGTACCCGTAGACCGGGTGGGACGCGAGGAGTCGAAGGTCGTCCGTAGCCGCGGACAGCTCGCGGAAGGCGGCGTCGAGAGTGGCCAGCTCGTCGTCGAGGGCCGCGGCGTTTGCCTCGAAGTCGTTCGCATGGGCGGGGCGGAGCTCGATCAGGGCCTCCAGGACAGCCGCCGCCTGCTTCCGCGCGAGCACCGGGTCGACCCACGTGTTGAAGTCGATCCCCGCGTGCGAGTGCGTGCCGCTCTGACCGTGACTGTGGGTCGTGGTGATCGGAAGCTCGAGCAGGGCGTCCTCGAAGGCTGCGGAGGTCACGACGGCACGCTGCTTCGGAACCGTGACGAGGTCGAGCCACTTCGCGTACGTCGCCCCGTTCAGGAGGATCAGCTCGGCCGTCTGCAGGGCGGCCACGTCGTCGTCCCGCGGGATCCAGAACGCCGGGTCGACCTCGGGCGGAGCGAGGAAGCGAACCTCCAGGTGCTCGCCCGCGATGCGCTGAGCGAAGTACTGGAGCGGGTAGTTGACGGCGTAGACGCCATCGGGGCTCTCGCCGGCCGCGGTCGGCGCAGAGTCTTGTCCGCAGGCGAGGACGCCCAGGACGAAGAGGAGAGGGAGGTGGCGCATCTCGATGCGTCGAGTGTCAGGTGCTGGCGATCAAGCGCTCGAGGAGCTGAACGACCCAGCCGCGGGAGACGAGGAGGAGGACGGCTGCGGACGCTGCGCTCGCGAGGAGGAGGAAGGTCCATTCGCTGGCGATCAGACCGACGATCGCTCCGCGGCGGACGCCGAGCTCACCGAGCGTAGCGAGCTCGACGCGGCGGAGCCGCAGGGCGAGGATCCCGATGAGGACGAGGAGGATCGCCGTGATCACGGCGAGAACCGTCGTGAGCGTCCGGACGATGCCCTCGATGCGCATCACGACCTCGAGGAGCTGATCCAGCGCCTGGGTCGGCACGATCGCAAGAGCTTCCGAATCCGGATCGGCGAAGCGGCCGCGCACGATCAGCCCCTCGGCCTTCGTGGCCGGAACGACGATCGCGGCGCGCAGAGGAAAGTCGGAGGGATCGCCGTGGAAGTGGAAGCGCGCGAGGTTCGCGTCGTCGACGCTCGCGATGCGTGGCAGGTCGACCGGCGCCGAGGGAACGTCCCCGTACACGCGCGACGCATCCACGTCGTCGTGACCGTGCCCGATCCCATCGATCACCCACGCGGTCTTCACGTCGCAGAAGACCGCTCGGTCGTCCGCGGTCTCGTTCGGAGCGAGGACGCCGGTGATCCTCAGGCGCGTGCCGAATCCTCCGACCACGTCGAGGACGCCCTCTGGGTCCGACAGCAGAGTGTCGCCCGCGCCGACCTCCAGACGAGCCGCGACCTCGGCTCCGACGACACAGTCCCCGAGACGGAGCGGAAGACGGCCCTCGTCGCAGCGGAGACCGCGGAGACCGAAGTAGCCGAGCTCGGTCCCGACGAGCGGGAAGCCCGCGACGCGGTGCCGGACGTGAAGCGCGATCGTCTGCGCGTCCGCTCCCGCGACGGCTCGTTCGACGGTCCCGACGCTGACGGTGAACCGGTCGTCGGGTCGAAGATAGAGCGCGTCGAGCAGGAGGTCCGTCTCACCGCCGCGCGGCCCGAGGAGGATGGGCGTGGTGCGGGCGCGCGCCGTGATCGCGTTCGTGTAGGCGGCGAGGGTGGCGTCGGTGACGAGCGGTAGTCCCGCGACGACTGCGACCGTGGCGACGAGGATCGTCGTCCGCAGCTTGTGGCGCAGCAGCGACGCGACCGCCAGGTACCAGATCCCTCCCGTCTTCATCGCGACGACGCGGCGTGGGCGGCGGGAAGGTCGAAGCGCGCATCGCACGCGTCGCGACTGCGCGGGTCGTGAGTGGCGACGACGAGCGTCGCCCCCTGCTCTCGCGCGGCGGCGATGAGCAGATCGATGGTCGCCGCCGCGGACGTGTCGTCGAGGCTCGCGGTCGGCTCGTCCGCGAGGACGAGCGGCGGTTCCCGCAGCAAGGCCCGCGCGATCGCAACGCGCTGCGCCTCCCCCTGTGAGATCCGATCGGCAGGCTGGTGGAGGAGGTGGTCGATCCCGAGTCGCTCGGCGAGCGCGGCGCATCGCTGGAGGGGCTTCGCGAGCGGGCGGACGAACCCGGCGCAGTGCTCCACGACCAAGATGTTGTCGCGCACGCTCAGGTAGTCGATGAGGCGCGCGTTCTGAAAGACGAGACCGACTTCGTCCCGGCGGAAGGCGCGACGACGGGCCTCCGAGAGCCCGCGGAGCTCGCGCTTGCCAACCCGCACCGATCCCCGGGCCACGGACAGGAGTCCCGCGACGAGGTGGAGGAGCGTCGTCTTCCCACAGCCGCTCGGACCGCACAGCGCCAGGGAGCTGCCGGTCTCGACGCGCAGCTCGTCGACGACGAGCTCGAATCGGCCGCCCGGATAGGCGAACTGCAGGTCGTCGATCGCGATCATGAGCGTGTGGTTTCCGGGCCCGGCGAAAGCGCTGGATCGGATGTGCGGCTCTCGTTCGCTGCGCCGGACACTAACTCAACCGGCTCGTCGAGCCAAGGACGGGCGCCGTCAGAGGCCCATGCGTCCAGCGTACTCGCGGAGCTGCGCCTTAGACTCGGCGTGCGGGCACCAGAGATCGGCCCGATCCACCAGACATGACTCGCTCACTCATGAACGTCGCACGTCGGCTCCTGCTCTCCCTTCGCAAGGCCGCCTCGTTCAGCGCGCTCCTCGCCTGTGCCTGCGCGTCTCCAGCTGCGAACGTGCTCGACGGACCCGGCGCGGCGCACGAAGTCCTCGTTCGTCAGCAGGCGGCGTGGAACGAAGGCGACGTCGAGGCGTTCATGGCCGAGGGATACTGGCGCTCGGAGCGTCTCACGTTCCTCTCTGGCGGCGACTGGACGCTCGGCTACAACGGCGTGCTCGAGCGCTACCGACGGCGGTACCTCGCCGAGGGGAAGGAGATGGGAACCCTCGAGTTCTCGGACGAGGAGTTCGTGTCGCTCGGTCCCGACGCGACCCTCGCCCGCGGCCGCTACCACCTCGACTTCGCGGACGGCACGGCCGCTGACGGTCTGTTCACGCTCGTGCTGCGCCGCATGGACGGAGCCTGGCGCATCGTGCACGACCATACGAGTGCAGCGGCCGACGGCTGAGACGAACTCGATCGGGCGAGGCTCCTCGACGGGCCGGTTCCCATTCGAGGTGCGTCGCGCGCCGCGCTAACCTGGCGCCCCCCCCTGGGCCCGTCCGACGCGGCCCGAGCCCCCATGCCGTTCGCCCTACCTCGCGCTGCTGCGGCTCTGTTCGCAGTCGCGCTCGTCGCCGATCGCGCCAGCGCGCAGGACCTCGAACCTCGCCGCTGGACGCATCTGCCCATCGGGCTCAACGTCGTTGGAGCGGGCTTCTCGACCTCGGATCTGGACATCTTCGTCGACCCCGTCCTGGACATCGAGGACGCGAGAGCCGACCTCGACGTCGCCGCGTTCTCGTACGTTCACTCCTTCGCGCTGGGAGGACGGTCTGCGCGCGTCGACGTCAGGGTTCCGTACGTCGAAGGCACCTGGTCCGGGCTCCTCTCCGGGGAGCCCCGAAGCGTCAGTCGCAGCGGTCTCGGCGATCCGCGCATCAGGTTCTCGGTGAACCTGATCGGGGCACCGCCGCTCAGGGGCGAGGAGTTCGCCCGCTTCCGACGGGAGAACGACGTCACGACCAACGTCGGAGTCGCGTTTGCCGTCACGCTGCCGCTGGGGGAGTACGAGCCGGATCAGCTGATCAACATCGGCGCCAACCGCTTCGCGTTCCGTCCCCAGGTCGGGGTCCTCCATACAAGAGGACCGTGGTCGTACGAGCTGACCGGATCGGTCTTCCTCTTCACGGACAACACGGACTTCTTCAACGACGCCAGGCTGCAGCGGGACCCGGTCTACACCGTGCAGGGACACGTGACCCGGACGTTCGCTCGGGGCTGGTGGCTCTCGCCCGGCGCCGCCTGGGGGCTCGGCGGAGAGACGGAGGTCGACGGCGAGAATCGGAACAACCACATCGGGAACCTGCTGGGCGGCGTGGCGGCCGGGATCCCGCTCGGGAGGGCGCAGAGCCTTCGATTCTCTTACACGAGGACGGAGACGCTGGAGGACGTGGGCTTCGACGGCGATCGCTTCGTGCTGGGCTGGTCGGTGCGCTTCTGACCTCGCCAGTGAGGCCCGGGGGATCGAATCGCGTGGATCCCTTGGGGCGGCGGGTGCGAAGGGCAGTAGAGCGGCGGCGGCAATGGTCCGCCCCGATCATCAGCACAGCACCATGTCCAAGACCCTCCTCACCTCGCTCCTCGCCCCGACCGCCCTTCTCCTCGCCGCCTGCGGCGCGACGGATTCCTCGGCCCAGGAGGCGTCCGGAGACGAGACATCCGCCACGGCCGACGCGCCGTCGGCGACCGCGCCCGCCGCGGACTCCGTCTACGCGCTCTCCACGGAGACCCTCGCCGGCGAGGCCGTCGACCTCGATCGCTACCAGGGCAAGGTGACCCTCTTCGTCAACGTCGCCAGCCGCTGCGGGTACACCCCGCAGTACGAGGGGCTCCAGGCTCTGTACGAAGCGGAGGGCGGCGACGGGTTCGCCGTCGTGGGTGTTCCGAGCAACGACTTCGGCGGCCAGGAGCCCGGCACCGCGTCGGAGATCCAGACGTTCTGCGAGGAGAACTACGGCGTCAGCTTCGACATGCTCACGAAGCAGAGCACCAAGGAGGGCGCGAGCCCGCTGTTCGATCGCCTGGCCGAACTGACCGGCGAGCGTCCCAGCTGGAACTTCTGCAAGTACGTCGTCTCGGCGGACGGCACGCGCGCCCGCTTCTTCAAGAGCTCGACGACGCCTGACAGCCCGGAGCTCGCCGCCGCGATCGCCGAGCTCGCGAACTGACTCTCGCCGGCGGTCCTATTCGATCCGCAGCTCGACGCCCTTCGAGCCGCCCTCGACGCTGATCCGTCCCGCGGACCCGTCGTCGTCGAGGATCTTGCGCTGCACGAGGTACTCGGCGTGCATGAGGTTCTCGTTCTCGCCGAGCTCGGAGAGATCCGCCGTGCGGAACGCGACGACCTCAGTTGTTCCACGACCCTTGACGCTGATCTCGAAGCGCCCGTCGTCGTCCGCCAGGACGCCGCCGGGCGCGGCGCTTCCACCGTCCACGGCGCGGCACAGGTAGGCCCTGGGAACGCCGCGGCCGGACGCATCGACGACGCGTCCTCGGGCCAGACCGTCGAGGCGGGCCATTTCGACGTCGAGGTGCGTTCCATCAGCGACGAACCCTGGAATGGTCCTCGTCTCGTAGCCCTTCTTGGGCGCCCCGCTCTCGGGGAGTGGACCCGTGACACGCACCGTGAAGCGGCCGTCGGGCACGTCGGCGATCTCGAACTCCCCGAACTCGTTGCACTCGTCGGCGAGGATTGGAGTGTCCTGTTCTTCCTCGGGGAAGAGGCGCACGTAGGCGCCGCTGATCGCCTCTCGATCCTCGTCCGTGACGCGCCCGGTCACCGTGGTCCCTCCGGGGAAGACGATCTCGATGTCGTCGCGTCGCTCTCCCTCGGCGAGCGTCACCTCGACGGCCGTTGAACGCCCACCCCACGTGAAGGCCGAGAGGGACCACGTCCCGGCACCGAGGCCAGGAACGAGGAACGTCCCGGCTTCCGCGGCTTCGAAGATGCGCGTCTTGAACTGGAAGACCCGCTCCACGGGCTCCTTCGACGGCTTCAGCTGTGAGACTCCCAACATGGCTCCGCCGACCGGCGATCCGTCGGCGGCGAGGACGCGCCCGGCCGCGATCGCCTGGGGAGCGAGCTCGACGTCACCGAGGTCGACGTCTCCACCCTTCTCCGGGAGCGACAGGTCGTGATAGTTCGTCGCGAAGCCCGGGGCGCGAAGCTGCATCGAGAGCTCGATGTCGGTCCGGAGGGAGCGAAGCTCGAACCCGCCATCCTCGGCGGCCGTCGTCTTCGACCACTCGTCGCGCTGGAGCTTCTCCCGGTTGGCGTTGCCCGCCACCACGACGAGGGCATCGGGGACGGGGCGGCCCTCTAGGTCGACGACGCGACCGCGGACGTCGCATCCGGCGCTCAACCTTATGTCGATGTTCTCCTCGTCGGCGCGATAGCGGACTTCTCGGCGACCGTACCCCGGCGCGACCGCCGTCAGCTGTCCCGGCGACGGCCGAACCCCTTCGATGCGGAAGTCACCCCGAGCGTCCGTCTTGGCGTTCTTGCCGATCAAGGTCCAGGCGCTCACCGTGGCCCCGGCGATTCCGTCGCCCGACGCTTCGGACCTCACGCGTCCGCTGAGCGTCCATCCGTCCTCGACGACGATCTCCAGGCGCGACGTCTCGTTCGCCTCCAGGGTGAAGTCCTGCCAGCGAGAGATCGCGTGGCGGGGCGGATCCACGATGACGCCGGCGTCGCCCGGCCGGAGACCCTCGGCCCGGAAGCGCCCAAGCGCATCGGTCTCGACGATGGCCGTCTCACGCAACGACGGGCCGTAATTCAACCGGACGCGCGCGTCCGGGACCGGATCCCCTGCTCCCGAGGTCGTCACGACGCCCTCCACGGTCGCTCCGGGCGTGACGACCAGTCGGACGAAGTCGCCCTCCGCGCAGCCCTGTTCCTCGACCACGGGTCGACCCGGTGCGGCGGCCGAGAGCGTGACAAGGTAGCTCCCGTCGAGTTCGATCTCGAACGCCCCGTCGTCGCCCGAGTTCGTCGAGATGAGCAGGCGTCCGGGGGAATGCGTCCTGCTCCAGTCCTCGTACCCGGTCCAGGCGTCCAGCGAAGCCTGGACGGGAATCCCCGCCAGCGGCTCACCCATCGGATCGACGACGACGCCGGTGATGACCGGCGGGCCGTTCGCCGCTTCGCCCGCCGATGTCGCGGAGTCCAGGGGCACGTCGCCCGTCGGAAGCGTCGTGCGATTCACGTCCGTCGCCTCGGAACGGTCGAGCCGTGCGATCGACTCGTCGGACCGATCCGCGGCGCGTCGATCGACGGCTTCGCGGGAGAGATCGGGACGGACCGCGGGGCGCGCCTGCATCGACACGAACCACGCGGTGAGGGAGGCGACGAGAAGGGCCCCCCAGAGCAGAGAGCGAGACATGTCCGCGAGCGTACGGGCGGCGCGAACAAGCCGATAGAGCCGACGGATGAGCCCGCGCGCGCCGTAGGTCTACTTCACGTTCGAGGCATCGGCCTGGTCCATCCAGTGGAAGAACTCCAGCTCGTCCAGCGCGGTTGCACGCTCGTCGACGACGACGACCCAGCGCAGTCCGTCCGTCTCGAGGTCTTTGGCGTGACCAGGCCAGCCCGCGCCGCCGACGCGGCCCAGCTTCACGACGTGCTGTGACAGAGTCAGGTCGGCGACGACGGAGTCCCTCACCTGATCGACGTACCGATCGACCCCTCGCTCCTTCTTGGAGAAGCGGCCGCCGATGGGCATCGTCGCCTGGCCGAGCCAGACGGGCTTGCCTTCGTAGCGAAGGGGCGTCTGCCACATCCGAATGCGATGGGGCTGAGGTTCGACCCAGTGAGCGCTCTTCGCGCCCGCGAAGTCCTGGGGCCGCTGGAAGACGTAGCGCTCTGGGGCCGAGACCTTTCGGAAGCCCCGGCGCTGGAACGCGGAGACGCCTTGCTCGAGGTCGCCGATCATCACCAGGTTGAGCGGGGCGAGCGGTGCCCCGTCCTCGTCTTCGCTGTAGCCGGGAAGCTGCGTGAGCATCGCGCGCAACCGGTCGTCGCCGACGTCGACGAGCTCGGGGGGGGAGTACCTCGTCCGGATGTCCTCGATCAGCTCCTCGGTACCGCCTCGCTCGGGGTCGGGAACGTAGAGCGTGATGCTCGTCGCCCAGCGGCTGCCGAGGAAGTCGAGGTCGAGCACCTGGGCTCCTTGTTCGACGTTGGAGTACGCGAAGCCGGTCACGACTTCACCGGGCTCGATCGCCGTCCGAGAGTCGATCGCGAGGGCTTCGAGGTGCCCCGTTACGCTCTCGTTGCGCTCTCCGGAGAACCGCTTCCTGAAAGCTCTTCCGACTTCGTTCGGTGCGAAGTACTCGGGGTCCATCCCCGACAGCAAGAAATGCACCGGCTCATCGCCTGTGTTCGCGAACTCGAGCCAGATGGGTTCGACGCCCTTCGCCGTCAGGTCGAGGCCGAAGATGGCCTCGATCTCCTCAGGCAAGAGGAGTGCGGCCGCGACCTCGACACCTCCGTTCGCGTCGGTCGCCGCGCGTGCTCTGAAGCGGTCGTGGTCCACGGGCTCGACCGGACCGAAGCTCGCGCACGAGGCCGCGAGGGGCACGAGGAGCAGCAAGCCGACGGGCCTCACGGGAGGTCCTCCGCTTGGATCCCAGCCGTCCAGTCGATCTGGCTGATCATGTCCAGGGAGTTGGGACGCGGCTCGAAGATCAAGACCGCGCGCTTCCCATCGGTGAAGAACGGATCGCCGACGAGGTTCTCGCGCGGGTCGTCTCGCGCGATCGGCCCGACACCCGCCACCAGACCGAAGGCCTCGAGTGACTGCGAGTAGGCCATGTCCTCCAGGAAGTGCCGCCGCGCCTCGTCGACGTCCGGATCGATGACGTGCGTCGAGATCGTCGGCGACTTGAAGGTGAACTTCACTCCGATGTCGCGGCTGATCTGTCCGACCCAGACCTCTTTGTCCTGGTATCGGATCGGCGTGAGCCAGAAGCGCATGTGGTTCCGCTCGTTGATCGTGCTGCGAGCACGCTGCGCCGAGAAGTCCTGGTGGCGACCGTAGACGTAGAGCGGACTGATGGGGGAATAGCGGTAGCGCGAGCCCGTGAAGAACGAACCGAGCGTTCGCCCGATCGATCCCCAGCTGATGGACTCGGTCGCATGCCATCCTCGCCGGACGAGCGCCGTGAAGATCTCCTCGCGCTTGCCGATCACGACGAGGTTCAGCGGGTCGCCCTCGGCCGTACCCTTCTTGTTGGTCGTGCACTGCGGGAGCCTCTCGAGCTCGGTGCGCAGCGTCCGCGCGTCGTCGATCGCAATGACCTGATCCTGCGTCCAGAGCCCGCCTAGGTCGACCTGCTGGAAGTCCGCGGCGAACGTAGGATCCACGAAGACGAAGACGAAGCTCTCCGCGTTCTCGGCGCTCACGACGTCGATGTCGACGGCCTTGTAGCCCTGGTCCTGGTTGACGAGGACGAAGCCACCGACACGAGCCTGCGGCGGCACGGGGTTGCTGAACGCCAGGTCCTCGAAGTGCCCTTCGATCGCTTCCCTGCGGGACTCCTTGCCCCTGTGGTAGGCGTAGGCGGCCTCGGACGGGAGGAAGTACTGCGGGTCGAGGACGGTCGGTAGGAACCAGTACGGCAGATCGCCTCGATTCTCGACCTCGACCCAGACCGGCTGGACGCCCTTGGAGGCGAGGTCGACGCCGTAGATCGCCTCGGCCTGCTCCGCCGTCGGGACGGCCACTTTCACGACGACCTCGACGCCCTCGCGCGTCTTCACGCGCTCGAGGAAGGGGACCTCCTCCAGTGGCACGGGGTCAAAGGTCTGGCACCCGGCTGCCGCCACTACGAAAACCGCGGTCGCGAAGCGATCGATCGTCATCGGGCGGCGTCCTGGCAGCGGTCGTTGGAGGCGTCGTTCCGAGGCTTCCGCCTCTGCGTCGCCGGAAACCGGCGTCCGCGATGATTCAGGGAACCAGATTCTGCAGGGTGAAGTCCAATTGGAAATCCCCGCGCCCCGTCCCTCATCCCACATCGGCGCTCCGAGCGTCCCATGCCATGCTCTGCCAGCTCGCGCGTTACCGCCTCACGGCAGTCGTCGCCTTCAGCCTCTTCCCGAGCTCTCTGTTCGCGTTCGCACCGCAGGAGTGCCCCGAGCACGCGTTCGCCCCGCTCGTGCCGGGGAGCCTCCTCAGCGGTGATGCCACCGCAACGGATGGCACCCGGGTCATCGTCTCCGAGCAGCTTCCGATGCCAGATCGCGTCGGCGCCTCCGTCTATCGACTCGAAGGCGGTGCCTGGGTGAACGAGGACGCACTGATCGTCACCGCTGGACCCGGCGAGAGCGTTTCCGTCGTCACCGCGGTGGAGATCCAGGACGACATCGCGCTCTTCAGCTACGAATTCCAGGACGCGCTCACCTACGAGCTTCGGATCGCCGTCTTCGAGCGCAACGCGGGCAGCTGGAGTCATATTCAGACGCTGAGTTCGCCCGCTGTCGCTCCGCCTGTCGACTACTTCGGCGGCTTCTTGCACCTGCACGGAGACCAGCTCCTGACCAGTCGCTTGATCTACGAGCGCGGCCCGTCGGGCTTTGCTCTGCTCGAGGTCCTCCCGGCGCCGATCGGCGGCGCCGCACTGAGTCCCAACCAGTGGGGCACGATGAACGACGACTGGGTCGTGGTGGGCGAGCCCCTCGTTTCGGTCACGTCGCCCCCGACCGTCATCGCCGGGCGCATCGTCATCCTCTCGCGCGCGATCCATGGCGCAGTGTTCGCCCAGGAGTTCCAGGAGCCTTCACCCGACACGTTCGCGCAGTTCGGCTCCTCGGTCGCGCTCGAGGGCGAGTGGCTCTTCGCGGGCGCGCAGGAGTACGGTCAGCCTGGTCGAGTCCACGCCTACCGCTACGACGGAAGCGCGTGGCAGTACGACCAGGAGATCGTCAATCCGCTTGCGGTTCCGTTCACCGCAGATCGCTTCGGAGGTGACCTTGCCATCGACGGAGGGCGGCTCGCGATCGGTACGGTGAACGCCGCGCTGCTCTTCGAGCTCATCGGCGACACGTGGACCTACGTCGGGTCTCCGGATGTTCCTCACGCTGGCTCGCTCGATCTCCAGGGCGGAGTCTTCGTCCACAGCGACTTCTACCCGTCCGTCGGCGATCGATCGCACGCCCAGGACTTCTTCGGCGGTGAGTGGACGGACGCGTGCGCCGGAACGCCGAACTTCACCGGTCAGATCGCTCGCCTGGACCTCCGTGGCAGCGCGCGACGCTCCTTCGCGGGGCTCGTGGCGGACGTGACGTCGGCCCCCGCGAACACGGTGGGGATCTTCGTCTATGGCGGAGCGGCTGGCTCGCTCCCGGTCGGGAACGGAGAGCTCTGCGTCGACCCGACGTCGGGCCTGCGGCGGTATCCGGGAATCGTCCAGATGGATGGAAGCGGAGCGGCGACGCGTGTCCTGGACGCGAGTCAGCTCGACGTCGCCAGCGCCGGCTCGTCCGTCGTCCTCCAGCTCTGGTTCCGCGACATGGGCGGCGCGGGGACCGACTGGAGTAGCGCCGCGAGAGTGACGCTGTGTGACTAAAGGCCGGTGCTGAAATGCCCAGGGTCGAGGGGGGCCCGCGCCAAGAATAAGCCCGCCCCCCAGCACCAATAAAACCCCCCCCCCACAGACACGGACCC
>JBCCSK010000017.1:0-30497 GCA_039200205.1 Planctomycetota bacterium
CGCGAGCGCATGAATACTCCGGGCTAGTCCCCGGACGATTCCCGTTCCTCAGGGGCCGTCCACCAGCGCGTCGTCGCCGACCTCGACGACGACCGTGCGCACCACCATGTCCGTGTCGTCCTTCTCGTCGCGGCGGAGGCGGAAGCGCCATTCGGCCGGGCGCAGCGCCGTGAGGGTCAGCACGTCCTCGTCCGTCCCGTAGTACCAGCTCCCGAACCACTCCTCTTCGCCGACGAGTCGCCACGAGGCGTGCGTGCTCCAGTTTCCGTCGAAGCCGTCGGGGCGCGTGATCCGCACCGTGGCACCGCGCTCGAACGTGACGAAGGAGACGGCGGCGCGGTCGGGCTCGGCGCGGACCGCGCCTTCCCAGGCCTCGATGCTGCCCTGCGACCAGCGGTCCGCGACGCGGAGGGTCACGTCCCCTGCGGGAACCTCGATCCGGAACCGGCCGAGGCCGCTCGACTTCGGTCGTTCCTTGCCGGTCCGCGAGCGTCCCTCGTCCGGCCGCGACGTCCAGCGCACGACGATGTCGCCGTCGAACGGGGTCCCGTCGTCGTAGCGCACGTCGAGCTCCACGTCGGCCATCGGCGGAGCGGGCGGCTCGGGCGCACCCTCTTCCGCTCCATCGGCCAGCAGGCCCGCGCTCTGATCGAGCTCCACGCGTGCCATCGCCACGCCCGCGACTCCGTCAGGATCTTCGAGCGGCTCGGCCCGCCACTCCGTCTGCGCGTCGCCCGCGCCGAGCTGGCCGAAGAACGTCGCCTTCACGATGCGCCGGTCGCCGAAGTCCGGCAGCTCTGCGGCCGTCAGCGCGAGGCTCACGTCGCCGTCGCCGCGACCGATCCACTCGCCGGTCGACTCCGTCGACCCGTCGTCGAACTCCAGGTCGATCAGGAAGACGCCGCGGACCTTCTCGACCGGCAGTCCCGACTGCGCGTCGACGACGTTCAGGCGCACCGCGATGTTCCGCGAGGCCGTCCACTCGACGTACGACCCGCCCGCGACGCCGCGCGCCTGTCCGACGAACGACCAGCCCGGATCGAGGGAGTGGAGGTCGACGTCGCCCGCCGCGAGCCCTCGGAACTCGACGCGGCCCTGCGCGTCGCTCGTCGCGAGGCACTGGTGGTAGCGCGACGCGGCATTCGCCAGAGCCGCGCGGCGTGCGCGCCTGCGGCGATGGCTCGGGCTGACGTGCCCGACGCCCGCGCTTCGGGTGCACGCGAGCACCTCGAGACCCGGAATGGGCGCCCCGTCCTCGTCGACGATGCGACCGACCAGCGCCAGGCCGCGCTCGAGCACGATGAGCCAGCCGCCGTCGGGCTGACGCATGACCGCTCCCGGGACGAGGCGTCGCTCGTACCCGTTCGCGAAGACGCCGAGGTCGAACCCGCCCTCGAGGTCGCTCGTGAGGTCGTCGGAGGCGATCCGGAACATGCCGTTTGGATCGGACTCGACCTGGGCGACGACGGACGCGTCGGTGCGCTTCCCCTTCGTCTCCGGCGGAACCGAGCCCACGAGGTAGGCCGTGGCGCCGCCGATCGACATCCCGAGCTCGTCGATGACGCGACCGAAGACGAGCGCGTCGACGTCGAGCGGGCCGCTTTCGTCATCGGCGTCCGGGACCGCGCTCACGCGCGTCTCGCTCGTCGACGGCGCGATCTCCGCAAGTTCAGCCGTCTCGCTGGGGGACTCGTCAGCGATGACATCCTTCGCTGGAACACCCCTGTCGACCTCGGTCGTCGTCACGTTCGCGGGAGCGTAGCCCCACGTTGCCAGCAGAGCGACGCCACACAGCGCAGTCGCCGCGATCGCAGTTCCTCTCATCACTTCCGAAAGCACGGCCGATCCCACGGGAACCCCTGATGCGTCGGCGGCCGCAAAGCCGACGCTCCCGCGTGCGCGAGCAGGGGGCAGAAGCAGGACGCACCACGCGTGCCCGTCTCGACCGTCGCTCCGCAAGAGCGTCTGGCGCATGGGGGGCGAGAGGAGGGGTCGTCATGGCGTCCACCCCGGGGTTCCCGCGCGACGCGTCCGCGCGAATCGAAACGTGCAGAATCGTCCACCGATTTGCAGAGGACGCCCCGTGACGATCCCAGTCGTAGATCGAGCTCGGGTTCCGCGAAGGCGTCGAGTGGCTCGCCGGCGTTGACGAGCTCCGATGTGAGGGGACCCTCGAGGAGGGCGAAGCGCCCCCGTCGAGGGTCCGTTCCCGTCACGCCCTTGGCAGGGCTCCGGGTGTCGACTCACTTCCCGCTCAGTTCGTGAACGTCACCCGCACCGCGTTCGTCAGGT
The DNA here is from genome assembly GCA_039200205.1 of Planctomycetota bacterium. Taxonomy (GTDB): domain Bacteria; phylum Planctomycetota; class UBA1135; order UBA1135; genus Saltatorellus. The sequence continues at coordinate 2,293 of JBCCSK010000017.1, forward strand.
TCGACGTCGCGAGGCCGTTCTGCGAGTCGCGGTGCCACGCCTGGAAGTGCCACGTCTCGTTGGCCATCGCCGAGACCGCGCCGTTCGGCTGGGGCAGCGACAGCGGGTTGATCGAGAAGGTCATCCGGCCGAACGTCCCGCTGGAGTCGATCTGGTCCACGTAGCGACCGATCTGCCCGCCGAGCAGCAGGCGGCCTGCGCTGCCACCCGGGTTGTCGACCACCGCCGGCTCGCGCGAGACGAGCAGGAACCCGAAGACGTCCGGCGGCAGGTCCACCGCCTGGGCGACGTGGGGCGTCGTCAGGCTCTGGTCGCCGAGGACGCGCATCCAGCCGGTTGCATCGTCCTGGGGCGTCGTCGGAAGAGCCTGGCCGTACTGCACGCCGACCGAGCGGATCGGGGTCGCGAACGGGAGGATGTGGCGGAAGCCGGCGCCCTGGAGCTCGCCGTACTCGCCGGCGAGGTTGGGGTCGAGCACGGTCCACAGCGCCGCGCCTTCCTTCGACGAGGAGTTCCGCTCTCCGTTCCAGCGCGAGGTCATGCTGACGCCCGACTCGGAGTCGAGGGCAGCCGCGAGCTGGACGTGCCGTTCGCCGAGGGCCACTCCGGTCCGAAGACTGCTGTCGATCGTGTCGCCCGACGTCATGAAGACGTTCCAGACGCCCCCGTTGATCATCGTCGGCTCCTCCTCGAGGTAGGTGACGTAGAACGCGGCGCCGTCGGTCGAGACCTGGGGGCGCGTCTGGAGCAGCGAGGGGTTGTCGTCCTCCATCCTCGTGAGAGAGATGCGCTCACCGTTGAAGCCGTCGTCGCTGATCAGGCGAGCCTCGATGTCGGTCCGGAATCCGCCCGGGCGGAGGTTGTCGAACTTGAACGCCTCGGCGACAACGATCGCGCCGCGCTCTCCGGTGAACGAGTCGGCCTCGTCGAAGAGTGAGCTGACCGAGGGGTGGGCGTAGTCGCCGGACGAGTCGATCAGGAACGCGCTGGAGGAGTTCGAAAGCTGACCGCTGTAGTGGAGACGCATGCCCCACAGGTCGCCGCGGCCGTCGTTGTTGCCCTCGCGGATCCAGACGATATGCCAGTTGTCGCCGATGAACGACGTGTCGCCGAGTCCCTGGGAGATCGCGACCTGGATGTCGTTCGCCGGCGAGCCGTTGACGGTGGTGAAGGGGGTCGTGAACGAGCCATCGTCGCGGACGAGACGGTACTGGATGTCAGCATCACCCGGAGACACCGCGCGCGACCACGTCACGGCGAAGCTCGACTGGAGCAGGTTCATGGAGTTCGACCCGCCGACGTCGACGCCTCTCTTGTCCGAGACGCCGACCGAGCTGATCGAGATCGTCCCGCCGAAAGGGGTGAACGTGGGAACGTTGATCAGGCGTCCGGCGATTCGCGTCACGCCGGCGCCGGTCTCGGCGCGCGCCGCGACGAGCGCGCGATCGTTGCGGTTGACGTACGCGATCGCTGGGCCGCTCCAGTCCTCGTTCGTCATGTCGACCACGACCAGTCCGCTGCGCGTCGAGAGCGTCGAATCGAAGTAGGTCGCGTAGACGTCCCGGTTGGACTGCGACGTGGCCTCTTCCCAGACGACGACGTACCGCTCGGACTCGCCGGCGAAGACGATGTCGGAGTGGCCGTCGTCCGGGCCGCCGAAGTCGTTCGCGAAGCTCGTCCAGACGGGGTCGATCGTCAGCGGAAGCGTCGCCGCCTCGACGAAGGCCGCGGGAACGACGAGCTCGATGCCCTCGCCAACCCAGCGCCGCTCGACGGAGGTGCTGCGCCCGTCCGCGTCGATCGCCGTCGCCGCGCCGACGTCGACGCGGCCGAGCTTCGGGTGGACGAACGACAGACCGCCGTTCTCGGTCTCGACGTCGAGCTCGGTCTCGACGAGGAGCTGCAGGCTGATCTCCCCGCGCGTCGGCAGCGCGTCGAAGACGAAGGTCTGCTCGAAGCCCTCCTTCGCGAGGTGGTGGACGCCGCGGAGAGCGGCGCGCGGCTGGATGACGCGCGTGTCCTGCGCAAAGGGCGCGTCGATCGGGCTGACGTCGATCGCCTCGGCGCCAACGGTCGCCCCGTGCACCGTGACGCGAACGGGCCACTCTCGCTCCGCCGTCGGTCCGAAGACGGGAAGGACCTCGATCGACCCTTCGGCGAAGCGCAGGCGCTGGCCCTGGTCGCGCACCCAGACGGCGCCCGGTTCGGCCGTGGCGTCGATCAGGGGGCCGTCGAGAAGATCGCGGACGTGGAACGTCGCCGGGATCGAGCCCTGGAGGGGGTCCGAGTCTTGGACCTCGACCGACTGGGACGTCGCGGGAGCAGCGAGTCCCAGGGCGAGCGCCAGGGTCTGGGTGGGAAGGAAGGTGCGAATCGTCGGTTTCATCGGTCGAACGGCGCGGAGTCAGGCTCCGCGCCCGTGTCATCGGGGGTTCAGGTCGGCCCGGCACCCTGTGTCCCGCGGCCTCGACCCCCCGAGTGCGTGCCGCTCCTGCGGGCCGCCACCGACTTCGAAAAAAGTGGTCGGGCCTTCCTTCGAGGCCGCCGACGTACTCTCCCGATATGACGACCGACGTCACGAGGCTCATCGACGCCGCCCGCGCGGGGGACGACGGTGCTGTCTCGGATCTGGTCGCGACGCTCCACGCCGAGCTGCGCACGATCGCGGCTCGCCAGCTCGCGGGCGAGCGCCGCGGGCACACGCTCCAGCCGACCGCGCTCGTCAACGAGGCCTACGTGCGGCTCGTCGAGGGCGCGCGGGCCGAGTGGGACGGGAAGAGCGCCTTCCTGTCCTACGCGTCCACCGCGATGCGGCGCGTCCTGCTCGAGCACGCACGCTCGCGTCTCGCGGACAAGCGCGGCGGAGGAGGCGCGCGCGTCACGCTGTTCGAGGTCGCGAGCCCTTTGGAGGACGAGCCCGAAGCGGTCGTCGCGCTCGACGAAGCCCTCGTCGCCTTCGCCGAGATCGACGCGCAGGGGGCGCGGGTCGTCGAGCTGCGCTGGTTCGGAGGCCTGTCCGTCGCCGAGGTTGCGAGTCTCCTCGGGACCTCGGAGCGCACCGTCGAGCGGTCGTGGCGCGCGGCCCGCGCGTGGCTCGCGCGGCGCGTCGCCGACGTCGGCTGACACGATCTCGTCAGACGCCCCCGAGCGCGCGGGCCGCGATCTCGGGTGCTCCGCTCCCCGGCAGCGGGTCGATCGCGGTCTCGAACGCCTCGATGCTCACAGCCTGGGCCGCAAGATCGGCTCACGGCCCGGGCAGCAGGATCGAGGATTGCAGCCCAGCTTGTGAGTGACGCCCCGCGTCGGCGGGGGTCTCTCCAGCACCATGCTGACCGCTGCCCTCCTCCTGCTCACGGCCGACGTCCTCGACGTCGACCCCGCCCAAGGCCCGTACTTCGAGATCCGGCAGGCCGTCGACGCTGCGAACGACGGCGACCTGATCCGCGTCCACCCCGGCACCTACGCCTTCTTCGGGGTGGTCGGGAAGAGCGTCGAGATCAGGGCGGCTGCGCCCGGGTCCGTGAGCGTTCTCGGGACGATTCGGATCCAGGAGGTTCCCGCGGACGGTCGCGTGGTGGTCCAGGGGCTCGACGTGGAGGTACCTCCGTTCAACAACGCCGACGCGATGGTCGTTTCCGACTGTCGCGGCGCCGTGCGGGTCGAGGACTGTGACCTCGTCGGTCGGTACTACTGGGCGGGCGTTCGCGTGCTCGACTGCGACGACGTCACGTTCCTCGAGACGTCCATGCGCTCCACGGCCGACGAGTCGCACGGTCTGTACGTCGACGGGTCGGCGGTGACGCTCTGGCACTGCGAACTGACAGGCCAGGACGCCACGGTCCGCAGCCACTCCGGAGGAAGCGGAATCTACGCGCGGGAGAGCGACCTGTTCCTGCACGGGGGGACGTCGCGCGGCGGCCAGGGCGGGCCGGACGACTGGGACTGGTCCACCCAGACGTGCGACCCGGCCGGGTCAGGTGGCGACGGAGTCACCGCGTGGGGCGGGGCGGTCCGCGTCCTCGACTGCGCGCTCGAACCGGGCTACGGCGGTTTGGGCTACGACTGTTTCGTCGGCGGGCCGCCCGGATACGACCTGTACACGACTGGAACGGCGACGCTGTACGCAGGCGAAGCGCTCGACCTCGCGGCTCCGGCCCTCGTCCAAGAGGGCGACCAGGTGGCGATCGACGCGGCCGGCGAAGTCGGCGACGTCGTCGTTCTCGTGCTCGCGCCGGACACGGGCCGCGCGTCGCTCCCGGGCTACGTCGGCGATCTGCACGTCGGAGGTCCGCTCGGCGGATCGCGGCGCGTCTTCATGGGGACGGGGTCGGGCACGCTGTCGCTACAGATGCCGCAGCTGGCGCCATTCGCCGTCGAGCGCTTCTTCCTGCAGACCTACCACCTCCGCGCCGGCGAGGTCGTGTTCGGCCCAACGCGCTCGCTGACGATCCTCGACACCGCCTGGTGAGTCAGCGCGCCGTCCAGGCGACCGAGCTCGTGAAGAAGCTCGCCGCGGCGGGTCCGGTCTCCCGGAACCAGGCCTGGAAGCGCCAGGTCTCTCCAGGAAGGACGGACGCGGTCGTCGAGGGCTGGGGCAGGCGCGTGAGGTCGAGGCGCAGCCGCGCTTCGCCCTCGCCCTGCGCGACGAAGATCTCGTTCGGGCCGGTGAACCTGCCGATCGAGCCACCGAGGCAGAGCGTGCCCTGGATGCCGCCCGGAGCCACGGCAAAGCCCGCCGTGCGACTGCACAGGAACGTCCCGATCGCGCCTTCCGGAAGCCTCTGCGCGACGAGCGTCACATCGTTGTCTGCGGCGGCGTCCGATCCGATCGCGAGGAGACGCGCGCCGGCGCCCGCGCTCGACGGTGGAGAGTCGACGCACTCCGCCTGGCCGAGCGCAAAGCCCGGCGCATCCAGATAGACGATGAATCCGATCCGCTCGAGCGGGTTGCTCCGAGGTTGGCCGAGGCCGACGATCACGGTTCCATCGTCGGAGACCGCGGTGGCCCGCTCGAGGTCGAAAGGCGTGACCTCGGTCATGCCGAGCGTCAGGAGGTAGTCGCGCAGGAGAACCGTTCCGGTCGAAGGACTCCAGAGCATGGCCTGCTCCGGTCCTCCGATCGGGCGCTCGCGGCCGACGACGCACTGCCCGTCCGCGCTCACGTCGGACGCCCTCGAGTCATCGGTCATGGCCGCGCCTGACGAGAGTGGCAGGACCTGTGGCGGGCCGCCCCCGGCCCACACGAGGCTCCGATCGCCCATCGGAGAGGAGAACGTTGCGAAGCCCACCGCGACGCTGCCGTCCGGGGTGCAGCCGGTCGCCTCCGTGATGTTCGCGAGCGGAGACAGCAGCGGCGCCAGGGGAACGACTCCCTGGCCGAGACTCCATGAGGCCGCGCCTCGTCCCGCGCCGGACGGGGCGCCGGATTCCCTCCCGAAGACGCGCTGCCCGTCGGCCGTGATGGCGTTCGCGGCGAACATGTCCGTCATCTCGAACCGGCCGGTCGCGGCGGACCACCAGTACACGTAGCCGACGTCCTTCCCGGCGATGAAGCTCCCGTCCTCCGAGGCCGCGAAGGCGCCAGCGGAGGGGAAGAAGAGACCCGGTTCGACGCCGAGATCGACGGGCGCAGCGCTCGCCCTCCACGCGATCGACGTCGCGAACGTCCCGGTTGCATCCGCCGACCCCACCACGACCGTCCCGTCGCCCGAGACGCCCGTCGCGCACGACACCGCGCCGCCGGGGAGGTGACCGAGCAGTCGCGTCCCGGTGCGGACGTCGTAGCGGAACGCCTGAGGCGGGCCGGTCGTCTCGTAGCAGCCGGCGACGACCGAGCCGTCGGCGCTGCACGCGGCGGCGAAGGAGTCGATGCCGCCGGCCGGGATGGGCACGGTGAAGAAGTAGCCCTGCGCGCTGCCGTCCGCCGCGAGCGCTGGGCCGAGCGAGGCGAGGAGGAGCGAGCGGACCAAGTGCATCGGGAGCAAGGCTCGGATCAGCACCCGCGCCGTGCCGCGAGAGTACCACTGGACGCCGCGTACGGCGGAAGCACCGGCCCTCGGGCCTCAGCGCGGCGATTGCAACGGGCCGCGACGCCGCTACCCTTCGCCGTCGAATGCTGATCTCGACCGGACTCTTCGCTGTCGTCCTCGCACAGGGCGACACTGGATCGCTCCTCGGTGGCGCCGAGGGCCTCTTCCTGATGATGGTCGTGCTGACGGCCGTCGCCGGGTGGCTCGATGCCGCTCAGCAGCTGAAGGGGGGAACGTCCTTCCCGGTCCCGCTGGTCGTGTACGCGACGATGTTCCCGGTCATCACCTTCGTCGTCGTCTTCATGCTTCTGAAGGGCGAACGTCCGCCGCTCATTCACTACGCGGCCGTTCTCTCGCCCCTTCCGCTGATCGTGATCCCTCGGCTGCGAAGGCGGAAGTCCGGCTGATCGCGACGCGCGAACGTGTGACGATTCAGTCCCGTCGAAGCTCGACGAGCTTCTCGCGGACCTGATCCTCCGCGAGGCGCATGCGCTCCGCACCGGTCTCTGCGAAGCGCGGGCGAGCAGAGGGTCGAAGGATCGGGAATCCGCCGAGCTGAGGCTCGGGGTGGCGAGTGATCCGGTGACATAGAGCGCACTGAGCGCGGTAGGTCGTGTGCTTCAGGGTGCCGTAGTCGCGAAAGAGGTCCTGGTCCTCGTCGTCGACGTCTCGGAAGACTCGAACGCCCGCGTCGTCCCGGCGCCGGACACTCTCACGTTCCAGGTGCAGGATCGAGAAGTCGACGCCGTCACGCGACGTCGTCGCGTTGTCGGCTCCACGGGGATCGCGGTTCGCGAGCACCTGCGCGCGAACGTCGACGACGAGCGAAGTGGCGCACGGCTCTCCGTCCGAGTCGATCGCAACGATGCCCTGCTCGAGGAGCGCACGCATGCCCACGGGGACCTCGACGTCGTCACCGGACGACTCGATCGAACGCAGAAGGGACTCCGCGCCATCGGGGTGCGAGAGGTATGCGCGCGACCAGAGCAGCGTCCGCGAGGCATCGAACAGACGCGTCGAGCGACGAAGGACCTCTTTCCACTCTCCCTCGCGCGGGGCCAGTGCGTCGCCGTACGAGAGCGGCTCCAGCGCGACGAGCAACTCGCGCGGCAGTGCGACTCGCTGCGACGCCTCCATCAGAAGAGAGATGAGTTCGGGGTTGCGCTCTGAGTCGACCAGGCGAACCGCCATGCGCAGGAGGTCGTGCTGGAACAGAACGGCGAGGATCGCGTCCGTCTTCAGCTCCGACGCGTCTTCGTCCGTGATCGCGGCGAGCTCGTTCCGGAGAGCGCGGGATTCGTCCTCGTCGAAGCCCTCGCGGGGGAGCTGCCGCCCGTCACCGCCGAAGAGCCGTCGGTCGGGCGGTGCGCCGTCGCGCCAGCGGAGCATCCAGTCCGCCGGAAGCGGGTCGCTCGTCAGAGGCTCGCGCGGGAGGTCCGCACCGACCTTGGCCGGCACCGTCTCGACGAGCAGGATGCGGCGTGCGACGAGGTTGAGAGGGTGATCCCGCTCTCTGTGGTACGGGCGCCAGTCCGCGCCTTCGCGCGGCAGCCCGCGATCGAGCGAGGCAGGGCCCTCTCGGCCCGAATCGCTCGCGAGTCCCGCCGCGAAGGCCACCGGAAGAGCGAGGAGGAGGAGCCTCATGTCTCGACCGCAGCGGCTCGGACGTGTCGCCCGACGCTCGACTACGCCGGCGATTCTCCGGCCTCGCGCGCGCGCCGGGCGTCGATGAAGCTCTTCACGAAGAAGATCATCGCGATGACCGTGCTCGCCATCATCACGGCGACTCGGATCAACGCCGCGGAGTCGTCGCGCTCCATGGCACCGCGGAGCGGCATGACGAGACCGAGCAGCACGATCAGCGTCAGGAGGACGGCCACGTGGGCGATCGCCTTGTTGTGACGCTTCACGCCCGGATTCATCAGGAGCAGCAGGACGCCGATGATCGCGGGGATCAGCGCCGTGGGCGACGGCGTCTCCGACGTGAAGTAGCCCCAGCCCGAGAGCGAGACGAGGAGGATCGCGTTGAGAAGACTTGCGGTGTGCGCGGTCATGGTCGTCGGTACCCGATGGGCCGCGCGAGTGTGAGCGCCGGCCGGTGTGCAGGCGGATGGTAGCACGCAGAGGCCGCGGCGCAGCGCGTCACTCGTCACGGCAGCGGGCCGGGGCAGCGATCGCTGCCCCGGCCCTGATGCTGTCGCAGGCTCTTCTTCTGACGAAGGTGCGCTTACTGGAACGTCACCCGGACGGCATTGGTCCAGTTCGACGTCGCGCCCGGGTTCGAGTCGCGGTACCAGAGCTGCCAACCGTGCGTCTCACCCGCGAGGGCCGCGACGCTCCCGAGGACGGGGTGGGGGATCTGCGTGAGATCGACTCCCTGACTGGCGAAGCCCTCGACGGTGGCCGAGATCGGAGCCGTGTCGTAGCGGCCGACCTCGGGACCGTTGATGCAGAAGTCGCCCTGGCTTCCGCCTGGCATGGGCAGGAAGCCCGTCGACTGCGACGTCGCGAAGTAGCCGAACGCGTTCGGGGGGAGGTTGCCGACGAAGAGGCTGACGTCGTTCGCCGACGCCTGCTCGTTGCCCGCCGCGAAGAGGACCGCCGGGAGGCCGGTCGAGTTGGCGGCGTTCGGTGAGCAGAGCGTGCTTCCGATCGACCCCGACGGCGAGACGAGGATCTGGACGACGAGGTCGCTCGAGGCCGTCGGCGTTCCGTCATCGGTTGCCGTGAACGTGATCGTCTGGACTCCGACCTGGGTCACGTCGGGCGTGAACGTCGCCGAGGAGACCGCCGGATTGCCGGGCGTGTCCATCGTGGAGAAGTTCGCGAGGGCGCTCGCGTCGTTCGTCAGGGTGACGACCTCCGGCGTTTCGGGACCGATCGCCTGGACGTCGAACATGAGGGTGCTTCCGACGTCGACCGTGTAGTCGACCGTCGCTCCGACGAAGACGGGCGGAACGTTCGTGCCGCCGGCGCCGACGCTGAAGCAGATCTGCTGGCCGTCGAGGTAGTCGACTCCGTCGCTGTTTCCACCCGGGCCGTCGTAGGCGCCGCCGGGCTGGTCGAAGCGCCCGATCTGGAAGAAGTCGATGCCGTTGCCCTGGTTCGCGCCGACCGTGGCCGGAACGCCGCCAAAGCCGTTGACGCCGTTGGACGCACTGCCGGTCGTCCACTGCATGTCGTCGTAGCAGAAGCAGACGTTGTTCCCCGCGCCGAGGAGGGGATCGGCGCCGTCCGTGAGGATGAGCTGGAACGTGTTCAGCTTGTCGGACTCCGCGTTGAAGTAGCCGACGTTGTCCCAGACGATCACGAGGCGGTTCACCGCGTCACCGTTCGCCGTCGACCACTCGCGGAACCAGACGGCGCCGTCCGCGCCGGAGTCGGCGCGCGTGTCGACGTCGCCCCAGAAGGGTGCGATCATCGGGAAGCTCGAGATCGGAAAGCCCGACGCTGAGAAGGTCGAGAACGGAACGCCGAACGAGACGTTGCCGTTGTTGTTCACCCAGACGTCCGACCAGGCGGTGCCATAGAAGTCGAACGACCAGCCGCTGAGGAAGAGCTGGCCGCTCCCGTCGTCGTTCCGGTTGCAGGCATTGAAGGTCGCGGGGAACGGAACGACGTCGAACGTCGAGTCGAACGGGACGCAGAAGCTGCCGCCGATCTGACTGCATCCGACGCCGTTCTGGGTCGGCGGCGTGAAGCGAGCAGCCGGCTTCTGCGTCTGAGGGGGGCGAACGGGGGTGGCCTGCGGAATCGCGGGCGCCGCGAGGAGGAGAGTGGTGAGGAGCATGGCGTGGGAACGCGGCCGTGAGACGAATCGCCGAGGTCGCGCGCTGACTCGAACTGAGTCGGTTGCGGGGTCAGGGGGGAGGGCAGTCGCCGTGCGCGGCTGCCTCCTCGCCTCCCCAACTGCGGCCCCGCTGGACGGCCCACAGACAATCCTCGGATTCCAGCCACCACGTTCTCCGGATACGAAGGCACCCCGACCGCGCGCGTCGCGGTCGAGGTGCCTTCGCAGCCGAGGCGGCCTCAGTCGAACCGCAGGCCGATCGCGTTGGTGAGATTCACGCTGATCCCGTCCCGGAACCAGCCCTGGAAGACCCACGTCGTGCCGGCGGTCAGCGAGACCTGGCCCATCGCGGTCGGGATCGCCTGGGGATCGACGATCGTGTCGAAGGCCCCGGCCGGTCCGGTGAAGCCGATCTGCGAGTCGAATCGCCCGAGGAGCGAGCCTCCGATGCACCGGAATCCGTTCCCGAGGGCGACGGGCTGGTTCGAGAAGCGGTCGCCGGAGATCAGGAGGCCGAAGGTGTTCGTCGACGTGTCCACCGCGCGAAGCACCATTGGCGTTCCCATCGCGAACGACTCGCCGAACGCGAAGAGACGTGCGACGCGGCCGGAGGAGTTCGGCGTGTCGAAGTCGCACGACGAGAGCCCGGTCTGCTCGCAGGCATCAAGTCGACCGTTGCCGTTCAGGTCGCAGTTCGAACACGAAGCGATCTGGTCCGCGTCAGGGACGCCGTCGAGGTCGCAGTCGATTCCGGCGTTCAGGATCGGCGCGAAGGCGATCGCTCCGGTCGACCCAGGCGAGGTACCGTCCAGCCGATCGCCCACGATCGCCGTCGTTCCGTCGAAGTCGAGCAGCCGCGTCGACTCGCGTCCCGCGAGCGGAACCAGGCACAGAGCGTTGTCGCGGAACCACGCCCCGGTCGTCGCGTCGCGACGGAACGACTGGAGGTGCAGGTTCTCGAAGTCGCCTCCGCACGCCCCGCGAGCGCGGTACAGCAGCGTGTCCTCGCGCAGGAAGAAGCGCTGGACGGAGCCCGTGGGGGGGAGGGGGGACTGGAACCCGACGGTCGCGAGCGCGACCTGCTGCAGGGTTGCCTCGACGGTCCAGAAGGTCGGTTGGCTCGGGTCCGGGCGCGAGTAGATCTGGAAGGAGCCCGGGACTCCGGGAGCGGCCTCGACGTTGAGTGCGATTCGCTCGCCGTCGGTCGCGCACGAGATCGAGAACGTTTCGCCCGCTGGCGCCGCGATCGGTCCGGCGTCCTGCCAGACGTCGGCGCCGTCGCGCTCGAAGACGTAGGCCTCATCACGGTCGGTGAAGACGACGAGGTCGCCGGCGGTCGACACGTCGAGGAGCGCCGGAAGTGCGAATCCGGGGATCCCGAACGCCTGAACCTCGGCCCACGAGCCGGGTCCGCCCGTTCTCCGCAGCACGCGGACGCCGAGAACGGTGGACTCCAGGACGAGGACGTCGTCTCCGTTGACCGCCACCGCGTTGGGGGCCCCGAGATCGCTCAGCGGTGTCGCACCGTCGAAGCGCGCGGTCAGGGCCCAGGTTCCGCTGCCGTCGCGCTCGAACACGTTGACCCAGGTGCGGAACGGCCCGCCCGCCGGGTTGTTCCGTCGCACGAAGACGGCGGCCACGTCGCCGTCGATCGCGACGCTTCCGTCGCCGAGCGGATTCGTGCCGCTGGGTAGGTCGATCGCCTGCGACTCGACGAACTGACCGGTCGCGCTGCGCTCCATGAAGACGACGCGGAGGGGAGCGACCGGGTCGCCCTCGCGCACCGGGCCGCCGAGGACGACGGCGGTGTCGCCGTCGATCGCGGCCTGGTCGCCGATCGGCTCGGGCGACGAGGTGTCGGACGTGGGGAGGATCTGCGCGGGGTCGGAGCCGGCGGTCTGGGCGACGAGAGGCGCCGACGCCATCGCCGCAAGGATGATTCCGAGTGCCATGGCAATAGGGGCTGTGAACTGGGGACTTCCGAGCGCGACCTACGATTGGTCGCGCTCCGTTCAAGTCCTAGTAGGCAAGACCTTGGCCGACTACGGATCTGCTGCGAATCGATCCGACGCGAAGCGCGCTTCGCTGGCTCGGCGAGGCCACCGGCAGAGCTCGCCCAGCACCCGGATTCCTGCGCACGTGACGCGATCGGAGCGGCGCGGCGTCCCACGAGCGGGACGCCCGGGAAGAACTGCGCCCATTCGTAGGCGTCGGTCGATTCGCGGTGCGTTGGCGAGTGGGCGCGCGGACGCCGTGTATGCGCGCCCCTACCCACTGCCAACCCCAGCGACGCCATGCCCGTCAATCGACGCGACGAGTCCTTCCGAGTCCGTACCTCTGCCGCTGCCCTCGCTCGTGATCGCGAGCACCCCGTCCATCGCGCCAACGGCGACGAGCAGCGGCTCGCGTCGTCGGCCTACGCGATGAGCTTCACCAAGGGCCTCGAGCACTGCAGCGATACGGGGCTCTTGAGCAACCCACTCGACTTCGTGGCATTCCGCCGAGCCGTGGACGAGGGCTTCATCGATCCGTTCACGGATCACGTCCAGCCGGCTCCCGGGAAGGAGCGTGCCTGGGAGGCACCGACCGCAGGCGTGACGTTCGACCTCGAGGGTCCGGACGCTCAGGCCGTGACGATGGAACCCGCGCCGCCGCTCGGGTCGAAGGAGCTCGCCTACGAGATGGCCGAGGTGTACGAGCTCGCGCTTCTGCGCGACCTCGATCTCGCGCAGTTCCAGGACGGAGGTACGAATGCGGATCTAGACGCCGCGCTCGAGCGATTGAACGACGTCGACTACGAGGTCGACGGTCGCGACGGGCGGCGGAGGATCCACGTCGACGGTCAGATCACGGCGCAGAACGCGTTTCGCGGCTCGTCGCCGGGCGTCGATCGCGGGCCCTATCTCTCGCAGTTCCTCCTGGTCGGGAACGAGCTTCCGGATCGGAAGGGAATCGACCACGGCTACATCCAGTACGGCGCCCTGACCATCGATCAGCGCGTTCCCGTCGCCGCTCCGAAGGACTACATGACGGGCTTCTCGGACTGGCTCGAGGTCCAGGACGGCGCCAATACCCGAGACGACGAGACTCTGTTCCTCGGCGACGAGCCGCGTCGGTTCATCTCGTGCCCGCGCGACCTCGCGACCTATGTCCACGACGATGCGCTGTACGAGGCGTACCTCAACGCCTGCCTGATCCTTCTCTCGATGCGGACGCCGTTCGACCCTTCGTTCGACCAGCTCTCCGGGATGGGGGCTCGACACAGCGCCGGCGGCTCGGTCGACCGGGCCGCCGGCGGTTTCGCTCTCTACGGCGGTCCGCACATCCTCACGCTCGTGACGGAGGTGGCGACGCGCGCACTGAAGGCCGTGCGCTTCCAGAAGTTCAACAACCACATCCGGCTCCGGCCCGAAGCGCTCGCCGGGCGGATCGATCGGGTCGACGAGATCTGTGCGAAGTATCCGGCGGGCGGCGCGCTCTTCCAGGAGCTGTCCGACTCCATCACCGACACGGTCAGTGCGGTCCGCGCGAGGAACCAGCCGGACGGTGGCTCGGCGCTCCTTCCCATGGCGTTTCAGGAGGGCTCTCCGATGCACCCGGCATACGGCGCTGGACATGCGACGGTCGCCGGAGCCTGCGTCACGATCCTGAAGGCGTTCTTCGACACCGATGCCGTCTTCGTCCGGCGCGGTACCGGCAAGGGAAAGGACAAGGTGGAGCTCTTCGACCGGCTCCGGTCGGGCGACGACGCGGTCCACTACGTGTCCGCTCAGCACGGCAGCTGCCTGCAGAGGAACGCCGGAGGCGAGTTCCTGACCCTCGAGGGCGAGCTGAACAAGCTCGCGGCCAACATCTCGATCGGCCGCAACATGGCGGGCGTTCACTACTTCAGCGACTACTACGACAGCGTGAGGATGGGGGAGCAGATCGCGATCCAGATGCTCGAGGAGCAGGCGCTCGCGTACACCACCGATCCGTTCGTTCTCTCCGTGCCGACCTTCGACGGACCCGTCGTCCGCATCGGAGCACGCTGAACCTGCGCGCGCGCCGCCCTGGCCCTCACGCCGGCTGCATGCGCACGCCCGGGAGCAGCGACGTCGCCCAGCGCGCGCCGATCAGGTTGCTCGCCATCGGGCCGAGGCGAAGGCGGGCCAGCGGTCCGCAGACGTAGACCTCTCGGCCCCAGCACATCTTCGAGTCGAGTCTTGGAAGTCCGCGGACGATCGGGAGCCCGAGCGTCTCCGCGGAAGAGCGAAGCCACTCGGGGATCGTCTCGGGCTCGAACCCGGTGACGAGCGTCAGTCCCGCCGACTCCACGGCGCCCTCGTCGCTGTGAAGCATGAGCTGGCGGTCCGCGGCGTTCCAGGTCACCGCCGGCTCGCCGTACTCGATTCGGATCCAGCCCCGTCGCACCGCCCGATCGAGGCGAGCCGCAAGCCCGCTGGGCACGCTCCCCTCGGTCGGATTGCGGTCGAGGAACTCGAACCGCTCGGCCTCGTCGAGGTCCGACCACGACGAGAAGAACCGGTGCTTCGCCCAGTTCCGGTCGAAGTCGAACTCGTCGATGCGGATCGGACGCCGCATCCAGAGCCGAACGGTGCGACCCGTCGCGCGGTGGACCATCAGCGCGCGCTGAACGGCCGAGATCCCGCCGCCCACGAGATCGACGTTCATCTCCGACTCTCCCTCGAAGACGTGCCGGATGGGCGCACCTTCACGCTGGAGCTTCCGCGCCCACTCGGGGATCCGAGGCACGTTGGAGCCCGTCGCGACGAGGACGCGTCTCGCGCGCGCTTCGAACCCGTCACCCGCAGCCACGAGGTGGTCGCCATCCGCGCGGATCGAGTCGGCGCGGCCCTCGATCACGGCTTCGTCGAGGCGGTGCCGCGTCACGACGTCTTCCGAGTGTCGCAGGAAGGCGTCGTGCATCGGGCGGCGGAACGGACCCGCCAGGTCGGCCACGTCCGCGTTCTCCTGTCGATGCAGGAAGTGGTGGAGACTCACCGGCTGGGCGTCGAGGTGGTGGCTCAGCGGCGAGCGCATCCAGACCATCGCGAGCGTGCGGGTCCGCGCGGTCCAGCGCTGAAGGAGCCTGCCCGACGGCTCGACGATGCGGACCGTCGCGCCGGCCGCGACCAGGGCGCGACCCGTGCAGACCGCGTGCGGTCCGCCGCCCACGATCACCCAGTCGCTGATCTCACCTGTCTCCCGCCCCATCCTTCTCCCTGGCCCACGTTACAGCGAATCACCCCGCGTAGCCTCCCGCAGCGATGACGTCGCTCGTGGAGTCCGCGCGAGACGCGTGGCGCTCCCAGCGAAAGAGGCTGAACGCAGCCGGGACGACGAACAGGTTGAGCGCGGTGCTGCTGAAGAGGCCGCCGAGGATCACGACTGCGATCGGGGACTGGAGCTCGCTCCCGATCTCGCCCCGCGCCATCGCGAGAGGAACGAGAGCCAGCCCCGAGCTGAGCGCTGTCATGAGGATCGGGACGAGCCTCTCCTCTGCGCCTCGCACGATGGCATCGCGCTTCCCGACGCCCTCCACCTCCATGAGGTGGAAGCAGTGAGAGATGAGCAGCAGGCCGTTCCGACAGGCGACGCCCGCGAGGCCGATGAAGCCCACCAGCGCCGAGATGGAGACGACCGGCGCCACGTACTCGCCGTTCCCGAAGAGCGCCATGACGTTCGCGGAGACGCTGGGCGAGTCGGCGAGGAACAGCGCGATGACCCCGCCGACGAGTGCGAGGGGCAGGTTGAGGAGAACGAGGAGCGCGGGACCCAGGCGGCCGAATGCGGAGTAGAGGAGGAGGACGACGACGGCCAGCACGCCGAGCGAGGCGAGCAGGATGCGCTGGCTCGCCTCTTCCTGGGCCTCGAACTGGCCCCCGTACTCGACGGAGATGCCGCCGTGGGACGCGACGATCGGATCGACGCGCTCGCGGATGACCTCGATCAGGTCGCCCAGGTTGTGGCCCTCCGCCACGTTGCACGAGATCACGGCCTTGCGACGCACGTTCTCGCGCGTCACGAGACCCGAGGTCCGCTCCTCGCGCACCTCCGCAACGGCCCCGACTCGCACGACTGCGCCCGACGGTGCCTGCAGCGGGAACTGGCGCACGTCTTCGAGGTCGCGCCTGTGCTCGGCGTCCAGGCGAAGGACGATGTCGGTCCGCTCCGAGCCCGCGCTGACGACCCCGACGGTTCGCCCCAGGAAGGCGGTCTCGAGCTGTTCGGCCGCGTCGCGCGGAGTGAGCCCGTAGTGCGCGAGCTTCGTCCGATCGAAGTGCACCGGCAGCGAGTCGGACAGCACTTCGCGATTCGCCACGAGGTCGCGGACGCCAGCGAGGGGCCGCAGCGCCGAATCGACCTCCTTCGCGACGGCCCGCAGCTCGTCGAGGTCGTCGCCGAAGACCTTGATGGCGATCGCGGCCGGCGTGCCGGACAGGATGTGCGACAGTCGATGTCCGATCGGGCCGCCGACCTGCGAGGTCACTCCCGGAGTGGATTCGAGCAGCGCGATCAGCTGGGCGCGGACCGCTTCGAGTTCCGCGCCCTGCTCCAGGCGGACATCGATCTCGCTCGCGCTGACGGGCTCTGCGTGCTCGTCCTGTTCGGCCCGACCCGTGCGCCGCGTGACGGCTGCAACGCCTGCGATCGAGCCGGCCTGGACCTCGACCCTCCTGGCGATTCGATCCGACTCGGCGAGCGACGTCCCGGCCGGAGTGTTCAGGAAGACCGTGATGCTCCCTTCGTTGAACTCGGGGAGGAAGGACGAGCCGAAGGTGAGTGCGAGGGCCGCGGCACCGGTGAGCAGGAGCGCGGAGCCGCCGAGGATGACGACGCGCGCCCGCAGGGCCCAGCGGAGAGAGCGAACGTACGCGCGCTTCGATCGAAGGGCGAGCCAGCTCTCGTCCCGCCGCTGCGCGTGTGACGTGCGGCCAATCAGGACGTAGCACAGAACCGGCGTGACCGTCATCGCGACGACGAGCGACGCGGCGAGGCTGCAGACGTACGCCGCTCCGAGCGGGCGGAAGAAGCGGCCCTCGATGCCGCTCAGGAGGAAGAGCGGCACGAACGCGAGAACGATGATCGCCGTCGCGAGCGTCACCGCGTGACGAATCTCGGCGCTGGCTTCGTAGACGACCCTCAGCGTCGGAAGCCGCTCGCTCTCGGGGCGATTCGCGTTCTGCCGCAGGCGTCGGTGGACGTTCTCGACGTCCACGATCGCATCGTCGACGAGCGAGCCGACGGCGACCGCGATTCCGCCCAGGACCATCACGTTGATCGTCGCGCCGAACCCGTCGAGGACCAGGAGCGCTGCGGCGAGCGAGAGCGGAAGCGCGGTCAGTGCGATGAGCGTCGTCCGCACGTTGAGCAGGAAGACGAAGAGCACGATCAGGACGAACAGCGCCGCGTCCTTCAGCGAATCCAAGACGTTCGCCACGGCGACGCCGATGAAGTCGGCCTGCCGGAAGATGGCGCGCTCGAGCTCGACGCCCTCGGGAAGCGTCGACTCGAACGCATCGAGCATGCTGTCGATCCGCTCGGTCAGCGCGAGCGTGTTGGCGCTCGGGCTGCGCTGGACGGTCAGGATCACCGCGGGTTCGCCGCGGGACGAGCCCGTGCCGCGGCGCGGCGCGCCTTCGAGGCCGATGGACGCGACCTGCGACAGCGGAACGGGGACGCCGCGCCACCGGCCGACGACCGTCGAGCCGATGTCCGCCGGCTCGAGCACGCGCGTCTGTGGGCGCAGCGGCAGCTCTCGTCCGCGTACGTCGGGCAGGTAGCCCGCTCCGACCGGCGCGTGGGAGGCCGACGTGGCCGACTCGACGTCGGAGAGCGTCAGCCCGTACCGGAGCAGCTCGTCCGGGTCGACATGGACCTGGTACTGAGGCAGCTCGCCGCCGACCGCGGTCACCTGCGCGACTCCCGTGACGGCGAGGAGCCTTGGACGCAGATCGAACTCGCCGAGACGGCGGAGCTCCTGTGGACCGACCTGCGCCGTCGGGCTGGTGAGGCCGAGGAGCATGACCTCGCCCGCGACGCTGGAGACCGGCGTCATCGACGGCGGGTGCACGTTCTCCGGCAGTCGGCTCTGCATCAGAGCGAGCCGCTCACCGATGAGCTGTCGGTGGCGGTAGACGTCGCCGCCGAACTCGAACTCCGCCCAGACGATGGAGAGACCGAGGGCGGAGCTCGAGCGGATCCTGCGCAGTCCCGCGACTCCGTTGAGCGCGGTCTCGATCGGGAAGGTGACCGCGCGTTCGACCTCTTCCGGGGCGTAGCCTGGAGCCTCCGTCATGATCGTGACCGTCGGCGCGTTGAGCTCGGGGAAAACCTCGACGGGCATGCGCGGAACGCGGTACACGCCGGCTGCGAACAGGAGGACCGCGAGGCCGATCACGGCGCCCCGGTGCTGGAGGGACCAGCGGATCAGTGCGTCCAGCATGGCTCGCTAGTGGTTGCCGGCGTGCCAGGTGCCGTCGGCGTGGAAGTGCCCGCCGGCGGGCGCCTTCCCGAGCCCCGTCTGCTGGAGCTGGTGGACTCCGTCGACGACGACGACGTCTCCCGCGCGGACTCCGGACAGCACCTCGACGCGCTCGCGGGAACGAGCCCCGAGTCGGACGGGAGTGCGGATCACCAGGTCGTCGTCCCTCGCGTCGCGCTTGAACACGATCGCCTCGAGCCCGTCGTCGACGACGCACGCGACCGGGATGAGGACCCTTGGACTCTCGCTTCGAGCGACCAGCACGTGGGCCCGCGCGGTCATTCCGCTCGCCAGCATCCCGGATCCGTTGGGGACGTCGGCCCAGACCGACAGCATGCGAGTCGCGTCGTCGGCGACCGGCAGCTGGAGCGCGAGGGTCGTCTGCGCGTCGGGAAGGTGCTCGGACGTGAACTCCAGAACGACGTCGGCTCCCGCGGGGAGTGACCCGGCGTCGCTCTCCGGCAGGAAGCCGCGGAACTGCAGCATGTCGGTCGCCGCGATCCTCGCGAGCGGGTCGCCGGCGGCGACGGTCGTTCCCGCCGTCGCCATCACCGCGTGCACGGTTCCCGTGCCGGGCGAGGGGATGGGAATGACCGTCTCCGCATCGCGTTCGGAGCTGGACGCGTCGCGCGGCGGGTGGAGCTCCGCGTCGCCGGGGGCGCCCGTGAGGAGGCGAATCCGAGCCCGCGCCTCGTCGGCGAGGAGCCTCGCTTCTTCGACGGCGAGCCTCTTGGAGGCGAGCTTCGAGACGAGTGCGTCGTGCGCGATCCCGGCCTCGAGGCGCGTTCGACCGGCGTCTGCGACGTACCGTCGGGCCTCCAGCAGCTCGCGTGCGACGAGCGCGTTCGCGCTCTGCTCCAGCGCCAGGACCTCGTCCAAGCGCTCGCGGCAGGCCGTCTCGAAGCGCTGCGCTTCTCCGACGGACTCACGGCTCTCCTGAAGGCGCTCGAGGACGGCCGCGACCTCCGCGGCGGCAGCCTCCAGTCGCTCGTCGGCGAGCACGAGGCTGCCACGGGCCGCCAGGAGCTCGGGGGACGAGAGCGTCGCGAGGGATTCGCCGCGGCGCAGCGGCGTCCACTGGGGTGCCATCGAGAGCAGCCGCCCCGCCGCCGGTGCGCGAACGGTCCACTGGCGGTGCTCGGGGACGACGAGCTCACCGGACAGGGTCTTCCAGCGCTCCAGTCGACCGGTCTCGGCCGCGGCAAAGGTGATGCCGAGGTTGCTCACCACCTTCGGAGGCACGGGGATGCGATTCGTGTACGAGGGCGGCTCGGGGGCCGTCGGCTCGCGCGCCGCGTCTTCGATGCAGGAGCCGAGGGCGAGGGCGGCGAGGAGGATCGAGCACCGTTTCATCGATCACCTCCGCTCGGGTTCGTGTCGTTCATGGGAGGGAAGGCGTGGCCGCTCGCGAGAGCGAGGTCGAAGCGAGAGACGTAGAGCTGCTCTTCGAGCTCGAGCAGCCGCGCGCGAGATCGAGCGACGGCGCTCTGCGTCGCCACCGCTTCGAGGGCCGTGGCGTGACCGAGTCGAAGGCGCTGCTCCAGCGCCACGAGCGCGTCGTCTGCATCTCGCAGCGACCCCTCGCGGTACGCGCGCACGATGGACTCGGCGGCGTCCGCGGACGCGCGTGAACGGGCCGCGCCATGGGAGACGCGCAGCAGCTCGGCTTCGTAGCGCTGACGGGCGAGCTCCCGCGCTCGCCGCGCGGCTTCGATGCCGCCCTCGTTGCGGTCGAAGAGAGGGAGCGAGAGCGAGAGCCCCGGCCCGAGGAAGGGCTCACCGCGGTCGCCTTCGTACTGGAGCCCGACTCGAACGGACGGGTACTGCTGCCGAACGGCGAGCTTCAGCGCGGCCTCGGACGCTTCGTACGAGGCGTGCGCCTGGCGAAGAGCGGGTACGCGCAGAAGCTCGTTCCCCTCGCTCTCCTCCGGAAGGGACGGCATGACGTTCGCACCCTCCGTCGTGAACTCGATCTCCGCGTCCGGCAAGAGGCCGAGGAGTTCCAGGAGTCGGCTCCTGGCGCCGATGCGCATCGCTCTCGCGCGCTCGAGCGCGGCGAGCGCGGCGTCCCTCTCGGCTCTCACGAGATACACGGTCGAGAGGCTCGCTTCCCCCGCATCGCCGAGCTCCTCCACCCACCGAACGAGCTGCGTGCTGAAGCTCACGACCGAGTCGAAGGCCTCGACCTCCCTCCGACGTCGCTCGAGCCTCAGGAAAGCGGCGCGCACCTCGCGCAGCGCGGAGAGCTCCACGTCGACGACGGCGAGCTGCGCCACGCTCAGGTCCGCCAGCGCGCTCTCTTCTCGCGCGTCGACCTGGCCCCAGAGCGGAAGCTGCCAGGTGAGGCTCGCCGGGAAGATGGTCGAGCTTCCCTCCGTCGAGAACATGGGCCCGAGGAAGAGCTGCGGATTGCTCAGCACGCCGGACTGCACGACGAGAGCGGCGGAGACTCCCTCCTCCGACCGAGCGGCTCGGACCCGGGGTGAGTAGAGGAGCGCGAGGACGTTCGCCTCGGCCAGCGTCACACCGTCGTCGCAGCGGACGTTCGTCGCGAACGGGAACCAGTCCTCCAGCCAGTCGGAGGCCGCCTCGACGTCGAGCTCCGCGGTCGGGCGTTCGGCGAGCTGCGCGACCACGAGCTCTCCGTCGAGCGGCAAGCGCTCGTAGCTCGCGCATCCGCTCGCGAGCAGGAGCGCACACGTGGGAAGGGCGTCGCGACACGCCCGGATGGCGAGCGGCCGTTCGCTACGGCACGCGCGCGTGAGCCGCTCGGGCTCGCTCGATATGGATCTCACGTCTCACGACTTCCGTCTGATCGCTTGGGAGCGCCCGCATCGATGGATCGATGCGAACGACCACGGCGCAGCGTGCTGCGCCACACAGAATCAGGACGTCGCGGGTGGTGCCCTCGAGGGCACGCGTCGATGCGCGGGAGATCGTGGCGGTGGATCGACGAGCAGGGTCGATCGCCGTTCCGCGAGTTCCCCGCCGTCACTCACATCGACTCCACTCGAGAGGAGCGCGATCGGCATCGGATGCGCGCGACTCGGCGTCGCGAGGGACCGCTCGGTCTCGCTGCCTTCGAGGTGATCCTCGGCGGGGTGCGTGGGATGCGAGCGATCTGCGCTCGATGCGGAAGCCACGCGCTCCGACGCCTCGGTGTGCGAGTGGGAGTGTCCGTGATGGTGGTGGTGCCGCTGGTGCTGCTCGCTCTGAGCGTGCCGATGCCCCGTCTCGTGACCGTGCTCCGTCAGCGTGAGATGGAGCGGAACGAGGAGCGGCTGCAGCAGCAGGCACAGCGAGACGACGAGCCCCAGGGCTCGCGATCGCGGGGGGTGAGGACTGCGGCTCGGCATGGTGGCGTTCGCCCGAAGTCACGCGGCGACGCGATCGCAAGGGCTACACGCGTGGACGACGTACCGCAAGTTCGCACCTTGACGATCTGACGCGACTGGGGCTGATCGACGCGGCTTCTCGGTCGTCGGCGGAGACTGTGTCCCGCATTCGATGGGGACACTCCCGTAGAGAGGGCGGAGTTTGGTCAGAGGCCGCGGAAAGAGGTCGCGCGCAGACGCGTCTCGCGGCATAAACCGGCCCGACCGCGGCGCGCCGATCGCACGGCGCAGGCCTTGCAAAGGTTGCATGGCCGTGCAAGTGATTTCGGGCGCGTCTTGTCTTGCGGTTGAGTCTCGTTCGCAATACCGTTCCGCACTCGCGACTGCACAGGTGCTCTCGTGCCTTTCTTATCCCCAGGAGTTCTGGGGAGAGGCGCCTGGGCGACAACGCCCCCCGAGGGCCCTTGGCCGTCGCGAACGTTCGACTTCTTCTCCATGAAAACTCTCTCCCTGAAGGCTTTGCGCGCCTCCCGTCGCGCCGGGCTGACCCTCATCGAACTCGTCGTCGTCCTCACCATCCTCGTGGCGGTGGGCGGCCTGCTCGTTCCGGTGATCGGCAACGCCCTCACCCGCTCGCACGTTGCGACCTGCGCCAGCAACATCCCCGAGACGTCGAAGATGCTCATCGCCGCCCAGGCGACGCTCGGCACGCTCGGCGACAACTGGACGACCGGCGTGATCCAGATCGGCGTCGGCGCCGGCGACCCGGTCAACGACTCCGCGTCCAACACCGCCGGCGGCGGCGGCGGCGGCGGTTCGCTCACGGTGGGCCAGCTCACCGCGGGTGAGGTCGCCGGCCTCAACGACATCGGAATCACTACCGTGTTCGACCACGGCGATCCGACCGTCGCCGGCTTCGATGTGACGTTCAACGCCGACCTTCAGACCGAGACGGTCGCCGTCGGCACCGACGTCATCGTTCTCGACGGGCCCCAGGCCGCGCAGATCAACCTTCCGGCCGTGGCTGGCGGCAACCGCTACATCTGGCTCGGCATCGACCGCCCCTGGACGCTGCTCGGCACCCTGACGCCCGAGGCGCCGGTGCACTTCGGCGACACGGAAGGCGCGTTCCCGAACCAGGCCTACTCGCGGTTCGGCGCGATCTTCGAGGTCAGCGAAGCGGACGCGTCCGCCGAATTCCGACGCGTGAGCTACTGCCTCGACGGCAGCAACTTCGAGACCGCTGACAACCACGTCGGCATCTACTGGGACGAGGTGCAGGGCACGGGCCTCTGAGGGTCGTTCGCCTGACGCAGGCGCGGGTGCTCCACTGCGCGTGAAGCACCCGCCCCCGGCCCGAGTGGCGCGCCCGAGCCACTCGGGCTCATCCGTTGCCGCGGTTCGCCGCGGCAGCGTTCCTTTGCAGGAGGACCTTGGCATGCGCATGACGAACAGTCTCACCAAGCCGCGGACGACCGCTCCCGATCGACTCGGGATGCGCATCCTTCGTTGCGGGCGGGCGGTACGGCCCAGCTTGCGCGCGGGGTTGACGCTCATCGAGCTCGTCGTCGTCCTCGTGATCCTCGTCGCGCTCGCCGGCCTCCTCGTGCCTCTGCTCGGCAACTTCACGAAGGACTCGAGAGAGCAGGCGACCCGGACGACGCTCGCGAACGTGGCCCGGGCGATCGTCGGGACGGGCGGATACGAGCAGGCGATGCGGTTTGCGAGGGATGCGAACGGGGTGGCATTCGGTGCCGCCACGGGTCTCCCCTGGCCGGGCCAGGACGAGGTCGACGCCGGTCGTGCGAACCACCCGCAGCTCAACTATCTCTTCTTCGCACCGGTCGAGGACGCCACGTCACTGGAACCACTGCTCGACTACGACCCGATCTCGCAGACCGGATGGAGAGGGGAGTGGCTCGATGCCTCCGCTGCGACCAGTTACGACCTCGTCGGTCTGGGCGCTGCCGGTTTCCTCGACCGCTACGGAGAGCAAGGCGACCTCGCTCCTCTGGACGGCTGGGGTCGGCCAATCATCATTCAGCTCCCGGGTGCGAGCCCTGCCGGGCGTCCGAATGCGCGGCTCGTCTCCGCCGGGCCGGACCGCATCCTCGACACGCCACCCGATGTCCCGACGCCCACTCTGCTGGAGAAGAGCGACGATCTCGTGCTGTACCTGTTCAGGGAGGACCCGTTCGTTGAGCCCTGATCTGCGGAACATGACGAGCAGCGGGAGTCAGGGTGGCCTGACGCTCTTGGAGCTCGTGGTGGTGCTTGCGATCCTCTCGGTTCTCGGCACGGTCATGCTCACGCAGACCGCTGGCCTGACGAGCGAGGCTCGCTATCAGCAGACGGTTCGGACGCTGGAAGAACTGGATGAAGCGGTGCTCGGCCGGCAGCCCTTCGGCCTCGAGGATCCGACCGGAGTCCTTCCCGGATTCGTTGCCGACATGGGGCGACTTCCGCAGGCGGTCGCTGGTCTTGCGCTGAGTGAGCTGTGGGAACCGGGCCTGTTTGCCGCTAATGATCGGCTCTACGGACTTCGGGCCATCACGGGTCTAGACAACGAGCTGGACATGCTCAGCGGCTGGAGGGGGCCCTACGTCCGATTGCCGGTCGGCGCGAGTCAGCTGCGCGACGGGTGGAACGCTGACTACGTCCTGACCGACACCGACGGACTTGCGATCGACCTGGCCGATCCGATCGGTGCGGTGAGGAGCGGTGGTTCAGGCACAGCAGATCCAGCAGACCCGTTCAACCTCGCCGCTCCGCTTGCTGTTGTTTTCGAGGACGTGCTGGAGAGTGTTGACCGCGCGAGTGGCGTGCTGGCAGTGAGCAGAATGACGGTTCGCTTCACGCTCCCAGACTCGGCTTCAGAGGGCAATCAGGGAATCGTGCGAGTCTACGGCGTCGACGATGGTCGGCCCGCACTCCTCTACCAAAGTGAGTTGTTTAGCGTCGTGGTGGACCCGCCTGGCGCAGCCCTGACGGAGGATGTACCGATCGAGTTCGAGGATCCACTTGGCGTGCCGCTCGTTGGCCTGAGAATGCCCAAGGGACCGAAACTACTCGTCGCGTATCAGATTGCGGGAAGCATCGCTGCCGTGCCGACGGTCCCACCCGATCCGGCCGCAGATCTGACAACTCGGGCCAAAAGCGTTCTTAGCTTCACCATGCCGGCGGGTGGACTGACCCTGCCTTCGCCTTTGGTCCTGGAAGGCCGCTAACCATGGCCCCCCGCCCCGATCTCACGGTCGTGATCCGCACGCAGGGTCTCCTGCTGCGCGCCGACCTCCGCCGCGGGTCCGACCCGCGCGTGCAGCGCTGGCGTGAGCCCACGTACCAGGCGGACGAGGCGATCGCCCAGGCGCTCGAGAAGGGCGGTAAGCCCGGCAAGCGCGTGTGGTTCCTCGACAGCGCGGTCTGGCTCGGCGAAGTCGCGCTTCCGGGCAGTGCGGTGGCCGGGCTCGCCGACAAGGACCTCGTCGCCCCCGCGGCGTACGAGGCCGAGGCCATCAGCGACCTGAGTCCGGCCGAAGCCATCACCGCCGTCCAGCGGCGGCGGATGGCGCAGCAGGACGACCAGTTCCTCGTGGCCCAGGCCAGGCGCGCCGAAGTGGTCGCGGTCGCCAAGGCCGTGCGCGGCGCGGGTGCGAAGCTCGCCGGGATCAGCCATCCCGCCGGTCTCCCCGAGGCGCTGTCCGTCGCGTACGACGACGCGGGGACCTTCGTCGGTTCGGACGATCCCAGCTGGCGTCGCGTCGAGTTCTGGTCGGACTCGGTCGTGCTGACGGAGTCGATCTCCGGGCGACTCACCGTCGTTCCGCTGGGGATCGCACCCGGCAGCGACTGGCGCCGCGCGCTGGAGCCCTACCTGCGTCGAGGCGAGCCGACCGCGCTCGATCACACGCTGGTCGAGCCCGGGGTCCAGATCCGCGGAGGACCGGACTGGCAGGAGGTCGTCGCTGCGAGCGGCACCGCCCGTTGGCTGGCGGCCGGCGGCGGCGATCCGGGCGACTCGGGCAACGCCGTCCCCGTCGGCGACCTTGCGGACGACGACACCGCGGACGCGTTCGCGGCCGCGTGGGCTCGGGTTCTGGCGACGACCGACTCCACCGGCGACGACCCGCTGCCGACGCTCCGTGCCCCGAAGGCTCCGGCGGCGCGCTGGCCGGCGGTGGTGGTCGGCGTGCTCGCACTCGCACTCGCCGGCTACACGGTGTTCCAGCAGAGGCGCGACGGCGAGGCGCGACTCGAAGTCCTCCAGGGACAGCTCCAGCATGCCGAGGCCGACCAGAGGAAGATCGCGGACCGGCGCAAGCAGGCGAGGCAGGAAGCGCAGGACGTGCGAACCAAGGAGAAGGCGGTGAAGGACCTGGAGGCGCAGCTCGAGCGCGCCGTGCGGGAGCGGGCATCGGGTCCGACCGGCCAGGCGGATCGCAGGCCCGCGCTCGCGGAGATGCTGTCCGTCCTCACGGGCTCGACGTCCGAGCAGATCGTGATCCAGTCGATCGAGCACACCGGCGTCCAGCACGAGATCACCGGCATCGCGGTCGAGCCCGCCGCGGCGTCGCGGCTGGCGCGCGAACTCAGCGCGCGGCTCGCCGACGACTGGTCGGTCAGCCCCGCGCAGATCGAGCCGGAGGCGGGGCCGCAGCGCGTGGTCTGGCGCTTCTCGACCAAGATCGAGCCGGCGGGCGCCGCGGGGAGCGTTCGATGACGGCGAAACGCAGGCTCTCGCTCCGCGAACTCTGGCTCGTCTCCCTGCTGCCGGCGGCGCTCGTCGTCATCGTGTCCCTGGGCCTCCCCGGCCCGTCGAAGGAGATCAAGGCCGCCGAGACGCGCCTCGACCAGATCACCGGTCGCGCCGCCCAGGTGCGGATGCAGGGCCAGCTCCAGGATGCGTCCGCGTCGCTCACGGAGAGCCGAGAGGAGCTCGCGCAGCTCGAAGCGCGCGAAGCCGAGATCATGTCGAGCCTGGAGGAGCTCCAGGCTCCGCGGGAGACCCGATCTCTCGCGATGGCGGACGCGATGGATCAGCTGACCCGTCGCCTGGCGAAGCACGGTGTGCGCGTGCTCGCGATGAAGAACGTCGCCTCCCGGAGTCTCGCCCCGACCCAGACCGCGCAGTACGGCAGCGGGCGCAAGAGGAGAGCGGCTGCCAGGCTGAACGCCTCGAGCTCAGCGGCCTCGAACCGAGCGGCCCGCAGCAGCTCCAACCGGAAGACGAACTGGCAGGTCAGTGTGGCGGGCACGTGGCCGTCGGTCCGCGCCGCGCTCGCGGACGTCCAGGCGTTTCCGACGGGGCTCGGGCTCTCCGCGCTGGAGATGCAGCCGGCCCGGCCCGGCACGTCGCTCCACCGCTGGGAGCTGTTCGTGCACGAAGTGGGTGCTCCGTGACGACGCCCGCGCACGACCCCCAGGACGCCTCGGCGGCCGATCTCCGCGCGGCGTCGCGTCTGCCCGAGCGGCTGGGTCCGCTGCTGACGCGCTGCGTGGAACAGGATGCGAGCGACATCCACCTCGTGGAGGGGCTGCCGCCCTACCTGCGCTCGCAGGGTCCCCTGGAGGTCGTGCCCGGTGAGGCGCCGTTCGATCACGCGACGATGGTCGCGGTCGTCGACCACCTGAGCCGCGGCTTCAGCAAGCGCCACGCGGGCAGCGTCGACGGAGCCTTCACCGCCGACGACGGCACGCGCTATCGGTTCAACGCCTACTGGCGCAGCGGCGGTCTGGCCGTCGCTCTGCGTCGGCTCGAGGACCGGTTCCGGGGTCTCGCCGAGCTCGGACTGCCCGAGTCGCTGTACGGCCTCTGCAACGTGCCGAACGGGCTCGTGGTCGTCAGCGGTCCGACGGGCAGCGGCAAGTCGACGACGCTCGCGACGCTCGTCGATCGGATCAACCAGCAGCACCCCTGTCACGTCATCACGATCGAGGATCCGATCGAGTACGTGCACCGTCCGGCCCGTGCGCTGGTCAACCAGCGCGAGGTGGGCCTGGACACCGCGTCGTTCAACGACGCCCTCGTCGCGAGCCTGCGTGAGGACCCCGACGTCGTGCTCGTCGGCGAGATTCGCGACACGGACACGATCCGCACCGCGATCACGGCCGCGGAGACCGGGCACCTGGTCCTCACGACGGTGCACGCCGGCGACTGCGTCAGCACGATCGAGCGCATGGTGGGGGTGTTCTCCGCGGACGAGCAGCCGGCCATCCGTCAGCAGCTCGGTCTCGTGCTGCGCTGCGTCGTCTCGCAGAGGCTCCTCGTCGCGGACGGAGCGCTCGCTCGCGGCGCCGATTCCCTCGGTCGACCGCGGCAGAGAGTCGTCGCCAGCGAAGTGCTCATGGTGACCCCCGCGGTGTCGAACCTGCTCGTCCAGTCGAAGAGCAGCCAGATCTACAGCGCGATGGAAGGGGGGCGATCGCAGGGCATGCAGACGTTCGAGCAGGACCTCGCTCGTCTGCTGATCGAGGGCAAGCTGAGCGAGCACAGCGCACTGGCAGCGGCGAAGCGTCCCGACGTGCTGCGCGATCGCGCGGCCCAGGTCCGGCGCAGGATGGAG
>JBCCSK010000018.1:0-29832 GCA_039200205.1 Planctomycetota bacterium
ACGAGAGCACCGGCGACGAGCGACGTCCGATGTCGCCGCGCGAACTTGCGAGCGACCTGGATGCGGTCGTGCGGTGCCGCTTCGACCGGGCGATCGTCGAGGAACCGCTGCACGTCCGCGGCGAGTGCGTCGACGGACGCGTAGCGCTCTTCCGGCGCGGGCGCCGTCGCGCGAGCGACGATCCAGCCCAGGTCGCCTTCGAGGAGTCGCGCGAGTCGCGCCGGGGTCAGGCCGCGCTGTCGGGCGACGCGTGCGCGCGTCGTCTCGTCGGACTCGGCGAAGACCTTGGAGGCGCTTCGCGGGGTCGAGGGGGTGACGACCTCGTAGGGGCTCTCCTTCTGGGCGACCGCGCGCGTGCCCGCGACGAGCTCGCACAGGACGACGGCGAGCGAATACACGTCGGTCCGACCGTCGACGGAGCGGCTGACGTCGATCGCCTCCGGGCTGAGGTACGCGGGTGTCCCGACGATGCCCGTGCGAGACAGGTCGCCGTCCGACCAGGACGCGTCGATCGCCTTCGCGACGCCGAAGTCGATGACCTTGGGCACCGCTCGCCCGTCGTACTCCCCGACGAGCAGGTTGCTCGGCTTCAGGTCGCGGTGCAGGACTCCGTTCAGGTGGGCGTGGTGCACGCCGGAGCAGACGTCGACGAAGAGGCGCAGGCGTGCCCCGATGTCGAGCTGCTCGGAGTCGCAGTGTTCCACGATCTCGCGACCCTGCACGTACTCCATCGCGAAGTACGGAAAGTCGTCCTCGGTCGCGCCGGCCTCGAAGAGCTGTGCGACGTTCGGGTGGGAGAGTCTCGCGAGTGCCTGGCGCTCGACGTGGAACCGCTCGATCGCCTGGCGCCCGCGCAGGTTGGTGCGCGCGATCTTGAGCGCCACCTTGCGCCGGACGGGCTCCGACTGCTCGGCGAGATAGACGACGCCCATCCCGCCGCGACCGAGCTCGCGCACGACGCGGAAGCCCGCGACCTCCTCGGGAGGCGTGCTCGGTCCCTGGATGATCTTCGGCGCCGACTCGCCGGCCTCCAGCGCTCGATCGAAGCGGTCGAGCATCCACTCGATCCTGCGTCGGTCGCCCGGATCCGGGCAGGCATCGTCGAGGTACGCTGCCCGCTCGCTCGGCGTGCGTTCGCAGACCTCGTCGAAGATGCGCTCGAGGCGCGCTAGGTCGTCCGGCTTCTCCATGGATCCACGCGCGCGCGGTCAGAACTGCGGGTCCTCGAGGTACAGGCTCAGCCAGGACCTAGCCTTCGCCCACTCGAGCCGAACCATCCGATCGGAGATGCCGAGGACGTGCGCGACCTCCTCGACGCTGAGACCTCCGAAGAAGCGGAGCTCGACGATCTCGACGTAGCGCTCGCTGTGTTTCGCGAGCTTCTCCAGCGCCTCGTCGAGCTCGGCCACGCCGACGTGGAGGGTCGGCTCCTCTTCCGCCGCGCCTTCGTGGAGCGTCACCCTCTCAGCGCCTCCGCCACGCTTTTCGCTTCCCCTGCGCCGGGCTGCGTCGATGAGGACGCGGCGCATTGCACGCGCGGACGCGGCGAAGAAGTGCGAACGGTCGTTCCACTCTTCCGGCATTCGATCGGCGAGGCGCAGGTACGCCTCGTGCACGACCGCCGTCGGCTGCAGCGTGTGCCCGGCGTCTTCGCGCCGGAACATCTGCGCGGCGAGCCCGCGGAGCTGCTCGTAGAGCTCGTCCGAGAAGGCGACCTCGGAGCCTGGCGACCCACCGTCCATGCACGGAGTCTAGGCCTTGCCCGCGACCCCGGCATGGACGGTGTTCCACCATCGACAGTGAGCTCCCCGTTCCTCTCAAGAGCTCACGGACCGACCTGGCAGGGGATCGATGCCTCCTGATTGCAACCTCCCGTGATGGCGCTCGTGGCAGCGAGCGCGCGGTTGGACGAGCCGCCGAGGATGGCCGCGCTTCCCGCGGACACGAAGTTCAGCGTCCCGCCGACGATCGACGATCCGACGCCCGCGGCCACGTTGTCGGAGCCGCCTGCGACACTCGCGTAGTTGGCCGACGCTTGGTTGATGAACCCGCCGGAGATCGACGCGAAGTTGCCCGACGCGGAGCCCTGGCGACCGCCCGAGACGCTGGCGCGCAGCCCGCCGGCCTGGTTTTCCCAGCCGCCCGAAATGCTCGATTGATCGCCGAACGCGACGCCGTTCTCACCGCCGGAGACGGAGCTGCTGATGCCCGTCGCGCGGTTGAGGGTGCCTCCGCTGACTGCCGAGAAGGGGCCGACGGCGCTGTTCTCGAAGCCGGCGACGAGGCCTCCCCAGCTCGAGTACGTGTTCTTCTCGCCGATCGCGACGGAATGCGATCCCGTGCGATCGTCGCCGAACGACGCGCCCGTCTCGTTGTAGCCGACGATCAGGTTGCCGAGCCCGTTCTTCGTGGCCGTGCTCCCCGCACCGTTGACGATCTGGAGGTTGGCGGCCTCCACGCGGATCGTCTTGACCGTTCCTCCCTGTCCGTCCGGCAGCTGCACGATCGAGAGGTGCGAGAGGATCTCGCGCTGCTCGCTCGTCAGGATGGGGCGCGCGGTCGCACCGATCTGGAAGGCCTGGGGGCTGAGCAGGCCGCCGATCGCGATCGCGCCGGCGAGCGCCGCGGGGAGGTGGAGGTTCTTCGTCATCCTGGGAGACCGCACGCGCGGTGATGGGCCAAGGGAGTGAGGGAAAGACGCGCTGGCGCCTCGTCCACCTACGCGCAGCCCGGGCGCAGCACCGGAAGCGGAGTCGTCCTGTTTTTTTGGGTGACGTCGCACCGCGCGGGCGCGCGCGGGTCCTTCACATGGACGACGACTCGACCGGCACCCTCCCTTCGATGAGAGCCCCATGAGCGCCCGTTTGCTCGTCGCGGTCGGAGTGTCGACGTTGTTCGTGGACTCCTCGCACAGGTCGGCCACGCCACGACGACCATGAACGAACGAACGACGCTCACGACCCTCATCCTGTTTTCCGCTCCCGCGCTCGCACAGGGCCCGCTGCCCGCTCCGCCGACGCCCCCCGAGAACCCGACGACGCCCGCGAAGGCGGTGCTCGGCAAGATGCTGTTCTGGGACGAGCAGCTGTCGAGCGACGGGACGATGGCGTGCGGCACCTGCCACGTGCCCTCCGCGGGCGGGGGTGATCCGCGGATCGCTCTCGCGCCGGCGCATCCCGGCCCCGACGGAGCTTTCGGAACGCCGGACGATCTCTTCGGCTCGCCCGGAATGCACCGCTCGAACGCCTTCGGCCACTTCGAGGACGACGGCATCTTCGGGTTCGACGTCCAGGCGACGAACCGCAACTCGCCGAGCATGATCGGCGCGGCGTACTTCGAAGAGCTCTTCTGGGACGGGCGCGCGACGGGGGAGTTCCGCGACCCGGTTTCGGGCGCGGTCGTGATCGGCCAGGGCGGAGCGCTCGAGAGCCAGTCGCTCCAGCCGATCCTGTCCGACGTCGAGATGGCGTGGTCCGACCGGTCGTGGGAGGCCGTGACGAGCCAGCTCGCGGATGCGCGGCCCCTCGCGCTCGCCTTGGACCTCCCGGCCGACGTCGCCGCCGCGCTCGTGGTCGACGCGACGTACCCCGAGCTCTTCGGAAACGCGTTCGGCTCGACGGAGATCACGCCGGTCCGCATCGCGTTCGCGCTCGCCGCGTACCAGAGGACGCTCGTTCCGGACGAGTCGAAGTTCGACCGCGTGATGCGCGGCGAGACCCAGTTCACGCAGGCGGAGCAGCGCGGATTCAACGCGTTCCGCGCGCCGCAGTCGCGCTGCAACCAGTGTCACTCGGGCACGCTCTTCTCGGACGGCGAGTACCACAACCTCGGGCTGCGTCCCGTGAACGAGGACGACGGGCGGCGCAGCGTGACGGGTCTCTTCAGCGACCGCGGGCGCTTCAAGACGCCGTCGCTGCGCAACGTGGACCTGCGCGAGCGCTTCTTCCACAGCGGGGCGCCGACCATCGACAGCCTCCAGCAGGTGATGGGCTTCTACAGCGGCGACGGCGGTCCGTTCGGGGCCAACAAGGACCCGCTCTTGAACGGCATCGCGATTCCGCCGCCCGTCGGCGCCGACATCGTCACGTTCCTGCGCACGCTCACCGATCCGCGCGTTGCCGCGGAGACCGCGCCGTTCGATCGACCGACTCTCTGGTCGGAGAGGACGTCGCCAAACCCTTCCCTGCTCGGGTTCGGAGAGGTCGCGGGGACCGCCGGATTCGTGCCGCAGATCCTCGCGACGGCTCCGCCGAAGGAGGGCAACCGGGGCTTCCGGGTCGGCCTCCACGGCGCCCTCGGAGGGAGCTTCGCGGTCCTGCGCGCCTTCCCGATCTCGGTCCCCGCGGGCGCGACGACCGCGGACCTGCGGGCGGGCCTCCCCCTGGCCCAGATCGTCGAGGGCTCCGGCCCGGGCCAGGGCCACGCGACGTGGGTCGACGCGGACGCGACGCTCCCGGTGCTCGTCGGCCTGAGCTACGAAGCCCAGTGGTGGATCCGCGACGCCGGAGCCACAGGGGGAATCGCGAAGACGAACGCGATCCGCGTGGCGATCGAATAGATCAGCGGGGCAGGCGGATCTGAACGGCGAAGGTGTCGCTCGACGTCTCGAGCGACGCCTCGCCGCCCATCGCCTCGACGCTCGTCCGGACGAGCGTCAGTCCGAGTCCCGCGTGCGTTCCATGGTCCGCGCGCGCGTCGTCCGCGCGCCAGAACGGCTCGAACGCGCGCTTGGCGGTGTCCGCCGGGAGCACGTCGCAGCGGTTGCGGACGACGAGGTTCGTCCGATCGCTCTCGCTCCACGCTTCGACCTCGATCGTCGAGCCCATCGCGGCGTAGCTCGCCGCGTTGCTCGCGAGGTTCGACGTGATGCGCTCGAGCAGCGCCGGCACGACGGTGGCGACGGCGCCGCAGTCGTGGTCCATGTCGTAGCGCACGTCGACGCGCTGCCGCTCGAGCTGCTCGGCGTGGGGGGCGAACGCGCGCCGGACGGCGCCCTCGAGCTCGACGGCGGTGCGCTCGCTCGTATCGATCTCGCGGCGCGCGAGGAGCAGCAGAGTCTCGACCGTGTCCTGCATCGACAGCGCGATGTCGAGGGACTGGCGCGCGGCGTCCTTGTACTCGTCCTTCGTTCGCTCGCGTCTCAGCGCGACCTCGAGCGTCGCGCGCAGGCCGGCGATCGGCGTTCGCAGCTCGTGGGCCGCGTCGGCGGTGAAGCGGCGCTCGCGATCGAAGGCGTCCGAGAGCCTCGCACGCGTCGACTCGAACGAGTCGACGATCGGCTCGAGCTCGGTAGGAACACTGCCTTCGCGGATCGACTCGCCGAGGTCGTCGGGGCCGATCGACTCGATTCGCTTCGAGAGCGACGCGAGCGGAGCGAGGCCGCGTCGGACGACGACGTGGATCGAGAGTCCGGCGATCGAGACCGCGGCCAGCCCCGCGATCGCGAGGAGGCGCGCGAGCGCATCGAGCGCACGGCGCTCCTCGGCGATCGGGACGGCCGCCTCGATCACGAACTGCTCGCCGGGACGGAACGGAAGCTCGTCCCGGAGGCGATCCGAGCCGCGAGGCACAGGGAGGAACGGACGCTCACCGCCAGGGCCTGGGCCAGGGCCAGGGCGCGCACCGCGACGCGGCGGCGGGAACCGGCCGGGCGCGCGCGGCGGATCGGCGGGCTGGAGGACGACGGCCGCGACGCGGAACGGCACGCCTGCGCCGTCGTGTACCTGGAACACCTGCACGTCCGACTGTTCGCCGGGACCGAGCCTCGCATCGTCAGGATCGAAAGCGCCGATGGGGACCACGGGGAAGCCCGCCGTCTGGGCCAGGGGGTCCGACTCCCTCGAGCGCCGGCAGGTCCACTCGATGTCGCCGGCCAGGTCGCCGTCGAGGAAGCTCAGCTCGTTCGTGCCCCGGCGCGATTCCATCACCGACTCGCGTGCGACGCGCTCCGCGCCCAGCTCGACGACCGAGCGCAGCGCGTCGCGGCCGTTCGCCGCGAGCTTCGCCGCGGCCGCGCGGTGGATCGCGAAGCCCGTGACTCCGATCGTGGCCGCGACGGCGAGGACGGAGCCCGCCAGGACGCGGCGCTGGATGCTCGGAGCGTTCACGCGTCCGCCGTGAGGATGAAGCCCTGGCCGCGCTTCGTCTGGAGGAGACGCGGATGGCCGGCCGCCTCGAGCTTCTTGCGCACGTATCCCACGTAGACGTCGACGACGTTGCTCGTCGAACGCTGGTCTCCGTACAGGTTCTCGTTGAGCTCTTCGCGGGTCACGAGCTCGCCGCGGCGGTACGCGAAGTACTCGAGCAGGGCGTACTCGCGAGGCGTGAGTTCGACCGCGTGGCCGTCCATGCTCACCGAACGGTCTGCCGTGCGGACCGTGAGGGGGCCGACGACGATCTCGGGCGACTTGCGCGCGTACTTGCGACGCAGGAGAGCGCGGGCGCGCGCGACGAGCTCCTCCATCGCGAACGGCTTGACGAGGTAGTCGTCGGCGCCCTCGTCCAGGACCGAGACGCGGTCGCCCACGGCGTCGCGCGCTGTCATGACGAGCACGTGAGCGCCGTCGCCCTGAGCCCGCATCTCCTGGAGAACGCGCACGCCGTCGACGCCCGGAAGCATGAGGTCGAGAACGACGAGGTCGAAGCGACTTTCGCGCAGCGTCTCGAGGGCAGCCGCACCGTCGCCCGCGACGTCGACGTTCCAGCCCTCGTCGCGCAACGCGGTCACCACAGCGCCCCGAATGGGGCCGAAGTCCTCGACGACAAGCACGCGCATCTCTGATGACCCTATCGGCAGAACGGGCTCCGCGATCCGCCGCCTCTCACGGTTCTCTCATGAACCCCGACTCTTCCATGAGAGGGCCATGAGGTGCCCTGGATTCCCGTTCGGGCGAGCGCTCACTCCCGGCCCTTCGGCCTGCCGCGACGGTTGGCGAGCAAGGAGATTTCGAGGCTGGGTACGGTGACGTTCGAGGGGAAGGGTGGTTCGACTGGGCTTGTTGGGCTTGCGCTCGCCGTGCTCGGCACGGCGTGCAGCGGCAGCTCGGGGGATGCCATTGCCGTCGACGACGCGGTGGATCCGCAGCTCGTCGGCCGGCTGCGCGGCGTGATCGCGCAGGAGCTCATCCTGCCCATCGCGCCCACGCCGACGTTCTCGCCGGAGCTCCTCGCGCTCGGCCAGGCGCTCTTCTTCGACAAGGAGCTCTCGGGCAATCGGGACGTCTCCTGCGCGACGTGCCATCTCCCGAACGAGGGAGGGGGAGACGGGCGAGCGCTTCCGCGGGGCGTCGGCGGGGTCGGGCTCGGGCCCCAGCGCGTGGCCGGCGCGATCGTCCCGCGGAACAGTCCGACGGTCCTCAACGCGCATCTCGTCGACACGCTCTTCTGGGACGGACGCGTCGAGCTCCGGCCGAACGGCACGCTCGTGACGCCCGCCGGCGCCGCGCTCACGCCCGCGATGATCGCAGTCTTCGAGCCGGGCCTCGAGGCCCTCGCCGCGCAGGCGATGTTCCCGCCGACCTCGCGGGACGAGATGCGCGGGTTCGCGGGCGAGAACGAGATCGCGGACGTCGACGACGATGAGATCGCCGCGATCTGGGAGGCGGTCGTCGCGCGCCTGACCGCGATTCCCGAGTACGTCGGCCTCTTCGCGGACGCGTACCCCGGGACGGCGGTCGACGAGCTCTCGATGGCGCACGTCGGGAACGCCATCGCCGCGTTCGAGGCCTCGGCGTTCC
This sequence comes from Planctomycetota bacterium, assembly GCA_039200205.1. Lineage (GTDB taxonomy): Bacteria > Planctomycetota > UBA1135 > UBA1135 > Saltatorellus. The sequence goes on from JBCCSK010000018.1 coordinate 7,737, forward strand.
ACGCCGTCGACAGTCCGTTCCAGGCCTTCCTGCTCGGGGACGACCTCGCCCTGTCGAACGAGGAGCTCATGGGGGGGCTCGAGTTCTTCGGGCCGATCGCGCGCTGCTCGCAGTGCCACGACGGATCGACGTTCACGGACGAGCGCTTCCACAACATCGGGATGGCGCAGTTCGGACCGGGGAAGGGGCACGGGCCGCTCGGGGAGGACGACTTCGGTCGGGAGGGGGTCTCGGCATCGCCCCAGGACCGCTACGAGTTTCGGACGCCGCCGCTCCTCAACGTCGAGCTCACGGCTCCGTACGGGCACGCGGGGCAGTTCTCGACGCTCGCGTCGATGACGGGGCACTACCGCAATGCCACGCAGAGCCTCCGCGACTACTCGATCGCCGAGCACGTCGACGATCCGGAGCTGCTCGGGACGCTCGTTCCGAACGAGAACGACGTGCTGGCGCGACTCTCCAATCGCGTCGACGATGCGCTTCCCTTCGACGCTGCGAGCGTCACGGCCTTCCTCCGCGCACTGACGGCGAACTCGGCGCGCGACCTGTCGGCGATCGTGCCCACGTCCGTACCCAGCGGGCTGAGCGTCGACGGATCAAGCTGAATGCCGCGTAGGCCCATGCGGTTCCAGCGCTCACGACAAGACCCCGACGGCGCATCGACGTCGATCGGGAACGACGCTCGTCGAGTCGACGCGCGGTCCATCGGGCGCCATAACTGCGAGCCGCTGCGTCCGAACGTCCCGCCTGCCCGAAGAGCGCCGTGAGACCCGGAGGCGGGCCAGCGGCAGCGCTTTGGAATGATCCACATCGACCGACTGGCAGTTCGCTTCGGGAAGTTCGTGGCGGTCGACGACCTCTCGCTCGACGTCGAAGCGGGCCGGATCTTCGGCTTCCTCGGACCCAACGGGGCCGGCAAGACGACGACGATCCGGGTGCTGACGGGGGTGCTGCGCCCCAGCTCGGGCACGGTCGAGATCGCAGGCCTTCCCATTCCTGCGAAGCTCGATGAAGCGAAGCCCCTGTGCGGCTACGTGCCGGATACGGACGACCACTTCGAGGAGCTCAGCGGTCGCGACAACCTGCGGATCTTCGCGAGGCTCTATCGGCTGCCCATGGCGCGCGTCGAGGAGTCTCTCTCGGCGCTGGAGCTGAGCGAGTCCGCCGGCCTCGCGGTCTCGCGCTACTCGAAGGGGATGCGCAAGAAGCTGCTCATCGCCCGCGAGACGATGCATCGGCCGAAGGTGCTCTTCTGCGACGAGCCGACGGCGAACCTCGACTCCCACTCGACGCGCGTCGTACGGCGACTGCTCGAGGAGCTTCGGGGGAACGGGACGACCGTGTTCCTCACGACGCACAACATGGCGGAGGTCGAGGAGATCTGCGACGACGTGGCGATCCTGTCGCGCGGGAGGCTGATCGCCCGCGATTCGCCCGCCGCCTTCATCACGCAGCATGCGGAGCGAAAGGTGCGCCTGGAGCGTGACGTCGACGGGAGCCAGGTGCGCGAGTTCTTCGATCTCGACGACTCCGAGTCGCGGGCGAGCCTCGCCGCGCTGATCGAAGCGGGCGGCGACCTGCGCGTGCACTCGGCCGACTTTCGCTTCGAAGATGTCTTCAGGAAGCTCGCCGGGGAGGACTACCGGTGAGGCTTCGTCCCCACGTCGTCCTGGCGCTGGCGCGCAAGGACGTCTCACGTCTCGTTCGGAACGGACCGGCGCTCATGCTGCTCGGCCTGTTCGTCCTGGTCGCGTTCCTCGCCGCGTCGAGCGGCCTCGTGGACGAGGAACAGGGCGACGCGCCGTCGGCGGCGAGCGCGGCGTCGTCCTGGATCGTGTACTGGGAGGACGACGAGTGGGTCGAGCTCCTGAAGCACCGCGCGCCGCCGGAGCTGGGCATCCAGTTCTTCGCAGCGAGTGAGCTCAGCGGCGGGGGCGACTACCCGCCCGGCACCTGCATCATCGAGCTGCGACCGCGCATGGTCGACCGTGGGCGGAAGCAGATCCGCCGCCAGGTGCGCTATCGGTATCCCGGTTCGGATCCGGCCGTGCTCTGGCCGGTGACGCGCTGGTTCCTGTCGGTGTCGATCGAGCACTTCGGGGACATGCCACAGCTGTTCGAGACGATCCAGCCGCTGGAGCCGCCGACGGGCGCGGATCGCGCGCGAGCCGCCCTGGAGCGCGTCTCGGTCGCCGACGTCCTGAACCTCTCGCTGCTCGGGACGGCGCTGCTCACCACGATCCTCTTCTTCGCCGCCTGCGGTCTCCTCGTCTCGCTCACCGCGCAGGAGCGAGAGAGGGGCGCCCTCCGCGCGCTCCTTCTAACGCCTGCGACGTTCTTCGAGTACGTGCTCGCGAAGGGGATCGTGCACGGGGCGCTCGCTCTGCTCACCTCCGCGCTCGTCGTTGCGGCGCTGCAGCCCGCGGCGCTCACGTCGCTCCTCTACTGGAGCACGATGTTCGCCCTGACGTGCGGCTACTTCGCCGTCGGACTCCTGATCTCCTCGTTCGCAAAGAACCAGACGGCGCCGAACCTCCTCTCCTTCGCCTACCTGATGGCGATCGGAGCACTGAACCTGCTCGCGTTCCGCTTCGAGGCGTTCCAGGCCTTGAGCGCGCTGACCTTCGAGCGCTACGGTCTCGCGTTCACGCTCGCGAGCCTGAACGATCCGCACCTGAGCCTTGAGGCGAGCTTGAACCTGATGCGGACGCAGGAGTTCAGGACGCTGGTCCTCCTGACGAGCGGGCTGCTCGTCCTGGCGTTCGTCGTCGGATCGAGACGTCTGGTTCGGGACTGAGGAAGACGGCCGGGGTGATTCCCCCTTCCTTCGGCCCGGGCGACGGCTACTCTTCACTCACGATGAAGCGAGTGATCTCGAACGGGCAATCGGTGACGGTTCACTACCGGGCGACGCTCGGCGACGGCACGGTCGTCGATGACACCCTCGGCGGGGATCCGCTCGTGTACGTGCAGGGCTCCGAGACCATCGTCCCCGGCCTCGAGCGCGGACTCGCGGGGATGAGTGAGGGCGACGTGCGCGAGATCGTCGTCGAGCCGGCCGACGGCTACGGCATCCTCGACCCTTCGGTCGAGCGCTCGGTCGCGCGGGCGAAGTTCCCGGCCGACGTCGACCTCGAGCCGGGGATGTACTTCGAGGTCGAGGCGGGCGATGACGTTCTGCCGATGTGGGTCAAGGAGCTGGAGGGCGATCAGGTCGTCATCACGCAGAACCACCCGCTCGCCGGAGAGACGCTGACGTTCAACGTTCGCGTCATCGAAGTTCGCGAGGCGACCGCGGAGGAGGTCGATCCCCCTGAGACGTGATGCAGTAGCTGCTGATCTCGATCGGTCGATCGAGACGATCAGCGAGGTCGCTCGGCGAGTCGGTGCGGCGGGCAGGCTCGAGTGGGCTCACTACGCTGCGAACGTGATCCTGCTCGGGGTCGTCGGCGCTCTGGCCGTTGGCGGGGAGTGGCTAGGTGGCGCCTCCGGATTCTGGTTCCTCGTGCTGGCCGCGTACGGCTGGCTCTTTGCCGGAGCCTTCTTCGTGCTGTTGGTCGTGTTGTTCGGCGTCGCCTCGATCTTCTCGCCGGCAGTCCTCTCGAGCGCGAGGGGACTCCTCCCGTTCTTCTTGTCGCTGGTGCTCTTCCCGGTCGGCCTCCTCGTCATCGCCATGGCGCTGTGGCCCGTCCGTGCTGCGACCTTCGCTCGCGTCGCCGACCGTGCGCAGCCGCTCATCGTTGCGATCCGCGCCTATGAGGATTCGAACGGAGCGCCGCCGCCAGCCCTCGATGCGCTCGTACCGAACTGGATCGAGGACCTACCGACGCCCGGCCTCTTCGGGACGCCGGGGTTCGTCTACGACCCTCAGAGCGAGCGGGAGATCTGGGAGCCTCCCGCGCGCACCCTGCCCGAGACGTGGAGCCTGCGCGTCGACTGCAGTCGTGGGTTTCTGAACTGGGACGTCTTCATCTTCTACCCGGATGGGCTCTACGACGGTGTCGGTCCGCGGTGGGGAGGTTCGCACGAGATGATCCGGGACTGGGCCTACGTGCACGAGTGAGAGGCGGGCCGGCTGCACGTCTAGAATGTGCGGAGACCCTGATTCCATGCACGCACCTCTTCACCCGCTCGTCCTGATCGTCGTGGCATACGCCACGTTCCTTGGCCGTCCGGACGACGAACCTGCGAGCGAGGACCCCGCGGTCCTCTCGGCCGCGTTCCTCGCAGCCGGCGTCGAGGAGCGAGACGCGGCCTACGCGGAACTCGACGGGCGCCTCGATCCGGAGGCGATCGACGCGCTGCTCGTCGAGCGTGCGAACGGCACGACGCGGGCGCTCCTCAAGGGCAGCGCGATGGGGCAGCTGGAGCGGCTCGCGAAGGTCCGTACGAAGGTCGACGCGGCGCGCACGTCGGCCCTCGAGATCATCGAGGACGAGGAGCGCTACTTCACGCCGTACAAGGTCCCCGAGGTGTCGTCGGAGCGCGCGGCCGAGTACCTGAAGGTTCAACGCGAGATCGACGACCTCACGCGGGACCTCGCCGACCTCTGGGACGAGAAGAAGAAGGTCAAGCTGCCGAGGGGCTTCCGCGCCGCGCTGGAGGATCTGAGCTGGACGCACGCGCTCCAGGTCGATCGCAAGACGACGCCGGCGATGCGGCGCCGCCGCAGCTTCGTCCCGCCCGAGATTCCGCTGCCCGAGAAGCTCCCGAGCTGGATCCTCGGCATCGATGCGGACCTGGACCGCATCACGCTCCGCGAGTTCGCCTGGACCGCGACCGAGCGCGACGCCCTCGCGCTGTCGCGCGCGGTCATGGCGTACAACGACGAGCGGGGCGCTCTCGCCATCAAGGCGAAGAAGGACCTCGAAGAGCGCCACCGGCCGACCCAGGCCGAGATCGACCAGGTGCGCGTGACGAACGAGTACCGCCTCATGCTCGGCCGCCGCGCGCTCGTCTGGGACCCGCGCCTCCAGGCCTCGTCCGACCACCATTCCCGCTACATGTCCAAGTGGGGGGTCCTCAGCCACTTCGAGGAAAAGGACCAGGAGCACTACGACTTCGGGAAGCGAGCGAGGCTCGCGGGCTACCGCTGGGGGCGGGGGGAGAACTGCTCGATGGGCCTTCCCGATCCGGAGGGCACGCACGCGGGCTGGCGCTCGTCGTCGGGACACCACCGCAACCTGGTCGCCGCCGGTCACACCGAGATGGCGAGCGCGCTCGCCGGAAACTACTGGACCCAGAACTTCGGCGGCCAGCCCGTCACTCTCGACGACCTCGATCCGGAAGCGGAGTGGGTGATCGAGGACGAGTGAGGGGCCGCGGTGAGTTGTCGCGAGGCAGCCGGACTTCTGTTACCCCGTGCAGGAGCGATCGCTAGGTCCCACAGGCTCGCCCACTTCCCACTCCCCAGCACCTGCTCTCCCATGAAGCACGCTCTCGCGTCGGCTCTCGCCGTGTCGCTCGCCGCGTCTGCCGCCGCCCAGGACCAGATCGTCCTCTCCTACGGTCAGCCCGTGCCCGGGGCGTCGTCGGCCGATCCTCTCAATTCGCTGCGGTCCCCGGCCGTCGGGAACGACGGAACCTGGGCGGTCCTCGCGGGCAACGTCGACCTGTTCCCGCAGGACTTCGCCGCGAACCTGCTCGTGAAGAACGGGACCGTCCTCTTGGAAGAGGGCGTGACGCGCGTCGGCGGGCGGACCGTCCGGACGATCGAACTGCCTCGGGTGCTCGACGACGGCCGCGTCCTTTCGCACTGCGAAGTGGGCAGCCTGTCGTTCGTCGACGACGTCATCGTCCTGGAGGACGAGCCCATCCTCAGCGAGGGGGACACCGTCGTCGACGACGCCGGGGCCTCCCTCGGGACCGTCGGCGGCATCCGAGAGGCGCACGTCACGGACGACGGGCGCGTCATCGCCCTCGCCTTCGTCCAGAGCCCCCTCGGGACCTCCCGGCTGAGGGTCATCGCGCGCGACATCACGACCGTCGGCTCGCTCCCGTTCTCGCTCCTCGGCGTGGGGGACGTCCTCCCCGACGGTTCGACGGTGACCGCCCTGTTCGGTCTCGACGTCTCGGCGAACGGTCGCGTCGCGACGTACGGCTCCGAGCGGACCGCGGCTGGCCTCAACCGGACCGTGTACCGCGTGGACGGGGACCTCGCGCTTCAGGACGGAGACCCTGCGCCGCTGCCCGGAGCCACCTACAGCGTCCCGACGAGCACGTTCTCGTCGTCCGGGTTCGCCGTTTCGTCCAGCGGACGGCTCGGGCTCCTTGGAAGCGTGGACGGCGTCAGCATCCCCGGGAGCATCATCGTCTCCGGCGACGACCTCATCGCGGTCGAGGGGCAGCCGCCCGTCGGCTCCGGCGGTCCGGCGATCCGCTTCGCCGCCGGCGGCGGCTTCGACATGACGCTCGACGATGAGCTCGTCTGGGTCGCCCGCGACGTGAACGACGACTACGGGATCTACGTCGACGGCGAGCGCCTGATCGCGCCGGGCATGCCGATCGACGGATCGACCCTTCTCCGTGCGGGTCGCGGCTTCGGTCAGCCTGGCTTCGTGACGCCGCTCTCGACCAACGGCGGGTTCCTGATCGAGATCGTCGAGCTCGTCGACGGCCGTGAAGGGCTCCTCGTCATGCAGCGCAGCATCGGCGAGTCCCTCGCCTGCGGGACCGTGAACCACAGCGGCGGGGTTTCCGCAGCCATCGACGCGACGGGCTCCGACGTGGCGGGAGGCAACCCCCTGACGCTGGTGGCGACCGACCTCCCCGCGCAGACGTTCGGCATCTTCATCACGTCCCGGACCTTCGACTCCGTCGGCACGCCCGTCTCGAGCGGGCAGCTCTGCCTCGGCGGCGTTCTCGGCCGCATTCCCGGCGTCCTCGCCTCGGGGGCGGAGGGGAGCTTCACTCTCGACGTCGACACCCAGCGCCTGCCGCAGTCGATCCTGACGGCGGCCCAGCCGGGCGAGACCTGGTTCTTCCAGACCTGGTTCCGTGACGCCGATCCGACGCCGACGGCGAACTTCAGCGACACGGTCGGCGTGACCTTCCGTTAAGGACTTCCGGACTCCCGCGGGCGGCGGATCGGGTCCGGCCGCGGGACAGTCCCGAATTCGGCGTCAATCCCGACCAACGGGTCACTTGTCGCGGCCGTAGGCGAACGTCTGGCGACCGAGAAGGCGACCGTGGTAGCTTTCCGGCGAGTTCTCCCGATGACCGCCGCGACACTCGAAAGGTACGAACACGACCTGGCCCGCCTGCGCCGAGTGACCGGCTGGGTGACGCTTCTGGGACCCTGGCTGTTCGGCGTCACGGCGCTGGGGGCGGGGCTCTGGTGCGGGATGCGGGTCCCGATCGCGCTGGGGCTCTTCTTCCTCCTCCAGGCCGCCGTCCTGACGGGGTTCTGGAGCACCCTGAAGTGGCGCGAGCGAGCCTTCGCCCGGCGGCTCGAAGACCCGGTAGCGAACGTCGGGCGCGTCAGCTTCCTGTCGCGCGTGCTCCCGTTCGTGGCCGGCGTCCTCGCGGTCGCCCTGCCGTTCTACTCGTCGTGGGCGCCGAGCCTCGTCGGGATCTGGGAGGGGTTCGAGCCGTGGTCCACGCTGCGCGAGCCCGACTCCGACGCGGCGGAGGCCCAGCTCTACGCCTGGGGCTTCGTGACCGTCGCCATCCTGTCCGCGCTCTTCGCGCAGTACTTCGCGACGGTCTCGCGGGAGCTCGCCCCGGAAGCGCGCGGCGTGTCCTGCTGGTTCCGCGCAGGCACTTGGATGGCGCTCATCGGCGCGGCCTCGCTCTTCGTTCGCGCGTTCCACGAGCCGTGGAACGAGGAGCTGACGACGCGCATCCTCCTCGGGGTCGTCGTGTTCCTCGGGGTCGAGCTGCTCCTCCGCGCGCTCTGGACCACCTGGCTGCGCTTCTACGACCGCGTCCCGCATCCTGGCGGGCGCGTCGGCACGGACCTGTTCTCGCTCAGGCTCCTCTTCTCGCGGTTCAACCCCTCGGCCAGCCTCTTCGCGGTCCTCGCCGAGGCGTTCGGCATCGACCTGCGGGGCGCCTGGGCGCTGACGTTCATGCGGCGCTCGCTCCTGCCGCTCGCGGCGGGGCTCCTCTTCATCGGCTGGCTCTCGACGTCGTTCGTCATGGTCAAGTCGACGGACGTCGGGCTGCTCGAGCGGTTTGGCGAGGTCGACCGCGATCCGCTTCGCCCGGGTCTGCACCTCGTTCTGCCCTGGCCGATGCACCGCGTCGCCCGCATTCCGGTTCATCGCGTCCAGTCGATTCCGATCGGATACGTCGGAGCGCGCGAGGACGCGAGCATGCTCTGGACCGTCGAGCATGCGGACGAGGAGTACAAGCTGCTGCTCGGCGACGGGCGCGACCTCGTCACCGTCAACGCGACGCTGCACTACCGGATCGGGGACCCCTACGACTACGCGTACGCGTCCCAGAACCCGGACGAGACGCTGGCCATCCTCGCGGACCGCGTCCTCATGCAGCGCACGGTGGGGCAGACGCTCGACGGCGTCCTGTCCGAGAACCTCGCGGCGCTCGGCGCGGAGCTCGAGCAGGAGATCCAGGCGGCCTCGGACGCGCGCAGCCTCGGGTTCGAGATCGTCGACCTGACGCTCGTCGGCCTGCATCCGCCGGTCAACGTCGCTGCGGACTACCAGGCCGTCGTCGCTGCCCGGGTCGATCAGATCACGAGCGTGCTGGAGGCCGAGGCGTATCAAGCGAGCGAACGTCCCCTGGCCGACGCAGAGGCCGCGAGCCTCGAGAACGGCGCGAAGGAGCACCGGGTCACGCGCCTCGCCACCGCGCGCGGCGAGGCGACCGCATTCCGAACACTCGTGGCGAGCTACGTCTCATCGCCCGAGGTCTTCTCCCTCATCCGGTACCTGCAGGTGATCGAGGCGCAGCTCACGGGGAAGAAGTTCCACGTGCTGGATCACACGATCGAAGAAGCCGGAGGGGCGATCTGGCTCCTCGAATAGCGATGAATGGCCCCCGAATGAGCGGAGAGATCTTCCGCATGGCGATCGGCGTCCTCGCCGTCGTCGTGATCCTGGTCTCCTCCATGGCGTTCAGCGTCCGCGAGCGTCACACGGCGCTCGTCACGCGCTTCGGCAAGCTCGTGCGCACCGAGGTCGACCCCGGACTGCACTGGAAGCTGCCGTGGCCGATCGACAGGGCGGTCCTCATCGACGGGCGCAAGCGCGTGCTCGACACGAGGCACTCCGAGATGCTGACGCGGGACAAGAAGAACGTGATCCTTCTGTCCTACGTCTCGTGGCAGGTCGCCGACACGGACCTCTTCTACAAGGCCGTCGGAACGATCGAGGAGGCCGAGAGCAAGCTCGACGGCATCGTGACCAACGCGAAGATCGGGGTGCTCGGTCGCTACGACCTCACCGCGCTCGTCTCGACGAGTCCGGACCTGCTCCAGACCGATGCGATCGAGGATGAGATCCTCGCTTCGGTCCAAGAGTCGGCGCGCGAGAAGTACGGCATCGAGGTCGACCAGGTCGGCTTCAAGCGCCTTTCGCTGCCCGCCGAGAACGTGTCGTCCGTCTTCGATCAGATGCGCGCCGAGCGAGCGAAGGTCGCGGCGGGCTACCGCGCCCAGGGCGAGGCCGACGCGAAGGTCCTGCGCGCGGAGACGGATCGGGAGATCGCCGAGATCGTCGCGTCCGCGCGCGAGTCGTCCAAGGTGCTGCGAGGTGAAGCCGAGGCCGAAGCCGCCGAGATCTACGCGGGAGCGCACGAGCAGGCGCCCGAGCTCTTCAGGATGATCCGCCAGCTGGAGAGCCTCGAGAAACTGATCGGCCCCGAGTCGACCCTGATCATGCGGACCGACAAGGCGCCCTTCAGCGTCCTGAACGGCCCGGACGAGCTCGGCTTCGTGCCCCTGGACGGAAAGGACTGATGGCCGGCGTCGAGAACGCACGCAGCGCGAACGAGGTCCGGCGCATGGCGCAGCCGGCCGTCGAGGTGCTGGGTGCGGTGATCCGCAGGGCCCACTGGCCGATCGCGCTGCTGTTCGTCGCCTACCTCTTCTCGGGCGTCACGGCGGTGAAGCCGAACGAGGTCGCGATCGTCCTGCGCTTCGGGCGGATCGTCGGCAGCTCACCCGCGAGCCAGGTCCACACGTCGGGGCTCCTCTGGGCGCTGCCGCGTCCGCTCGACGAGGTCGTGCGCGTCCCGGTCGGGAAGGTGCACGAGGTGGAGATCGCCGACCTGTGGCGCAGCGAGGAATCGAGCTGGCGCACCCCGGAGATCGACGGCGTGGAGTCGATCGATCCCGAGGCGGAGGGCTACTGCCTGACCGGCGACCAGAACCTCGTTCAGCTCTACCTCCTCGCGCGCTATCGAGTGCTCGACCCGGTCGCGTACGCGCTGTACCAGGACGATCCGCACGAGCTGCTTCGGAGCGTCGTCCAGACGGAGATGGTGCGAGCGACCGGACGCGAACCGATCGACGCCGTCCTCTCGGAGGAGCGCAAGATGCTGGGCACCACGGTTCGGGCCGACGCGCAGGCGCGACTCGACGCGGTGGCGTCCGGGCTGGAGCTGATCTCCGTCGAGATCGCCGAGTTCGCGCCGCCGATGGCCGTCATCCCCGCGTTCATCGACGTCAACTCGGCCTACATCGAGGGCTACCGGATCTTCGAAGAGGCGCGGCGGTATCGGGCGACCGAGCTGCCCAAGGCCGAGGCGGACCGCGATCAGATGCTGGCCGACGCCGGGATCTACGCGGCGGACCTCCTCGCCGACGCGCGGGGAGCCGCGCAGGCGTTCGCAGCGCTTGCGGCCGAGTACCAGAGGAACCCCCGAGTCCTGGTCGAGCGCCTCTACATCGAGGCGGTCGAGAACGCTTTCTCCAGCGCGGGCACGCGCAAGTTCGTCCAGCCTCCGGTCGGCGACGAATACGACGACTTCCGGATCACGATCTCGTCGCGACGATGACCTCTTCCGATTCGACCCTCCTCCCGAGCGCCCCGGAGTCCGAGGCCGCGGAGTACGAAGTCCAGCTGACGGCCGACGAGCAGCGGTCGATCGCGTTCCGCCTCGGCCCCCTGCTGGCCGGCGTCGGACTGCTCGGACTCGGCGAGCTGTACCGCAGCGCGTTCCCGGACCAGGACGCGATCGCGAGCGCGATGCAGGCCGTGGCCGCGCTGCTGGTCGCGGCTCCGATCATCATGGAGGGCGTCGAGGGCTTCCTCTCTCGACCGCCGCGGCACTTGACCGAGCAGCTCGTCGCTCTCGCGATCCTGGCCGCCATGGCGACCGGGGACTTCGTGACGGCGACGCTGGTGCCGCTGTTCCTCGAACTCGGCCACCTGTTCGAGGAACGGAGCTCGCGCGGCGCGCGCGCCGCGATCGACGGCATCCGCAAGCTCTCGGCGCGACGAGCGACGAAGATCGTCGGGCGTGACGAGGTCGAGGTGACGCCGGAGGAGGTCGAGGTGGGCGACCAGGTGCTCGTGCGCCCCGGCGAGATCGTTCCCGTCGACGGCAGAGTCGTCTCGGGTCGCTCGTCCGTCGACCAGTCCCCGATCACCGGCGAGTCGCTCTACGAAGACGTCGAGCCGGGCAAGGCGGTCTACTCCGGCACCGTCAACCTGGACGGGCTGCTGCGCATCGAAGCGACGGGCGTCGGCGGCGAGACGGTGCTTGGCCGGGTCCTGAACCTCCTGCGCAAGGTCGAAGCGTCGAAGACGCCCGTCCTGCGCCTGCTGGAGCGCTACGCGAGCGTCTACCTGCCGATCGTCCTCGCGGTCGCCGGGGTCACGCTGTTCGTCACGGGCGAGCTCGATCGCGCGATCGCGGTGCTGATCGTCTCGTGCCCCTGCGCGCTCGTGCTCGCCGGGCCCGCGGCCATGGTCGCGGCGATGACGGCCTCGACGCGGCTCTCGATGCTGATCAAGAGCGCGGGCTTCCTGGAGACCGTCTCCGAGGTCGACACGCTCATCCTCGACAAGACGGGAACCGTGACGACGGGGTCGCTCTCGCTCAACGAGATCACGACGGTCGAGGGCGGTCCGTCGAAGGAGTCCATCCTCCGCGGGGCGGCGATCTGCGGCTACTCGTCCCTCCACCCGATCTCCCGGGCCGCCGTCGACGCGGCCGAGCGCCTGGGCATCGACTTCGAGCAGGTGGACGACGCCCGCGAGGTTCCCGGCGAGGGCGTGGAAGCGCGCACGGACGAGGGCGTCTACAGGCTCGGCCGCCAGAGCTGGCTCGAGTCGCAGGGGCTCGACTTCAGCGGCCACGTCGGAATCAGCGGACCCGGTGCGTGGGTCGCGAAGGACGACATGGTGCTCGGCTTCCTCTCGCTGGCGGACCGGCCGCGCGAAGAGGCCGAAGAGGCGCTCGCGGAGACGCGCCGGTTCGGGATCGAGCGCACCCTTCTGCTGACGGGCGACCGCGAGGCCGCGGCGAAGCGCGTTGCCCAGGAAGTGGGCTTCGACGACGTCATCGCCGAGGTCCTGCCCGAGCAGAAGCTCGACATCGTCCGCGCCGAGCAGGCGAAGGGCCACAAGGTGATGATGGTCGGCGACGGCGTGAACGACGCGCTGGCCCTGTCGGCCGCCGACGTCGGCGTCGCCGTTGGCGCTCGGATCAGCGAGGTCGCGCTCGGTGGAGCGGACGTTGCGCTGATGAAGCCCGACCTCGGTCGCATTCCGCTGATGCTGCGCCTCGCGGAGTTCACGCGCTGGATCGTCATTCTCAACGCGATCCTCGGAACGGGCTTCTCGGTCCTGATGATGGCGCTCGCGTCGACCGGCGTGATCGATCCGCTGCTCGGCGCCTTGATGCACAACGCGGGTGCCCTATTCGTCATTCTCAACAGCTCTCGGATCCTGCGCTTCGCCGAGCCGGAGGACGACCGAGGGCCCTACATCGGCCCCCTGCCAACCGCCCCGGCGGCAGCGGAGCCGAAGCTCGCAGCCTGAGAGACGGCTCTCGACCCCAGAAGCGTCACTGCCATGACCATCGAAGTCCCGACCGACGAGGTGCGAACCAAGAGCCGCAGGCAGGCGCAGGTCGCGCTCTGCAAGGGCTGCTGCTGCGGTCGCGTCGATCGCGGTCACCCCGAGGTGCCCGTGGACTCGATCAAGGCGGCGTGGAACGAGCACGACCTTCGGACGAGCGTTCAGCTCACCGTGTCGGGCTGCCTCGGCCCGTGCGACGTCAGCAACGTCGTCCTGCTGATGATGGACGGCGAGCAGATCTGGCTCGGCGGGCTGCACGAACCGGCGCACTACGTGGCCGTCATCGCCTGGGCCCTCGACGTCGCAGAGCGCGGCGCCGAGGCCGAGCTCCCCGAGAGCCTGAAGGCCCACCGCTTCGAGCGCTGGGCCAACGACGCCTGACGGTCACACGCCCGATCGCCCGCCTCCGCCTGGATGCGGCGATCGAGACGGCCTTGCCCAACTCGTACGCGTTGGGCGTGGGTACGGCCGGTGGGGTGGTGGGGCGTCTGGCGCGCGGCTCGCGTGCCACAGACCAACTCTCTACCATGCCCCGCCTCGCTCCGGAGCCGGAGGAGACCACCCGTGACCGATTGTGTCCAAGGAGGAGCCCGATGACCGGGTATCGATGGATGTCGCTGGCCGTCACAGGCCTTGCTCTGCTCGACGCCGGCCCGCTCGCGGAAGGAGCGACGCGTCAGGCGAGTGAAGCCGAAGGGACCGCGAAGGTCACTGGCTGGCTGGACTGGCGCGGCCCGGAGCAGAACGGCTCGTCGCGCGAGACCGGGCTGATCGAGACCGTCACCATCGGCGGTGAGAATCACCTTTGGAGCTACGACCTGTCGGGCCGTGGCGCCCCGGTCATCGCGAACGGTCGGCTCTACTGCCTCGGCTACTCCGGCGCGAACGCGAACCTCCGCGAGCACATCGCGTGCCTCGACGCAGAGACGGGCGAGCTGATCTGGGAGGACCGCTTCACGGACTTCCTGAACGACTCGATCTACAGCCGGTACGCCATCGGCAGCCCGGTCGTCGATCCCGAGACGGAGAAGATCTACTTCCAGACGTCCGCCGGGATCCTCTGGTGCTACAGCAAGGACGGCGAGCGGCTCTGGCAGCACTCCATGATGGAGCTCAACGGCCGGCTGACCTTCCCGAACGGACGCGTCGGCGCGCCGGTCCTCGACGAGGACCTCGTGATCGTCCACGCGATCACGAGCAACTGGGGGCCGGAGGGCCCCGCGCGCGACCGCTTCTACGCGTTCGACAAGAGCACCGGCGAAGAGGTGTGGGCCTGCACGCCGGGCGTGCCGCCGAAGGACAGCTCGTTCTCCCGTCCGTTCCTGGAGACGCGCGACGGCCGCCGCGTGCTCTACGCCGGAACCGGCTGCGGCAACCTCGTCTGCATCGACGTCCGCACCGGCGATCCGCTGTGGCGCTTCCAGATGTCGCTCGGCGGCGTGAACTCTTCGCCGGTGGTCTGGAACGACCGCGTCGTCTGCATCCACGGCAAGGAGAACCTGGACACCTCCGAGGCCGGACGCATGGTCGCCATCCAGGCGGGCGCGACGCCACCCGCCGGTGAGGCGGGACCGGTGGTCCTGGGCGCGGAGGCCGAGCTGTGGCGGAACCACCTCCACATCTTCACGAGCTCGCCGGTCCTCGCCGGGGATCGCGTGTACCAGACCATCCACACCGGCGAGCTGTGCGCGGTCGACGTCACGTCTGGGAAGATCCTCTGGGAGGAGAAGTTCGGCACCGACCAGATTCACGCCTCGCCGCTGTGGGCCGACGGCAAGCTCTACGTGCCGATGAACGACGGCGGGTTCCACATCGTGCGCCCGACCGACGAGAAGCCGGAGCGCCTCTGTTCCGTCGAACTCGAGGGTGCCTGCCTCGGGGCGCCGTCGGTCTGCGCCGGCAGGATCTACGTCCACACGACCGAGAAGCTGTACTGCTTCGGCAAGGGAGACCCCGGCCCGATCCCGGCCGTGGCGAGCGCGGACGAGCGCCCGGCAGCGGGCGAGGCGACCCGGCTCCAGATCGTCCCCTCGAACGTCCAGCTCAGCCCCGGCGAGAGCGTGACGCTGCGCGCGCGCTCCCTGGACGCGAACGGACGCGTGAGTGAACGCGGCGTGGGTGGACTCGAGTGGGCTGCGACGGAGGGCGTGTCGGTCGTCGCCTCGGACGACGGCCTGACCCTGACGGTCTCGGCGGACAGCAAGCTGGGCACCGCGACGCTCGGCGCTTCCAAGGGCGACCTGAAGGGCAGAGTTCGACTGCGCGTACAGCCGACGGTCCCGTTCGTCGACGACTTCGACTCCTACGCCCTGACCGTGCCTCACTACGCCGAGGAAGGCGTCAAGTTCCAGTTCCCGCCCTCTTACTGGCTCAGCTCCAAGCCGAAGTGGGAGATCCGTGAGTTCGAGGGGACCCAGGTCCTCGCCAAGCGGCTGGACAACATGCTCTTCCAGCGCTCGATGATGATGATCGGGCAGCCGGAGATGAGCACCTACACGGCGCAAGTCGACATCTGCACCGATGGGACGCGGCGAATGAAGTCGTCCGCGGGCATCGTCAACCAGCGCTACCTGATCACGCTCAAGGGCAACGCCCAGTCGCTGGAGATCACGTCCAACTTCGAGCGGATCAGGGAGAGCGTCAAGTTCTCCTGGAAGGCCAAGAAGTGGTACACGCTGAAGACACGCGTCGACGTCCAGGCCGACGGGACCACGAGCGTCGTGCGGGCCAAGTGCTGGCCGCGCGACGAGGAAGAGCCCGCTGCGTGGACCCTCGAGTACACGCACGCCAACGGACACCGGAACGGTGCCGTCGGCCTGTTCGGGTACGCGCCGCAGGCTCGCTTCCGCGTGTACATGGACAACTTCAAGGTCGAGCCCAGTTCCCCGCTCAGCGACTGACCCCGAGCCGGTCGCACCCATCGGATCCAACCCTGAATCATCTCTCCATAGGCGAGTTCCCGAAGCTGCTCATGACCACCCGAACCTCCTCACGAATCGCCTTCGCGGGCGCGTGTTGCCTGAGCCTGACCGCCGCGACGGCCCTCTCGTCCTCCGACGACTGGCCGCAGTGGGGCAAGGACATCACCAACAACATGGCGGCCGGCGAGACCGGGATCCCCGCGGAATGGAACTGCGGGGAGTTCGTCGGCGGCAGCGACGAGATCGACCTCTCCACGGCGAAGAACGTCAAGTGGGTCGCGAAGCTCGGATCGCAGAGCTACGGCAACCCGACCATCTCCAACGGCCTCGTCTTCGTCGGGACGAACAACGACGCCCCGCGCGACTCGCGCTTCAAGGGCGACATGAGCTGCGTCTACTGCATCGACGAGGAGACGGGCGAGTACCTCTGGCAGCTGATCACGCCGAAGCTCGGCGCAGGCAAGGTCTCCGACTGGGAGTACCTCGGGATGTGCTCGTCGGTGTGCGTCGACGGGGACAAGGGCTACGTCGTCACCAACCAGTGCGAGGTCGTCTGCTTCGACGTCAACGGCCTGAAGAACGGCAACCAGGGCGTCCAGGACGAGGGCCAGCGCATGGCGGGCCGCGGCAAGAAGCCGGTCGAGGTCCTGCCGCACGACGCCGACATCCTCTGGGCGTTCAACATGACGGACGAATGCGGCGTCTTCCCGCACAACGTCACGTCCAGCTCCGTCCTCGTGGTCGGCGACAAGGTCTGGGCCTCGACGTCGAACGGCGTCGACTACGGCCACATCGACATGCCGAACCCGCAGGCGCCGTGCCTCATCGTGCTCGACAAGAACACCGGTGAGCTGATCGCGGAAGAGCAGATCGGCCTGTCCGAGCGCACGATGCACTGCAACTGGAGCTCGCCCGGCTACCTCATGAGCGAGGCGCCCGACGGCACCAAGATGGAGCAGTGCATCTTCGGGGGCCCGGACGGCTTCTGCTACGGCTTCTCGCCGGAGTTCGGCAAGGACGAGGACGGCTACGGCATCCTCGAGGAGCTCTGGCGCTACGACGTCAACGAGAAGGGCTACCGCTTCAAGGAGGACGGGAGTCCGCAGAAGTACGCGACCCGCGGCGGCCCGAGCGAGATCATCGCGTCGCCGGTCATCTACAAGAACCGCGTCTACACGATGATCGGTCAGGATCCGGAGCACGGCACGGGCGTCGGCAACCTCGCCTGTATCGATCCGACGAAGACTGGCGACATCTCGGAGTCGGGCAAGATCTGGGAGTTCAGCGACGTCGGCCGCGGGATCTCGACGCCCTCGATCGGCGACGACCTCCTCTACGCAGCGGACTACGCCGGCTTCGTCTACTGCCTCGACGCCATGACGGGCGAGGAGTACTGGCGCTTCGACACCAAGGGCCACATCTGGGGCTCGACGCTCCTCGTCGACGGCAAGGTGTACATCGGCAATGAGGACGGCTTCGTCACCGTCCTCGAGCACGGCAAGGAGAAGAAGATGCTCGGCGAGGTCGACATGATCGCTCCGGTCTACTCCTCGCCGGTCGCGGCCAACGGCGTCCTCTACATCGCAACGCAGACGCACCTCTTCGCGATCGCCCAGGAGGAGGGCGGCGACAAGTAGACAGCGGCGATCGCAAGTCTCGGATGAGCAGGATCCCCGGGCAGGCGGCGGGCAAAGAGTTCGACTCCGCGACCCGGGGGATCATGCCCGAGCACGCCGTGTCGCGGCTCCACCTCCTGCGTCACGGCGAGGTCGCGAAGCAGGAAGAGCGCCTCGTGCGCGGCCAGCTCGACGTCGGGCTCTCGGACGCCGGTCTCGAGCAGTCGAGTCGTCTTGCACGTTGGCTCATCAACCATGAGGGTCGCCCCGACGCGCTCGTCGGAAGTGACCTGACCCGCTGCCGCGTCCTCGGCGATGAGCTCGCGTCGCTCGCCGGCCTCGACTACGAGGCGACGTCCACGCTGCGCGAGCAGGACATGGGGGACTGGCAGGGTCAGACCTGGTCGGCGGTGACCGAGCGCGAGCCGGGCCGCGTCACCGCGTACTGGGACGACTACGCGAAGGTCGCTCCCCCGGGCGGGGAGAGCTTCGCGGACCTCGTCGCGCGGGTCGCCGCCTGGTGGGACGAGGAGTGGAGCGCGCGACCCGGGCGCACCCTCTGGGTCTCCACGCACGTCGGCGTCATTCGCGCGCTCTCGTGTCACCTGCTTGGGATCGCTCCCGGCGAGGCGCTGCGCCTCGCGCCGGCGACGGCGTCGCATACCGCCTATCTCGTCAGCGGAGCCGGCGCCGTGCTCTCGTGCTTCGGCGAGCGCCCGTGGCTCTTCGGCGAGGCAAACCGATGAAGACGCATCTGGCGCTCTCGGGCTCCGCGGGGACCGGCAAGTCGACCCTGGGTCGACGGCTCGCGGACGAGCTGGGGATGACCTACATCGAGGAGGGGATGCGCCGTCGCCTCGAGGCCGGGCTCGACCTGCACCGGCTCGATCGTGGGCAGATGCTCGACCTCGTGAAGGAGATCTGGCACGAGCAGCGCGACGCACAGGAGCGTGCGGAGGCCGGCTTCATCGCCGACCGGTCCAGCTACGACTTCGCGGCGTTCTGGCTGCACTACGGCCTCCACGAGGGAAGCGAGGATGACGGCAGCGTCTTCCATCACTGGTGCGCCGAGGGCGAGCGCTACGACCGCGTGATCCTCATGCCGTGGGGCGCAATTCCGCTGGAGGACGACGGAGTCCGCTCGCCGAATCGCTGGATCCAGCTTCGATTCCAGTCGACGCTCGAGGGAACGCTCGCTCGCTTCGCGCCAGAGGATCAGGTGCTGCGCGTCCCGGCGACGGCGGACTTCGAGTCGCGCGTCGCCTTCGTGCTCAGTGCGCTCGGTTGAGCGTCATGTCACCGCTGGAATCGGCGCGGACCTTGTCGAGGATGTGCCCGAGATTCCACGCTTCTGCGACGTGCTCCAGTCGCTCCGCGCGCAGACCAAGCTCCGCGAGCTGAGGAAGGAGCACGCGCGCGATCCCGGGTTCGCTCGGCGCAGTGCACTCGCCGTCGCCGTTGGCCTTCGCGAGCAGCTCTTCCTTGGTTGACGCGTACCCCGGCGTGCCGAACTCGGCGAGGAGGGCCTGGAAGCCCTTCCACTGCTCCTGGTCGAAGCTCTTTCGCTCACCGAACTCGTCCCGCGTCGGGTGGGGGGGATACATCGAGAGAACCACACTGCGGCCCTCGGGCACGGGGATGCGGGCGTCGTGCGGCCGCACTGTGCGGAGCAGGTTCTTGATGACGTGCGTGTGGGGCCCGTTCGGCGTCGGCTCGCCGCCGCTGCGGCCGATCCGCTGGCGTACGCGAACCTGGGCGGCCTTGGAGCGGAAGAGGCGCGTCGGACTCCCCTCCTTGATCGCCGCCAGGACGCTGTTGTCGTCCTCCCAGATCGAGCGGCCGATCGAGCGATCGAGCGCGGCGGCGAGCTCCGCGTCACTGGTCACGACGCATGCGTCGACGTCCGTGGCGCCGATGCCGATGTCGTAGAGGGCACCCTCGGCGTCGTCGCCGATGCGAGTGAGCGTGTCGCGTGCGCCCATCCGGGCCTCGCCCGACGGGATGTGCAGCGAGAACCCCTGGGTCCAACCCTTGCCGTGACCGCCCGCCGACTCCCACGCGAGTCCGCGCGCATCGGACCCCAGCGCGTCGGGATCGATCGTGATCGATCCGCGCGAGGTCTCACGTCCCATCGGCTCGATCGCGCGACAATCCTCGTCGCGCGTCCAGTGGAACTCGGCGATCGCCCCGAAGCATCCGACGCTCCAGGACGTTTCGGCATCGGCGAGGCGGCTCTCGATGAGGTTGGGAAGGGATGTCATGGCGACCTAGTCTGCACCGAACGGAATGGTTGGGGGGGGGCGGATCCGAGGCGTGGGATCAGGTCCGGGCCCGCGTCACGAGATAGAGGAGGCACCAGAGAGTGATCGTTCCGTCCACGACGGCCGGCGCGATGAAACCACTCGCGAACTCCTCGCTGGAGTTCGAGACGACGAGGAAGACCATGAAGGCCTTCTCCACCGCGGTGAACAGCACGACGGGCGTCCGCCAGGACGGGATGAACGCGGCAGCGATCATGAACACGCCGACCAGCCCGACCATGAACGCCCAGTGCTGGACGAAGATCGTGTAGTCGGAGACCCACTCCAACCGCTGCACGTTCTCGACCGCGAAGCGCGGGAGGAACGAGGCGACCCCGACCAGCGCAGTCGCGAGGCCGCCGAGGATCAGGACGGGCCTCGTCGATCTGTCGATGAGCGACGTCATCGCGCTGCGACTCCTGGACGATTCGGACGCCGGCCGGGCACTAGGCCCACGTCGCGTCGTAGATGCGCTGCGCTTCGTCGCGCGGGGTCGAATCGACGGTCAGGAAGTACGAGCGCGCGCCGGGCTTCAGGTACGTGAAGACGTCGAGCACGACAGCGCCTTCAGGACCCGCGGTCAGCTCGTGGACGTTCTCTAGCGTCGTCCCGAGGCTGGAGAACCGACCGGGGAGGATGATGTCGTCGCGGGTCTGCCGGATCTGGAACGTCTCGCCCGGCGGGGGAACGAGGCTGGGGCCGAGGATGTCGTAGTTCGTGACGTGGGCGGAGCCCTCGACGCCGAGGATCATCCCGTTGTAGTCGCGGTGGTCGTGGTGCGAGAAGCCCTTGCCCGGCTCCAGCCGGAACATCACGACCCAGATCTCGCGCGCGCTGTCGGCCGGCTGCTGCTCGGCGAACGCGGTCATCGACGAGCGCACCTGTTCGGGGGTGGGCGTCTCCAGGCGCGTCATCAGCTCGCCCACCGCCATCAGGTAGGCCTCCTCACGCTCGCCGCCGGAGGCGACGAAGCGCTGGGCGCGCGGGTGCATCTCCGCGATGAATTCGGCGATGTCCAGGGAGCCATTGGCCTCCGCGGGCGGGAGCGGGGTCGGGAGCGCGTCGATCTCGGCCGTCTCCACACGCCGTGATGCGGGCGCCGCGCAGGAGGCGGCGAGACCCGCCGCGACCGTCGCTGCCGAAAGGCGAAGCAGGCTCCGCCGCTCGAGCATCACGCCGTCGGCGACCGCCTCGCGCGGCCTCTCGTCGACCAGGACTTCATCGCTTCCGAACCAGCTCATCGAATCTCCGCGGGACGTGGGTTCCTCCCAGCTTAGAAGACCCGCGCGATTCCCTCACGTCCGAGTCGCGCCGCGCGCTATCGGCTTCAATGGCTGCTCAACTCTGCAAGCGCTCGTGCCTGACACTGTGGCCCGGGCAGATGACGATGAGCGACGAGACACCGGCGATGACCTTCCCGAAACACGTGTGCGTGATCGGAGCCGCAGGCGGGCTCGGACAAGGGATCCTGCAGGTCTGCCGCGACGAGGGGATCCGGTTCACCGCGGTCGTCCGGTCCCGTCCGGAGCGGATCGTCGACGTTCCCGACGGATCGCGCGTGGTCGTGATCGAGGACCTCGCCGACGTCGACGGACTTGCCGCTGCATTCCATGGCGTCGACGCCGTGCTGACCGCGACGGGAGTCACGGCGACCAGTCGCGACCGATCCGCGCTGCTCTCCGAGAACCTCGAGTCGATCGAGAGCGCCATGCGACGTGCGAACGTCGATCGCATCGTGGTCGTGAACACGCTCATCGCGTCAGCCCCTGGAGATCGGCCGTCGCTCTGGACGCGCGTCTTCACCTGGTTCCCGGGCACCGTCGGCCGCGGCGCGAAGGAGCTTCAGGCCATGCCGGTCGCCCTCGGGCGGGGCGCCTGGAGCGGCCTACGCTGGACGCTGGTCCGCGCTTCGACGAACGCGAGCGGGGCCGACGCCCCTCCGGCAGCGGCCCTCGACCGCGGCGAAGGACGCGTCTCGATGCAGCCCGTGTCCTACGCGGCGATGGGGCGCTGGATGCTCGAGGAGGCTGCCGCGGATCGCTTCGTTCGGGCCGCGCCCCTGGTGTCCAAGCCTCGGACGTAGCCCGCGGCCCGTCTACGGTCAGTCGTCCAGCTCGCCTGCCTCTTCCATCTTCTGGAGCCAGCGCTTTCCCCACTCGGATTCGTTGAACGCCCCGTAGGCCTCCAGGCCCGTGGTGTCACCGACGTACCAGTCCGAGTTCTCGTACAGCCAGTCGAGCGTCCGGAACGTCTGCTCGTGGTCGTCG
>JBCCSK010000019.1:0-29694 GCA_039200205.1 Planctomycetota bacterium
CACCAGCTATATCGTCAACGGCAAGCTCCATGTGCGTTTCCAAAACGATAAAGACAGCCAAACCTTCGTCAAAAGCGGCATCAAAGCGAACCAGGATTACGACATTCGGTCGCTGCGCCCGAGGAACTCCAGCAGTCCGTCGTCGCGGCGGACGACGAGATCGCCCGTGCGGAAGTAGACCTCGGGGAACGGACCGAGCCCCGGTCGCTTCAGGAACACGCGCTCGTTGAGATCGGGACGGTTCCAGTAGCCAGAGGTCAGAGTCGTGCTCCGGATGCACAGCTCGCCGGGATGACCAGGCTCGCACTCCGCGCCTTCTTCATCGAGGACGAGGTCGTCCGAGTTCGACGACACCGTGCCGATCGGGATCGGTGCCGCCAAGTCCTCGGGCGGCCCAGGGACGTCGAAGCACGTGCACGACGGGGCCTCCGCGGGGCCGTAGACGTTCGTGAAGCGCGCCCCGGGTAGCGCGTTCATCAGAGCTCTGAGGTGCTTCGGCGGAAACGGCTCGCCTCCGAAGAGGATCCAGCGGAGCGAGCTCAGATCGCGCGCGTCCATCGCCCCTCGCTCCAGCATCTCGATCAGCGTGAACGGGACCGTGAACACGACGCTGATCCGCTCATCCTCGATCGTCTGTGTCCAGCTCGCAGGGAACTTCGTGACGGGCTCGGGTACGAGGACGACGGTTCCACCGACCTGCGACGTCGAGAAGAAGTCGAAGATGGAGAGATCGAAGTGAAGCGGCGCGTGACTCGCGACGCGGTCGTCGGGCTCGAGATCGACGTGCTGGGCGCCCCAGCGTGCGTACGCGAGGCTGCTGCGATGCGTGTGCATCATCCCCTTCGGCTCTCCCGTCGACCCCGACGTGTACATCAGGTACGCGAGATCTTGGTCGGTGATCCAGACGTCGGGCGGTGACGTCGGCTGCGCGTCGATGTCGCCGCGGCGTACCGCCTGGAACGGATGCTCGCCCTCCGGGCCGAGCACGCAGAGACGGTGCGAAACCTCGAGCTCGGAGAGGGGGTCGAGCATGTCGTCCGTGCTGACGACGTGCTCGATCCCGCAGTCCGCGAGCATGAAGGCCAGACGCGCTTTAGGAACGAACGGATCGAGCGGAACGAATGCGCCGCCGGCCTTGAGAATCCCGTAGATCGCGACGCCGAGGTCCAGCCCCTTGCGCATGTAGATCCCGACGCGCGCTCGCCGCGTGAGGCCGCGCTCGAGCAGCGCGTGGGCAAGCTGGTTGCTGCGCATCTCGAGGTCTCGGTAGGTGAGACACTCTCCTGCGAAGCGGAACGCGTGCCGCTCGGGAGCCTCTCGCGCGAAGCGCGCGATCGGTGAGTGGATCAGGAAGCCGTCCATGCGATGCGCTGATTCGACCTCAGAGGCCGAGCAGTCCGGCGACGATGTTGCGCTGCACGTCGGTCGTGCCGCCGTAGATCGTCGCGCCAATCGCGTCGCGGACGTTGCGCTCGATCTCGGTCTCCGTGCGGTATCCGTCGCCGCCGTGGATCGCGACTGCGTCGAGGGATGCCTCGACGAAGCGCTCGCTCAGGAAGATCTTGGTCAGCGCAGCCTCCATCAGGTTCGGTCGGCCGTTCTCCTGGAGCCACGCGGTCTTGTAGAGCAGCAGCCTCGCCGTCTCCAGGCTCAGCTTCATCTCGGCGATGCGGTGCGAGACCGCCTGGTGCTTTCCGATCGGTCGGCCCGCCCGCTCGCGCGTTCGAGCGAACGTGAGCGACTCGTCGAGAAGGCGCTCGAGCGCTCCGAGCTGCGGCGCGAGGACGAGACTCCGCTCCCATCCCTGGGAGAAGCTGAAGATGCTCGCCCCCGCGCCCTCCTTGCCGAGGAGAGCCTCGCTCGGCACGCGAACGTCGGAGAGACTGATCGCGCCGAAGGGAACCGTGCGAAGCCCCATCTTCGCCTCTGTTGGATGGGCGGTGTATCCGCTGGTGTCAGCGTCGACCAGGAATGCGGAGAGACCCCAGCGGCCGGCGCTCGGGTCCGTCTTCGCGAAGACGATCGCGTAGTCGGCGATCGGCCCGAACGTGATCAGCACCTTCTCACCGTTGAGCACGTAGTCGCTCCCGTCGCGCACCGCCGTGCTCGAGATCCCGAAGGCGTCCGAGCCGCTGCCCTCTTCGGTCATGGCGTAGGCCGCGATGCGCTCGCCCCGCAGCGAGCCCCCGAGGTAGCGGTCGAGCTGCCGCTCCGTGCCGAAATGGAGGAGCGCCGTCTGAACGCCCCACATCTGGGCGCCGAGTGCGAACGTCAGTCCGTTGTCGCGACACCCCTGACCGAGGGCCTCCATGAGGTACGAAACGGTCGTCACGGAGAGGCCGGCGCCGCCGCGCTCTTCGGGCACAGGCCAGCGCAGGACACCGAAGTCCGCGCACCTCCGCCAGAGGTCGAAGGCGAACTCGCCCGTCTGATCTGCGTCGACCATGTCACGGTCGAGCTCGGTCTTTGCGAACGAGAGCGCGGCGTCGAAGCGCGACTGCTGCTCGGAGGTCCAGGAGAAGTTCACGGTCGCTGGTCGGAGGGGAATCGGTGGACGGCTCGGGCTATTCTCGCGCTGTGGAGGAGTCTGCAGGCGGTCAGATCGGTCCCCGAGCCGTCGAGGTCTGGCTCGCGCGCCCCGACGACATCGCGGACGCGGGCCTCCTCGCGTCGTACGAGCGCGTCCTCTCGGACGATGAGCGTGAGCGCATCGGCCGCCTGAGGTTCGCCCGCGATCGGCATACCGCGCTGGTGACGCGAGCGCTCGTGCGAGATGTTCTGTCGCGATACGGCGACCGCCGGCCCGAGCGATGGAAGTTCGTTCGCGGCACACACGGCAAGCCAGACGTCGATCCGGCCCTCGGATGCC
The DNA here is from genome assembly GCA_039200205.1 of Planctomycetota bacterium. Lineage (GTDB taxonomy): Bacteria > Planctomycetota > UBA1135 > UBA1135 > Saltatorellus. Next base: position 2,870 of record JBCCSK010000019.1, read on the forward strand.
CGCTGCGGTTCAACGTCTCGCACACGTTCGGGAGAGTTGCGTGCGCAGTGACGCTCGACCGGGACATCGGCGTCGACGTCGAGGCGAGCGATCGGCCGGGTGAGACCGTCGAGCTCGCCGACCGCTTCTTCTCGCCGGACGAGGTTCACGCGCTTCGGAGTCTCCCGCCGCATGAGCAGAGAGCGCGCTTCTTCGTCTACTGGGCTCTCAAGGAGTCGTACATCAAGGCGCGCGGCCTCGGGCTCGCGCTGCCGCTCGACCAGTTCGCCTTTCGGCTCGACGACTCGGGGCCGATCGCCATTCGCTTCGGGCCGCGGATCGTCGACGACCCGAGCAGCTGGACCTTTCACCACGCCTGGGCCTCCGAGCAGCACAGCCTCGCCGTCTCCGTTCGCGCGCCGCTCGGCAGCGTCGAGATCAGTGTCCACGAGACGGTTCCGTCGGTATGAGCGGCCGCGGAGCCAATGGTCTGCTCCGCGCTGATGATGCGCAGTCGGCGTCAAAAGAGGTCCAGGACCGGTCCCAGGTACTCCCCGAGCGTCAGGTCGACGTCGAACGCGCGCTCGGTGAACCAGTAGAGCGAGACGAAGATCGCCGCAGCGGCTCCGAGCTGGATGTACGCCTCTCGATACAGCTTGGAGAGTCGCATCATGAACAGGTGGGGGAAGACGATCAGCACGATCAGCACCTGGCCGAGCTCGACTCCGACGTTGAAGCCGAGCAGGGAGTACGCCATGTCGACGCCCGAGATTCCCATCTCGCCGAGGACGTTTGCGAAGCCGAAGCCGTGGAACAGGCCGAACACGGCCACGATGGCGAGGATCTTCCCGCGGAAGACCGGCACGATGATGTCGATCGCAGCGACCGCGATCGACAGCGCGATGACCGACTCGACGAGTCGCGACGGAAGGCGGAGGATTCCAAGAGAGGCGAGGCTCAGCGTGATCGAGTGAGCCACCGTGAAGATCGTGACAATCTTGAGGAGCTGCCAGAGGGCGCTCCGAAATCTCATCCGCGGCTCCCACTTGCGGCCTTCTCGTCGTAGCACCGACGGCAGGAGCAGGACGAGCAAGAAGAGGATGTGGTCGATCCCGATCAGGATGTGGTGAACGCCGAGCTTCGTGAGACCGGCCAGGCCCTTCCAGATCGAACGATCTTCGAGGTCCAAGACCTGGGTCGTTTCGTTCGGTGAGAACGTCAGCGAGATCATTCCCTCGTTCATGAACGTCCCCTGCTCGAAGAAGTGCTCGATCACCAGGAAGCCGCGGTGCTCCCGATCGACGTCGAACACGAGGCGGTGCGTCACCTCGATCTCCTTCGGGATCTCGTCGATCCCGAGCATCTCGAAGCGACACGACACATACTGCGAGCCCGCGCTCTCGTACATCCCGTGGCCCTTGCGCTCGAGTTCGACGGGCTTGCCGTCGATCGCGAAGCCGACGTTGTCGTAGAGGTACTCCTCGATCGCATCGATCCGGGCCGCGACGTCGGCCTCGGTCGCGGTGAGATCGGTCCGGAAGTCCGTCCCAATCGCACGATTCAGATCGCTCAGGTTGATCTCGAGCCTTCCCTCGATCTGCTCCTCGTCGATCCGAAGGTAGATGTAGCTCTGGTTGAACGCGTGGACGGCCGCGACGCTTGCGAATGCGCCGTGCGCGAGGAGGAGGACCGCGACGACCCGGGCGAGGGCGCGCGCGGCGGAATGGAGAGGCAGCATGGGGCGGGGTGGGGGGGGAGAGACAGGGGATGCGGCTAGCGCGCGAGAGCCCAGCGCGTTTCGAAGAACACGGCGCCGGTGCGGCGCTGCAGGATGCGGTCCAGGACGTCGCGCTCTGGGGGGTGGACCTCGAGCACGGCGCAGTGGTCGAGGTGGTCGATCGGCTGCGGGTCGCCGTGGCGGTTCATCCACAGGGTGATGGGGTACGTGCCCGGCATGAGCGTGAGCCTCTCGAACGTCAGGTCGAACGACGCTTCACCAGGTCCTACGCTCTCGACCTCGAAGCCGTCCGTCCACGAGTTGGGGTGCGAGACGATCGCCCCGAACTCGGTCGAAACGATGACCCCGAAGTACGGCATGCGGACCATCCGGTCCGCCTCGAGATGGAGTCGGATCTTGAGCGCGTCGCCGCTGCGCAGCCGATCGATCGGCCGGTCGTTCTCATCGAGCAGCTCGAGGCGGGTGAAGCGGGCCTCGCGTCCGCCCGTGCGGTGTGCGTCGGCGCCGAACTCCACCGTGGATCCGCTCGCCGTCTTCGCGTCGCGCATGTACGACGCGATCACCTCTTTGCTCGGACCGTCCTTTCGGACGGTCCCACGGTCGATCCAGATCGTCCGGGGACAGATGCTCTCGATCGCCTCCAGGTTGTGCGACACGAACATCACCGTTCGGCCGCCGCGTCCGACGTCGTGGAGGGTGTCGAGGCACTTCTGCTGGAACTCTGCATCACCGACGGCGAGGACCTCGTCGACGAGCAGGACATCGGGGAAGAGATGCGCAGCAACCGCAAACCCGAGGCGGAGCCGCATCCCCGTCGAGTAGCGCTTGATCGGAGTGTCGATGAACGGGCCCACGCCGGAGTAGTCGACGATCGCGTCGAAGCTCTCGGCGATCTGGCTTCGCTTCAGGCCCATGATCGAGCCGTTCAGGAAGACGTTCTCACGGCCCGTGAGCTCGTTGTGGAAGCCCGTCCCGACTTCGACGAGGGACGCGACCCGGCCCCGCACGTCGACCGATCCCTCGGTCGGATCGGTGATTCTGGCGAGGAGCTTCAGGAGCGTGGTCTTCCCCGATCCGTTGCGCCCGATGACGCCAACGACTTCGTCGCTGCCCACTTCGAGCGAAACGTCGCGCAGCGCCCAGATCAGCTCTTCGTCCGAGGGCGGGCGGAAGGGCCGACGCACCGCGTCGACGAGCGCCTCTCGCAGCATGCGCTGCTTTCGCGTCGCGCCGATGCGGTAGCGCTTCGACACGCCGTCGAGATGGATCGCAGGCGCTCCCATCTCAGATGATGTCCGCGAACCGGCGCTCGGTTGCATGGAAGTAGCGCGCTCCGAGTACGAAGACGACCGCCGTGACGAGCGCTGACACACCCAGCTGGCCCCACTGGATCGGGCGATCGGGAAGGAGCGCCGAGCGGCAGGTCTCGATGATCCCGCTGAGCGGGTTCAGGAACATGAGCGATCGGAACCGCTCCGGAACGACCGTCGTGGGGTAGATGACGGGCGTGATGAAGAGCAGCAGCTGGACGGTGAACGGCAGCGCGTACTTGACGTCGCGATAGGACACGTTGATCGCTTCGAGGAACATGCCGAGGCCGACCGCGAGGACGACGAGCAGCGCGATCGCAACGGGCAGCATGACGATGCCCCAGTCGGGAGTGATGCCGTAGATCGGCAGGAGCGCGAAGAGCAGAAGCGACGCGATCCCGAGGTCGACCAGTCCCGCGAGGACCGTCGAGATCGGGAGGATCTCTCGCGGGAAGTAGACCTTCGTCAGGAGGTCCGTGTTCGCGATGAGGCTGTTGCCCGCGTTGGTGATCGCGGCGGCGAAGAACGTCCACGGCAGGAGCGCCGCGTAGGAGAAGACGGGATAGGGGATACCGTCCGAGGGCACCTTCGTCAGCCGCCCGAAGAAGACGGTGAAGACGATCATCGTCAGGAGCGGCTGGAGCACCGCCCAAGCTGCCCCGAGGATCGTCTGCTTGTAGCGGATCTTGACGTCCCGCCAGACGAGGAAGAACAGAAGCTCCCGATAGCGAATCACCTCGCGCACGTTCATACGGAAACGGTGCTCTCGAGGCGATCGAGCGAGCGCTGCAGCGCGGCCGCCGTCCGACGGACGTCGGGCTCGCGAAGGATGTCGAGGTGCGACTCCCGCCACTCGCGGCGGTCGCGAAGACCGCTGAGCTGAGCGTCCGTCTCCAGGTGAACCACCTCGACCCGGTCGGCGTGACGGCTCCAGCCCAGGTCCTCATCTCGGACGCGGAAGTACGGCTGGCGTCGGATTCGGAAGACGGTCACCTTTCCGGAGAACTTCCGCTCCGGGAGGTGGCGGTCGGGCCAGTCGAGCTCCTGCCATTCACGGTGAATCGACTCGCGCGTGTAGCCGGAGAGCTGCTGCGGCGCATTGCCACCGGGCGGCGCTGAATCCCCTGAGTTCGCGACCGGCCTCCGTCGCCGTGACCAGCGTGCCCGCGCCCACCGAGTGAACTCCTCGGTGCCGCCCCTGGGGCCGAGTCGTCGGAGCGCCCCAAGGCGGCGGCGGTAGTAGCCGAGGCGGAACTCGACCCGGTGCAGGCGGTTCCTCCACGAGAGCGTGTTCAGGCTGTGGGAGTTCAGCACGCCGAAGAACTCGACCTCGTCTCCACGCTCCTCGAGCAGCTTCGCGACTTCGATCCCGACGAGCGCGCCGTCGCACATTCCGAGGAGCCGGTACGGGCCCTCGGGCTGGATCTCCCGCACGGCTTCCGCGTAGCGCGCTCCGAACTCCGGGATCTGGGTGATCGCCATGCGCACGACCTCGTCCGAGATCGGCGGGGACTGGACGAGGTAGACGGGCTGGTCGTCGCTCAGGTGCTTGGAGAGCAGCGCGTAGCCGATCGAGTTCACTTCGGGCGACGACAGGCAGATGAGCGGAGTCCGCGACCCTCGCGGCTGGATCGACCGAGCCATCTCGTTCGTGACGGGAAGCTCGCGCCCCGCGAGCGAGCGCGCCATGTCTCCCAGCGTCGGCTCGCGGAAGAGGGAGAGGATCGGAATCGACCTTCCCAGCGCCCGTTCGAGACGCGCGTGCATGCGCGCGGCGCTGAGCGAGTTGCCGCCCATCTCGAAGAATCCGTCCGACGACTGAACGCGGTCGAGCCCGAGCACCGAACGGCACTCGGCCATCACGATGTTCTCGATCATCTCGAGCTCTTCGCCCTCGCGTCCCCTTCCGGAAGAGGCGCACGTCGCTCCGACGCGCGCCGTTCGCGAGCGAGTCCCGTTCACCGTCGAGCGATCGCTCGGATCGAGGGCGAGCCCGTCGATCTCGCCCATGTCTTCGCTGCGATGCGTCGCGATCGCGACGAGCGCACCCTGGAGGTCGTCGAGCAGCTCATGCGCCGATTCGGAGCCGTCGGCACTCTCGACTGCGATCGAGATGCCGTCGCTTCGTTCGGTCACCGAGACGGTCACGGGCCACGCGGTCGTCACGTGGCCGGGAAGGGGGCTGAGCCTCAGTCCGGTCGGCGGTTCCCACGCCATCGGCGCGAGCCAGACGAGAAGGGAGTCGAAGAGGGACTCGGCATCGTCGAGCCCGCTCGCTGCGTGGATCTCGGCCGCCGAGAGGAACTCGTGCGGCGACCTTCTTCGCTGACTCTTGTGCACCTCCTCGAGCCACGCGCCGACGGTCCCGCTCGCCGGAATCCGCACGCGCATCGGGACGTTCGTCACGAACGAGCCGACGATCGAATCGACGCCGCTCAGCTCGGGTGGCCGGCCCGACACGGTCATCCCGAAGGCGACGTCCTGCCGCCGCGTGCGGCGGTTCATGACCAGCGCCCACGCGGCCTGGAGGATCACGCTGGGCGTCACGCGCGCGTCTCGCGCCGCCGCTCGCACGCTCGACGAGAGGTCGCTCGAAAGGTCGACGCTGGCGATCGCAGATCCGCGATCGGCCCGGCCGCCGGACGGCGAGAGGACCGTCCGGCCCGCGCCATCGATCCCGTGCAGCTCATCGCGCCAGTAGTCCGATGCGCGGTCGCGATCTCGGGACAGGACCCACCCGACGTAGTCGCGAAACTGCCCGCGCGGTGCGCCAACCGACGGACGGGGACGACCGCAGCGGGAATCGTAAGCGCGCGCGAAGTCCTCCAGGACGACTGCGCTGCACCAGCGATCGAGGACCAGGTGGTGGCTGCTCCAGAGCAGGAGCGCCCTGTCGTTCGAGACGCGAGCGAGCGTGACGCGCATGAGCGGAGCCCGCTCGATGTCGAAGCGGTTCGTCTCGTCCTCGACGCGGAGCGCCTCGAACGCGCTCGACGAGGCATCCACGTCTCGGGGAGTCCAGTCGAGGACGTCGACCGGCACCTCGACCCGTCGGCGCACGACCTGGAGCGGGTCGTCCACGTCCTCCCACAGGAACGCCGTCCGCAGAGCGTCGTGCCGCTCCGCTACATCCTGCCACGCAGAGCGGAAGGCGCGCTCGTCGATGTCCCCGCGAACCTCGTAGCAGAACTGCGTGTGCAGAGCGTCCGGACCCCGACCGGCGGCCGCATGCAGCAGCATGACGCGCTGCATCGGCGTCAGCGGGTAGAGGTCCTGGACGTTCTTCATCGGCCCGAAGTATGGCAGCTGGACGGCAGCGCGTTGCAGCGTGCGTCGCGCTGGGACGGTGCTCCCTCGAACCTGGATCCGCACGACTCTCGATTCTCTCTTCGGGCCGCGTCCGGCGGATCCCCGCCTAGGCCGCGAGCGGGGTCGAGACACGCGTAAGCCCGACGACAAGAATCTCGCGGAACGAGCGGGAACCGCGCGCTGGGCAAGCGAGTCCACTAACGTTCCCTCGCCGCGCCTCCCCCGCGAATGCCCGAGTCTGCCAGCGATCCCCCGTCCGTGCGCGCGTTGTCGCACAGCCAGCAGCTGATCTGGATGGGCCAGCAGCTCAGTCCGGAGCGACCGCTGTACAACATGTCGCTGGCCTTCGAGATCGAGGGTCGCCTCGATCCGGACCTCTTCCTGCGCGCCTTCGAGTGCCTCGTCCTGAGCAGCGACGCCCTTCGGTCCACGTTCCGGTCGGAGGACGGCCGAGCGCTCCTTCGGGTCCAGCGCGCCGTCGTGGGGGAGCTCGAGCTCGTCGATGCGAGCGCTGCCGCGTCGTCGGAACCGTGGCTCGCGAGGTGGATGAGCGAGCGTTCCGCCCGCGTGCTCGATCTGGAGAGGCGCGCGTACGACGCCGCTCTGCTCCGGATCGAGCCCGAGCGGTGGGTCTGGTTCTTCAACCAGCACCACCTCGTCACCGACGCGTGGTCGACCGCCGTCGCATTCGAACGGCTCGCCGGCTTCTACGAGCGTCTCGAGCGCGGAGAGGAACCGAAGGTCGACGAACTCCCCCAGCATGCGAGCTTCGTCGAGGCCGAGGCGCTCCTTCGCTCGAGGCCGGCGTTCGAGCGGGCCGCTCAGCACTGGCGCCAACAGGGTGATCCGAGCCCGCCGACCGCGTTCTTCGGCCAGACGCCTTCGCGCTCGACGGGCAGGACGGAGCGCACGGAGCTTGCGATCGGCGCCGAGCGAACGGCTCGTTTCGAAGAGCTCGTGCGGCGTCCGGGAATTCGCGGACTCAACGACGACATCTCGCGCTTCCAGGTCCTCGCGACGGTCCTTTGCGCGCTTCTCCACCGCGTCGGCGGAGAGCGTGACGAGGTGGCGTTCCTCGCTCCGGTGCACAGCCGCTCGACGCCGGACGCTCGTCGGACCATCGGACTCTTCGTCGAGGTCTTCCCCCTTCGTGTCGCGATCGACCGCGACGATACCTTTCGGACGCTCCTCGAGCGCCTCGCGAAGGCGTATCGCGAGCTCCTGGTCCACGGTCTACCGGGGGCGTGCGGCGTGAGCAGCGCCCGGAGCGTCGACGTCCTTCTGAACTACATTCCGTCGCGCTTCGCGAGCTTTGCGGGGCGATCTGGCTCTGCGCGCTGGATCCACCCGGGCTACGGCGATCCTGCGCACGCGATTCGTCTGCAGGTCCACGACTTCGCGGGCCGGGGTGAACTCGCGCTCGACTTCGACCTTTCGTGCGACGCGTTCGGCGCGCCGGAGCGGGCGTCGACCGTGCGGTGCTTCACCGCCTTGTTCGACGCGCTTCTAGCGAATCCCGACGCGCGGATCTGCGATGTCGATCTTCGCTCGGAGGCCGAGCGCGATCGCGGCGTCGAGGGATTCGAATGGAGCGAGCGATCGTGGCCGTACGAAACCGTGCTCGAGGCGTTCGAGGATCAGTGCCGACGAACTCCGCTCCAGCCCGCGCTGCGCGAGGGGGATCGCGTCACGACCTACGCGGAGCTCGACGCACGGTCGGAGCGTCTCGCCCGTCGCCTCGTCGATGCCGGCGTCGCGAGAGGCGACCTCGCGGTCATCGTGCTCGATCGATCGGACGCATTCGCCGTCGCGGCGCTCGGTGCGCTCAAGGCGGGCGCTGCGTATCTGCCGATGGAGCCGAGCCTCCCCGAGCGTCGGCTGCGGACGATTCTCGATGACGCGCGTCCGGCGGCGGCGGTCACTCTTCAAAGGCACGCGCGCGGAGCGCTCGCGTCGTCGGGCCTGCCCGTGGTGACGCTCGACTCGGAGCCGCCCCGCGAGAACGGCTCGATCGACCGAGTCGCGGGACGAGCGCCGAAGCCGACCGACGTCGCCTACGTCCTCTACACGTCCGGCTCCACGGGTCGACCGAAGGGCGTCGAAGTCACGCACGCAGCTCTCGCGAACTACGTCTTCTGGGCGTCCGATCACTACGTTCGCGGTGAGCCGTGCGACGCTGCGCTCGTCTCCCCGATCTCGGTGGACCTGACCGTCACGTCGGTCTTCCTCCCTCTGGTGACCGGCGGGACCGTCGTCGTCTACCCGCCGAGCGAGGGACAGCACGACCTGGCCGTGCTCGACGTCTTCGACGATGACGACGTCGATCTCGTCAAGCTGACGCCCGCTCACGTCGCCATGCTGCTGCGCGGCGACGCGCTCCGATCGTCACGATTGAAGGTGCTCATCGTTGGAGGAGAGGATCTCAAGCGGAATCTCGCGCAGCACGTCCAGGATCGCCTGGGTCGACGAGTCGCGATCTACAACGAGTACGGGCCGACCGAGGCGACGGTCGGCTGCATCGTTCATCGCTTCGACGAGGAGCGGGACCGCGGTGCGAGCGTCGCGATCGGAAGTCCGATCGCGAACGCCCGCATCTACCTGCTCGACGATCGGATGCGTCCGGTCCCCGCTGGCATTCCGGGTGAGGTCTGGATCGGAGGCGCCGGCGTCGCCCGGGGCTACCTCGCTGACGAGGAGCTCTCCGAGGCTCGATTCGTGGCCAGTCCGTTCGTCGCCGGCGACCGGCTGTACCGCAGCGGTGATCTCGCGCGGCTCGATCCTGCGACCGACGAGATCGTGTACCTCGGGCGGATCGACACGCAGGTCAAGGTGCGCGGAGTCAGGATCGAGCTCTCCGAGGTCGAGGCTGCTCTCGAGCGTCATCCTGCGATCGAAGACGTCCACGTCGACGCCGTGCGACGAGGAGCGCGGACGACGCCGGAAGAGCGTCGGCAGCGCTGGTCGGGCGTGCGCTACTGCGTTCGGTGCGGGCTCGCGTCGAACCACCCGGATGCGCGGATGGGGGAGGACGGCGTGTGCGGCGTATGCCGGGATTTCGACGGCTATCGGGACCACGCGGAGGCGTACTTCGGAGCTCGCGATGACCTGGCGGAGATCTTTCGCGAGGCGGGTCTTCCGAGCGGTGAGCCGTCGGACTGCATGATGCTTCTCAGCGGTGGGAAGGACAGCACCTACGCGCTCTACCAGCTCGCCGAGATGGGCCTTCGGCCGCTCGTCTTCAGCCTCGACAACGGCTTCATCTCGGACAGCGCCAAGGCGAACATCCGGCGCGTCGTGGACGACCTCGGGCTCGAGCTCGTCTTCGGCGAGACGACGTCGATGAACGCCATCTTCGCCGACAGCCTTCGGCGGTTCAGCAACGTGTGCCAGGGCTGCTTCAAGACGATCTACACGCTGGCGACCACGCTGGCCAAAGAGCGAGGGATCTCGCACATCGTCACCGGGCTGTCGCGCGGTCAGATCTTCGAGACGCGCCTCGCACGGTTCTTCCGAGCTGGGATCTTCGACCCCAGCGAGATCGATCGGCAGGTGATCGAGGCGCGAAAGGCCTACCACCGGGTCGACGACGCAGTTGCGCGTCACCTCGACGTGAGCCTCTTCACGGACGACGCGGTGTTCGACGAAGTGCGATTCGTCGACTTCTATCGCTACTGCGACACGCCGCTCTCCGACGTCCTGCGCTTCATCCGGGAGCGAGCTGCCTGGGTCCGCCCCCAGGACACCGGGCGGTCGACCAACTGCCTCATCAACGACGCCGGGATCTTCGTCCACAAGGAGACCCGCGGCTTTCACAACTACGCGCTTCCGTACAGCTGGGACGTACGGCTCGGCCACAAGACGCGCGAGGAGTGCCTCGACGAACTCGACGACGAGATCGACGAGGGGAGGACGCACGAGATCCTGCGCGAGGTCGGGTTTCGACTGGAAGACGCCGGTGAGCTCGGCGAGGAGACGTCGCTGACCGCGTACTTCGTCCCGAGCGGCGAGGTGCCGACGCACGCCGAGCTCGCGCGATTCGTCGAAGAGGAGCTGCCTCGAGCGATGGTCCCCTCTGCGTTCCACGCGATCGAGCGCGTCCCGCTGACGGCCCAGGGCAAGGTCGACCGGACGCGCCTCGCCGAGTTCGTCCGAGCCTCGGACGTCGACCTGGACTCGCCGGACCGCGTCGAGCCGCGGACCGACGCGGAGCGCGAGATCGCCGCGATCTGGCGCGACGTGCTCGGTCTCCAGGAGGTCGGCGTCGACGACGAGTTCCTGGCGCTCGGCGGTGACTCGATCCTCGCGATCCAGATCGTCGCGCGCGCCCGCTCACGCGGGTGGGCGCTGCGTCCGCGCGACGTCTTCGCCCATCCGACGGTCGCCGGCCTCGCCGCCGTCGCGGGCAGAGTGTCCGCGCGGTCGGCGCCGAGTCGACCCGAGCCGCTGGCTGGATCGTTCCCGCTGACTCCGATTCAGCGTCGCTTCGTCGCGGCGGAGCACCGGGTGCAGAAGCGGTACGCGCAGTCGATCGCGTTCTCGATGGGTCGGACGATGGACTCCGGCGCGCTCGAGCAGGCGCTCGGTGCCCTCGTTCGTCACCACGATGCCCTCCGCCTCTCCATCGGCGAAGACGCGCAGGAGGTGCTCCACGAAGAGCGACTCCTGAGCGATCTGCTCTCGAGGTCGACCGCGTCGGATGCGCGGAGCCTCGACGATTCGATCTCGATGCTCGAAGCGGCGCTGGCAAGCGAGCTCGATCCGGCGGACGGGAGGCTGCTACGGGCTGCGCTCATTCGCGTCCCGGGCGAGGGCGACGTCCTCGTCCTCGTCGCGCACCACCTCGCCGTCGACGCCGTGTCGTGGACGATCCTCGCCGAGGACCTCGCGCGGGCCTACGACGCGATCGCGGGCGGCGCGGAGTTCGAGCTCGCGCCGGTGACGGCGCACTGGTCTGCCTGGGCCCTTCGCGAGCAGCGCGCGTCCGAGCGGCGCGTGCCCGCAGCAGAGCTCGAGCACTGGTCGAGCTTCTCTCGCTCGGTGCCGAGCCTTCCTCACGACGACGGCACCGCGGACGGTTTCGGGCTGCGCGGCACGGAGCGGCGAGTCCAACGGACCCTGTCCGCCGAGGTGACGCAGGCGCTGATCGACTCTGCGGGACCGTACGCTGGCCCCAGCGTGCAGGAGCTCGTTCTCGCCGCGCTCGCGTCGCAGATCGCCCGTTGGGCCGGCGAGGCGCGCGTCCTCCAGGTCGACGTCGAGAGCCATGGACGCGATGCTCCGCCCGCGTCCGAGCCGCTGGACGCATCGCGACTTGTGGGCTGGTGCACGTCGATCTTTCCCGTGCAGCTTCACGCCGATCCGGCCTTCGAGGCCTCGCTCGACGACGTGCGTCTTCGGCTCCGACGGGTGCCGGACGGGGGTCGTACGTACGGGATCCTGCGCTACCTCGCGTCGGACGCGGCGGTCGAACGCGCGCTTGCGCCGATCCCGAGGTCCGAGATCCTCTTCAACTACCTCGGCCGCGCGGTCGACCCCGGCGTCGCGTCGACCGGCATGCGGGTCGCCCGCGGTCTCGACGTCGTCTGGGACGAAGGCGAGGAGCGCACGCACGCGCTGGAGGTCTTCGGTTCGATCCAGGACGGCGGGCTCACCGTCGAGATCCGCTACTCGCCAGGGGGCCACGCGCCATCGACCGTCGGCGCACTCCTCGACGGGATCGTCGAATCGCTCGAGGGTGCTGCAGAGCGCGGTGTGGGCCCATCGACCGCCGACTTTCCCGAGGCGGACCTGTCGGACGGGGAGCTCGACGACATTCTGCGGGAGTTCGACGGCTGACGTGGGTGCGCGCCAATCGAAGGTCGAGCGGATCTACCGCCTGACGCCGACCCAGGAGGGAATCCTCTTCCACGTCCTGCAGTCGGCTGATCCCGGGCTCTATCTGCAGCAGTTCACGTGCGTCCTTCGCGGCGCGCTCGACGTCACAGCCTTCCAGAGCGCGTGGAATGCAGCGCTCGCGCGACACGCGGCGGCCCGCACGGTCTTCACGTGGGAGGGACGTGAGCATCCGCTGCAGGTCGTCCTTCGCAAGGTCGACGTCCCCATCGAAGTGCTCGACGACGAGGCGGCCTTCGAACGAGGGGATGCACTCGACGCTCTCCTCGCGGCAGATCGAAGCGCTGGGCTGCGTCTCGACGAGGCCCCGCTCATGCGAGTGCGGCTGATTCGCGGCGGTCCGAGCTCCCATCGGCTGGTCTGGACCTTTCACCACGCGCTCTTCGACGGCTGGTCGATGCGGCTCTTCCTGCGGGACGCGCTCGCCGCGTCCAGTCCGCGGGGCACGGCGGGGCGGTTCGAGGACTACATCGCGTGGCTCGGTCGACGAGACGACGCGGGGGCCTACGAGCACTGGCGTCGAACGCTCGCAGGTTTCGACGCACCGACGGGGCTTGGCCTCGAACCGCCGCGCGACGCAGAGCCAGGACCCGGACCGAGTGAAGTCCACGCGTCGCTCTCGCGCGCCGCGACGCGCGCTCTCGTCGAGACTGCGCGGGAAGGGCGCGTCACGCTCAACGTCATGCTCCGAGCCGCCTGGGCGCTCGTCCTGGCAGCTTACTCCGGAGTCGACGACGTCGTCTTCGGCTCGACCGTGTCGGGGCGTCCGGCCGACCTCGAGGGAGTCGAAGGAACGGTGGGGATGTTCATCAGCACGATCCCCGTTCGCGTCCGTATCGACCGTTCGTCGAGCGTGGCGAGCTGGCTCCGGACACTGCACGGCGATCAGCTCGCGGCGAGCGAGTTCGACTTCGCGTCTCTCGCTCGTATCCAGAGAGAGAGCGACCTTCCAGCCGGAGAGGCGCTCTTCGAGACCATCTTGGTCTTCGAGAACCACGCGCTGGAGCTCGAGGACTCGTCGGAGATCGCCGTCGTCGATCAGCGCTTCGTGGAGCAGAGCCACTTCCCTCTGGCTCTCCTCGTGCTGCCTGGGGACGAGCTCGCACTGACCTGGGTGTTCCAGAGCGACCGCTTCGACCGTCGCGCGATCGAGCGCGTCAGCGCGTCCGTCGTTCACGTCCTCGAGGCCCTCGGGGGAGACCCCGAGCGGAGGGTCGGATCGGTCGACGTTCTCGCGCCCGACGAGCTTACGGAGATCCGCGAGCTGTCCGCCGGGCCGTCGCCCCCGCCCTTCGCCCCGACGATCATCGACGCGTTCGAGAGCGCCGCGGGTCGCTCTCCGGACGCGGCGGCGCTCGTCGGCGATGAGCGGACCGTGTCGTACGCGGAGCTCGAGCAGAGCGTTCGGAGTCTCGCGTCCGCCGTCGTTGCACGCGGCTGCCGGAAGGGTGAGCGCGTCGCGCTCCTCACCGAGCGCGGCACCTCGATGGTCGTCGCGATCTTCGGGGTCCTGCGCGCAGGAGCGGCCTACGTGCCGCTGAGCCCGGACGATCCGCCCGAGCGGATCGCATCGCTCGTCGCCGAATCGAAGGTCCGGCTCGTGGTGACGACCGAGCGACTCGCAGCAACGCTGCCCGAAGCGGCGCCGGACGTCCTGTCCATCGAAGACGTGACCGCGAGCGGCGGTCCGCGGGTCCCCGGCGAACCTCCGGCGCCCGACGACACGGCTTACGTCCTCTTCACGTCCGGATCGACCGGTCGACCGAAGGGCGTTGAAGTCACTCACGCGAACCTCGCGGCGTCGACGGCGGCACGGCCGGCGTTCTACGGCGAGCCGTGCACGCGCTTCCTTCTTCTGTCGCCGTACCACTTCGATAGCTCGGTGGTCGGGATCTTCTGGCCGCTCTCGATCGGCGGCGCGCTCGTCCTCGCACCTGTCGGAGCAGAGAGGGACGTTCACGGGATCGCCGCGATGATCGCGAGACATGAGATCACGCACCTGCTTGCGCTCCCTTCGCTGTGGGAAGCCGTCCTCGACGTCGCAGAGCCCGATCAGCTCCGGTCCCTCCGTACCGTGATCGTGGCGGGTGAGGCCTGTCCGCGGTCCCTCGTCGATCGACATCGTCGAGTGGCGCCGAACTCCCGAATCGTCAACGAATACGGCCCGACGGAGGCGACCGTGTGGGCGACCGCGCACGTCGCGAGCGACGACGTTGATTCAGGCCGCGTTCCGATCGGGCGTCCCGTCGCCGGCGCGTCGACCTTCCTGGTCGACCAGCGCGGAAGAGCGGTGCCGTTCGGGGTGCCAGGCGAGATTGCGATCGCCGGAGCCGGCGTCGCGCGGGGCTATCTCGGGCGGCCTCTGGAGAGCGACGAACGCTTCGTCGAACTCTCTCCGTTCGGAGGTCCGGGGGAGAAGGCGTTCCGAACCGGCGATCTCGCGCGCTATCGCCCTGGCGGCGCGCTGGAGTTCCTGGGCAGGGGCGACGACCAGGTGAAGATCCGGGGTCACCGCGTCGAGCTCGGTGAGGTCGAGGCGCGGCTGCTCGACGTCGAGGGTGTCCGCGAGGCGGCCGTCGTCGCGCGCGCTCGAGCGGAGGGAGGGCAGACCGAGCTCGTCGCGTACGTGGTCGGAGCCGACGGGCTGACCGGCGAGAGCGTGCCGTCGCTCAGGTCGCGCATGGCGGCCGTTCTGCCGCCTGCGATGGTCCCGAGCGTCTTCGTCCTCATCGATGCGCTCCCGCGAACGTCGACTGGCAAGGTCGATCGCCGAGCGCTTCCGGCGCCGGTGTCCGCGGAGCGCGGCCGACCTGCGGAGGCTGCTGGGCGCCCGCTCGACGAGGTCGAGTCGACGCTCGCCGAGCTCTGGCGGGACGTCCTGGGCGTGGATCACGTCGAGCCCTCCTCGAACTTCTTCGAACTCGGAGGCGATTCGCTCTCCAGCATTCGCGTGATCGCACGCGCACATCGGGCCGGGATGCGCGTCGACGCGTCGCGTTTCGCGGACGACTCTACGCTCGCCGGAATGGCGGCCGCGGTCGTTCGCACCGACGTCGACGTGCGCGACCGTGACTCGGGTGATTCCGATGACTCGGGAGAGATTCCGCTCACGGCCATCCAGCGCTGGTTCTTCTCGCTCGATCTCCCGGAGCGCGCGCACTGGAACCTGACGGCGCTCGTCCCCGTGCCGCGCGAAGTCAGCGCGACCACGCTCGAAAGAGCACTCTCCGTCGTTCTCGGGGCGCACGAAGCGCTGCGGACGAGCTTCGTCCGCAGCGAGATCGGCTGGCGCCAGGTGCGCGGGCGGGTTCCGACGGCTGCGTCCGTCGATCTCGACCTCGCCGCGATCCCCGCGTCGGAGCGTGCCGGCGAGCGAGAGCGCCGCGCGAGCGAGCTTCATCGGAGCCTCGACCTGGAGAACGGTCCGCTCGTCCGAACGATGCGTATCCGCGCGGTCGACGGCACGACCGACGAGCTCCTCGTCATCGCACACCACCTCGTGGTCGACGCCGTGTCGCTCGGCACGATCACAGAGGACATCGAGCGCGCCGTCGACCGCCTGGGGCGAGGGCTCGACGCAGACCTACCGCCGGCCGTACCGTTCGGGCGCTGGGCCCGACGGCTCGAGAGCCTCGCCCGCTCCGACGCGATGGACGCAGAGCTCTCCTATTGGACGGATCTACTGCGGGGCGCCGTCGAGCTTCCCCTCGACGGCTCTCGCGAGCGTCGAGCGAGCTCGACCACGGACGAGGACTTCTCCGTCATCGCCGTCGACGCGGCGACCACGGAGGCTCTTCTTCGCGAAGCGCCTGCGGCGTACGCCGCGCGAGCGCTCGATCTGCTGCTCACCGCGCTCGGCAGAGTTCTTGGACGGTGGGCAGGACTCGAGTCGATCGTCATCGACCTCGAGCGCCACGGGCGCGAGGGCGAGCGAGTTGGGCTCGAGCCGTCGCGCATCGTCGGGTGGCTCACCGCCGTTGCGCCGATCGCGATTGGAACGCACGCCGACGACGATCTCGGCACGGCGATCAAGTCGGTCAAGGAGTCTCTGCGGGCTCAGCCGTTCGGTGGGATCGGATTCGGTCTCGTCGAAGACCGTCTCTCCACTGCGCCGCGGCGCGATCTGCTCTTCAACTACCTTGGCCGAGCGTCCCTGCCCCCGTCGACATCCGCCGTCGGCCAGGCTCGCAGCCACCGGGGCGAGCGGGGGTATTTGATCGAGGTCAACGCGGCGATCGACGACGGTGAGCTCCAGATCCGCTGGGCGTACGCTCATAGCCACCATCGCACGGAGACGATCGAGGCACTTGCCGCCGACTTCGTGCGCGAGATCGAGGCGATCGTCGAGCACTGCGCTGACGCGAGTGCCGGTGGCCGTACGCCCTCGGACTTTCCGCTGGCAGGTCTCGATCAGGCAGCGCTCGATCGTCTGTCCGACCGCCTGTCGGACTGATTCGTCATGGCGCACGTGCTGTGCTCGAACACCGGACTCACGGGCATCCATCGTGCCAGTCTCGAGCTCGTGACGAGACTTCAGGGCGGCGGACACCGCGTGACTCTGGCGTCGCCGCGTGACGTCGCAGCTCACGAAGTCCCGTCGAGCATCGAGATCGTTCGCATTCCCGGCGTCCGTCTCTCCCCGGCGCCACAGGTCGAGCGGGATTCCAGCCGCGCCCTGCGGAAGGTCACCGAGCTGCGAACGGCGCGCGCGCGTCGATCGGCGGGAGTCGGGCGCCTCGGCATGGAGTCCTTCGCGGCGCTCCTTGGAGAACGGCGGCCGGACCTCGTGCTCCTCGACCTGGAGCTTCACGAGCACATCACGACCGCCCTCGCCCTCGGGTTTCGCGTCGCGCTGATCAGCCCGTTCTTCGGCTTCGATCGGCGCCGTGGGCTTCCTCCGCTCGACAGCTCGATCGTCCCGGGGCGCGGCCTTCGCGGAACGAAGCTCGGGATCGAATGGGCCTGGGCGCGAGCGCGTGCGCGGCAGCGGCTGCGGTCGTTCCGCACATGGACGCGCTACTTCGGAACCGATCGTCGCGGCGTCCTGAGCGAGCAGATGCGGCGCGAGGGAGTCCCGCGCGGCGTCGTGCGACGCTCCGATTGGCAGGCGCTCTTCTCGTACCGGCACGTTCCGCTGCTGTCGATGACGGCGCGCGAGATGGACTTTCCGCACGGGCCTGCGCCAGAGTTCACGTACGTCGGACCGATGGTGCACCGCGGCGTTGAGCGAGCGTCAGCGGACCGCGAAGCGCAGGCCGTCGAGCGCGTCCTGCAGGACGCGCGGACCGCTCGACGTCGCCTCGTCCACGCGTCTCTGTCGACCATGGCGGGGGCCAGCGCGGAGTGGCTCGATGCGCTCTTCCACGTTGCGCGCCGTCGCCACGACCTCTCGTTCGTCGTCGGCCTCGGCGATCGGGCGCAGCACGAACGCAACCTGCCCGGGATCGGCGGTGCGGCGCCGAGCAACGCGCACGTCTTTCGGTGGATTCCCCAGCTCGACGTGCTCGCGCGCGCTTCGTGCTCGATCCACGGCGGTGGAATCCACACGGCGCACGAGTGCGTGGAGCTGCGAGTCCCCCAGGTCGTCGTCCCAGGGCGCCGCTTCGATCAGGACGGCAACGCGGCGCGGATCGAGAGTCACGGCCTCGGTATGCGGATCGCTGGGCCGCGGGCGACGCCCGACGAGCTGGAGCGCGCGATCGAGCGCGCTCTCACCAATTCGACGATGTCGGAGCAGATCCGCGCGATGGCGAACGCGTTCGAGAGCTATCGAAGGGACGACGTGCTGCTGGACGCCGTGGACGCTTGCCTCCGCGCTGCGCCGCTCATCAGCCGCGCACGCCCGAGCTCTGGGCCTTCTTACGGAAGAAGTAATTCGGGTTCTTCGCAATGAGCTCGTAGCGCCCTGATCGAGCGACTTCCCGGGCGACGTCTCGCGATCCCCAGTCCGTGTCGTCGCCGGAGTCGTCGAAGAGAAGGAAGCCACCGTCGACGAGCACTTCGTCGCAGTTCTCGAAGTCGCGCTTGGCCACCTCGTACGTGTGGTTGCCGTCGATGTAGCAGAAAGCCGCAGGCCCGCCGAGTTCAGCGGACCGCCCGAACACGTCGGTGCGCGTCGCGCCCGCCCTCCAGGACTCGAAGAACGCGTCCGAAGTGCACTCCACGGTGTGCGGCAGATCGTTCGCACTGAAGAAGCGCGTGTTGCGAACGTACGACTCCTTCATGAAGTCGCGATATGCGCCACTCTGCACGGTCTGCGAGTCACCGAGCATCTCTCCGACTTCGGGGCCGCCGTCGAAGGTCCACGGATCGCACGTGTAGAGCGCATTTCCGACGCCGTAGCGCTCCTTCATGTACGTCATCGCGTTCGCCGACAGGCCGCACGACGACCCGATCTCGATGATCGGATGCTCCGTTGGCAGGCGCTGGATGGCGTAGTCCATGCACCAGACGTTGCCCCGCGCGAGGCCCCCAGGAACGGCGAAGGCGAGCCACTGAAGGTAGGGCGTCCATTCGCCGCGGTTGCCGCCGCTGCGCCGTGCTCGCAGCGCATCCACGAAGCCGTCGAGACCCTCGGCGCGGAGGATCCGCAGACCGTTGGCGATGGTGCTACGGGCCATGGCGTGGTTACAGCACGAATCAGGGATGCCTGCAACCTCCAACTCAGAGCGCGGGCTGCAATCGCTGCACCTTGCGCTGCCCACGCCCTGCTGTTGTCTCCGGGCCGCTTTGATTCGCGACTGACGGTCGGGCGCTCATCGTGGGACGGTCTTGGGCCGTGCGATCGATGACCCGTTCCGCGTCGTTACCGCTTCGCTAACCTCGAAGGCGCGTCGCAAAACTTGGAACCCTCGCCGATCTTGCGACGTCCGCATCGCGCGTTCCCCGACGCGAACCCCCTCTGCCTTGGCGACGATTCGTCCAACATCCGACGCTGCGAGCGTCGGTGATTCACGACTTTCCCCGTTCGTGGACACGCCCTCGGTGTCCGTGATCATCCCTGCGTACAACTGCTCGCAGGTGATCGCGAATGCCGTCGGATCGGCGCTCGATCAGAGCGTCCGTCCGCACGAGGTCATCGTGGTCGACGACGGATCGGATGACGCGGACGCGCTGCGCGCGGCCCTTGCAGCGTGGACGCGAGCGGGTGCAGTCACTCTTCTCGAGACGCCCGTGAACTCTGGGCCCGCGGCAGCCCGGAACGTCGGAGTCCGGGCTGCGACCGGAGACCTCATCGCGCTTCTCGATGCGGACGATCGCTACGAGCCTGGACACCTCGAGTCGGCCGTTCGAGTGCTCGTCGATCACCCGACGGCTGCGATGACATGCTCGGACGCCTACGTCGTTCAGGACGGCGTCCGCCTGGCGTGGCTCAAGAACCACCGCCGAAGGCAGATTCCGAGCGTGCTGGACTTCGAGACTCTGCTGGAGTCGAACTGCGTGAGCACGTTGACCGTCGTGCTGCGGCGAGAGCTCTTCGAGACGCACGGCGAGTTCGACGAGGACCCGGCCCTCTACGGAGTCGAGGACTACGACCTCTGGCTGCGGCTCTCCATGCAGCACGAGATTCGCTACGTCGATCGACCGCTGTGCAGCTACGCCAGGACAGCGGGGAGCGTGTCGGGGGACGCCCGACGTCTCTACCAAGGCCAGGTCGCCGTGCTCGACAAGCTCCATCGCGTCGTGCCGGACTTCGTCGAGAAACACCGCGACGTCATCGCGAGGCGTCAGCGGTACATCCGCATGTACTTCGCCTACAACCTCTGCGCGGAGGGGCGCTGGAATGAGGCGCGCCACGCCGCACTTCGCGCGGTTCGCCACTATCCCATCGATCCGCTCGCGTACCGGATGCTGGTCAAGTCGCTCCTTCACGTACGTAGCCGGACGGAGTGGTTTCGTTGATGTCTGAGAGCGTTGGCAGAGTTGCCCACGCGAGCAGTGCGCCCGCGTCAGCGGGTGCGCCAGCGAGGTGGGCTCACGGCCTGGGCAGCAGAATCGGAGATTGCTGCGCGGGCTGTGAGTCCGTATGTCGCAGCGAACCGGTCGATGTGCCTCGCTTTGCGAGGGCCTCGAAACTGTTTCGTGCGAGCGTCGGGAACGCGTCGTCACGCGCGCGCGTCCCGTGCAGCGTGTAGGGGTCGTTCTGCCTCCGATCGGCTCTCTCTTTTCGCGTCCCTTCCCTTCTGCCATGCTGCTCGTCGCTTCCTTCGTCCCACTGACCATCGCATTCGGTCCAGTCGGCGCTCTCGCCCAGGATGAGGTCGGCCCAACGATCCAAGATCCCGAGCCCGTCACGGTGCTCGACGCCGTCATCGTCGAGGGGCGCGGCACGAGTCGGCTCGGCTTCGCACCGTCCGCGAGCGAGGGAGTGACGGGGCCTGAGCAGCTGCGGCGGCGTCCGCTACTTCGCCCGGGCGAGCTGCTGGAGACTGCGCCTGGCGTGATCGTCACGCAGCACTCGGGTTCGGGGAAAGGCAACCAGTTCTTCCTGCGCGGCTTCAATCTCGACCACGGCACGGACTTCAACGTCAATGTCGACAACGTGCCGCTGAACCTCCGCAGTCACGGACACGGCCAGGGATACGTGGACCTGAACTTCCTCATCCCCGAGCTGGTCGAGACCGTCGCGTATCGAAAGGGCCCGTACTTCGCCGACACGGGGGACTTCTCCAGTGCAGGGAGCGTCGACATGTCGTACGTCCGCTCCCTTCCCAACGGGATCGCGCAGCTCGAGACCGGGCAGTTCGGATTCCAGCGGGCACTTCTCGCCGACTCGATCTCGGTCGGGACCGACGGTGACCTTCTCTTCGCGGTCGAGACGCTCGCCTACGACGGCCCGTGGGACGTCGACGAGAACTTCAAGAAGTTCAACGGACTCGCTCGCTACGTGACCGGCGACAAGTACGACGGATCGGCGTACACGTTCAGCGCCTATGAAGGGGATTGGACGTCGACAGATCACATCCCCGAGCGCGCCGTCGAGCAGGACGTCATCGGACGCTTCGGTACGCTCGATCCAACGACCGGCGGCGACTCGAGCCGATACAGCTTGACGGGCGCGTGGTTCGGGACCGACGGGGACCGGCGCTGGGACCTGTCTGCGTACGTCTATCGGTACGACCTCGACCTCTACTCCAACTTCACGTACGCGCTCGACGACCGTGTGAACGGAGATCAGTTCCGTCAGCTGGACCGTCGCTGGACGCAAGGACTCCACGGGCAGACGACGTGGTTCGGCCAGACTCTCGGGAAGCCGAGCGAGACGCGGCTCGGCGCGCAGTTCCGGAACGACTTCATTACGAACGCGCTCGAGAACACGGCACAGCGTCGCGTCCTCTCGACGGTGCGGTACGACGACATCGTCGAGACGAGCCTCGGCGCCTATGTCACGAACACGACGTACTGGACCGACACGGTGCGCACCAACCTCGGCCTGCGAGGCGACGTCTTCTACTTCGACGTGAGCAGCGACAATCCTGCCAACTCCGGAGAAGAGGCCGACGGGATCCTGAGCCCGAACGCGAGCATCGTCTTCGGGCCATACAAGGACGTCGAGTTCTATGTGAACGGCGGCTACGGCTTCCACAGCAACGACGCACGCGGCGTCACGCTGACCGACGATCCGACCACGCAGGAGCCGAACGACGGCAGTCCCGTCGATGCGCTCGTGCGCCAGACGGGCGCCGAGATCGGAGTTCGCTACGAGGCGCCGTTCGGCCTGATCTCGACGCTGGCGCTCTGGGGGCTCGAGAGCGACTCGGAGCTGCTCTTCGTAGGAGACGCGGGGGGCACCGAGGCCAGCGGCGCGACCGAGCGCTGGGGCGTCGAGTGGACCAACTATTGGGACATGGGCGACGGCTGGTCGCTCGACTTCGACGCGACGTGGTCCGAAGCGCGATTCGTGGACGCCGGCGACCTCGACCACGTGCCTGGCGCAGTCGAGACGACGGTCGCTGCGGGACTCGCGTACGAGACACCGGAGGGGCACTACGCGGCGCTCCGCGCGCGCTACTTCGGTCCGCGCGACCTCGAGGAATCGGGCGAGGTACGCTCATCAGAGACGCTGCTAGTGAACGCACACTTCGCCTATCGATTCGCCGATGCCTGGCTCCTCCGGCTGTCGATCTTCAATCTGCTCGATCGAGAGGACAGTGAGATCGAGTACTTCTATCCGTCGCGTCTCTTCAGTGAACCCCCGGGGCCGGACGAGGGCGGGTTCAACGACGTGCACTTCCACCCGGTCCAACCGTTCGCGGTTCGCGTGGGGGTAGCGGTCGCATTCTGATCCCGATGCTCGCGCTCCACGACGTCTTCTGGGGACGGAGCCTCCCCGAGCTCTTCGAGATGGGGGGGCCGGTGATGTGGCCCATCCTCGCGTGCTCCGTGGTCGCCGTGGCGATCATCGTGGAACGCACGATCGTGTTCATCCGGATGGGATCGGTGTCGAACGCGCTGGAGGACGTCGTCGTTGCGACGCTCGAGCGCGGCGACTTCGACGGCGCAAAGGCGCTGTGCGTCGACGACCGCGACCCGCTCGGTCGAATCGTTGCGCATCAGATCGAGCTCGCGGACTCGCCGGAAGAGGTCCGGCGCGAGGCGCTCCAGCTCGAGGGCGGGCTCGTCTTGGAACAGATGGAGCGGCGGCTGTCGCCGCTCGTCCTCGTCGCTCAGATCTCGCCACTCCTCGGGCTCCTGGGCACGGTCTCGGGACTCGTCGCTTCGTTCTGGGAGCTCGAGCAGATCACCGGTCCCGTCGAGCCGAGCGATCTGGCGGCCGGGATCTGGGCTGCGCTCATGACGACCGTCTTCGGGCTCCTCGTCGGTATTCCCGCGAGCGCTGCGTCGCACCTGTTCCAGGACCGCGTCGATGCCTTTGCGCGTCGAATGGGCTTCACCGTGACGAGAATCGAGGGCGCTCTGTGGCGCGCATCGGTGTCGGACGAGGCTGCGCCCACCCGCCCGTCCGCGCCGAGGAAGATCGTGGACGAACCAGCGACTTCGGCGCGACGCCGCGGAGGTGCGTGAATGGAATTCGTCCGTCGCAAGCGTCGGCGATCGGTCATCGAGCTCACGCCTCTCATCGACGTCGTCTTTCAACTCCTCGTCTTCTTCCTGCTGACGGCGAGCTTCGTCCGCCCCTCGGTCCGTCTCGATCTACCGAGCGGGACGATCAGCGACGAGGCTGGCGAGGCACCGATCGTCGTCGACGTCGGCGCGAATGGCGAGCTTCGGATCGACGGTGAGGCCGTTGCGCGTAGCCGCCTCGAGTCCGAGTTTCGCGATCGTCTCACGGATCAGCGCAGCGCAGTACGCTTGTCGGGAGATCGATCCATGTCGTACGAGCTCTTCGTCGAGATCCTGGATGCCGCGCGGAGCGCCGGGGCTGCCCAGTTCGACCTCGTCCATACGGGAGCAGAGGCGGGAGAGGGCGAAGAGTGAGGCATCGCGGACAGCAGGGCCGGCTCTTCCACTTCGCGCTGGTCGGCTCTGTCGTGGCTCACGCCGCGCTTCCGCTGATTCCGGGCTCGAGTCGCGTCGAGGCCGCGGAAGCGGTCCTCGAAGAACGGGACGCGCGCGAGCCGATGACGGTCAGGATCGTCGTTCCGGAAGCCGTCGTCGAGGCGGTCTCGCCGCGCGAGTCACTCATGACGTCCGAGCGCGGGACACGCTCCGTTGCGGCGCTCGATGTCGAGCCTCAGCGCTTCGAACGCGCCGTGTCGGCGACACAGCCGACCCTCGAGCGTCAGCCGACCCAGACGCCGATCGCGCCGGAGCTCGTACCCGTCTCCACCGCGCTCGATCCCAGCCCGACGTCTCTCGCTCCGCCGCTGGATCCACTTCCGCTCGAACGTGCGCCGACCGCGATCCATCAGAAGTCGCGCTCGCGTGTCGACGTCCCGCTCGCGGGGCCCGAGGAGAGAGACGAGTCGAGCGCAGCTCTCGTCGCACGAAAGGCCTCCGCTGCCAGCAGCAGCAACAGGGCTCCTCAGTATCCGGCGCTGGCACAGCGCCAGAGGCTCGAGGGAACGTGCACTCTCATCGTGCGCGTCAGCGCGACCGGGCGCGTGCTCGACGTGCGTGTCAAGTCATCGACCGGCCACACGATGCTCGACAAGAGTGCGACCAAGGCGGTTCGGCGCTGGCGATTCGAACCGGCGGTCGGAACCGACGGACGTCCCACCGAGGACACCGTGGAGGTGCCCGTCGTCTTTCGGCTCGCTGGCCGCAAGCGCTGACCCGGGACTCCTACTTCGCGTTCTCGACGCCCGGCGGCGCGTCGCTCCAGCGGTAGCCCTCGAGCGCGAGCGCGTGGCCGAGTTCGAATAGGGCGCCCATGTACGCCGTATCGAACGGCTCGTTCGATTCCACGTCGAACGAGTCGGGGATCGACGCGAGCTTGAACTCCATCCCGTCCCGCTCCGCCGCGAGGTAGAGGCGGTAGAGGTCGCCGAAGCCACTCGAGCGCATGAGCGACAGGACGGTCGTCGCTGCGATCGCGAGCGTCGAGCGATCGACCGGTTGGTAGGTGGCTTCGAGGGACGAGTTGCGAATGACGTAGACCGTCGGGGAGCGCGGCACTTCGAGAAGCTCGAGGACGCGCGTCCAGTCGAGGCCGATGGGGTACAGGAAGAGCTGCGTTGTCGCCCCTCCGTCGACGTGCAGTTCGTCGTACCGCTCGCCGTTCGCCTCGACCTCGAACAGCACGGGCTCGAACACGCCGGGAATCGCCGCTGAAGCGAGCAGGACGTCCTGGAAGATCTGCAGGCGGTTCGGCGCGTCGCTCCTGGCGATCCGTCCGATGTTCCAGATCACGGGACGTTCGGCGTCCAGGTTCGTCGTTCCGATCAGCAAAGATCGCCCGCGCCGGGACTCCTCGGCGATGCGATCGAGCATGTCCTGGTCGTAGTACTGCGCGATCTTCTCGCGCATCGGCGCCGAGTTGAGCGCGGAGTCTCCCAGGAGCACGGCGATGGGCGACTTCGACCGGGCGAGATCGTCCGTCGAGTAGGACGTGTAGATCTCCTCCAGCGCGTCGTCGTAGTCCGGTCCCAGGAACGCGAACGGCGCGATGAGCGCGCCCGTGCTGATGCCGGAGACGAGCGTGAACTCCGGTCGCGTGCCGCTCTCCGTCCACCCGCACAGCAGGCCCGCCCCGAACGCGCCGTCGGCGCCGCCGCCGGAGATCGACAGGTACGTGTGCTCGTGGCCGTAGACCGCGGTGAGCTTCGAGAGATCCTCGTCCGTGACCTCATCGAACCACCGGTAGATCTGATCCGGCGGCACGTCGCCCCACGCGCGGGCGTCAGGCAGTCCAGGGATCGCCGCCTCCTCGACGAGGTCCGCGGGCAGCGGGTTCTCGCGAGCGGGGGCGCTGCAGGCGGCAGCCAGGAGGGCCAACGCGACCAGAGGAGATGGATCAGCGGTCGGAGGGTGCATCGAGGGGAAGCGTGGGGTCGGTCGGAGCGCTTTTTCTCGAGATTGGTGACTCAGAGCCTCGCCGGATCCCGCGTGACGTGGGTGAGGGCCGAGAGAACGGCCCAGAGCCCGAATCGATGCCATGAAGAACCTCGCCGAGAACGCCCTCGAGATCACCAAGGTCGCCGCCCCTGCCGCCCCTGCCGCCCCTGTCGCCCTCATCGCCCACTGGTCCCTGCTCGGACTCGCGGCGCCCGTGGCGGACTCGGAGGCGCTGCCCGATCTCGCGGCGATCTCGCTCGAAGCCGAGGCTGCCCACGATTCTCTGCCGACCGGCCACGAGATCGAGATTCTCGCGGCCGCACCGCCGACGCGCTGATCCCGACCCTGCCAGCTGCGGCCGGGGGCGCGCATCTGCACGCCCTCGGTCGCGGCACCTCTCCGCGCGCCCCGGATCGCCGTCACTCGTCGCGGATCGTGACCGCCGTCAGGTCGGTCCAGCCCTCGGTCACGGCGCGCTCCTGGAGCTGCTCGACGAGCTGCCCGACCCAGCCGAGGAACTCCTGCCGCTTCTGCTCCTCGCCGTCGTCCAGGGCCTCCGCGGCCATCTCGATGGACCGGAGCACCGCGCGCGCCGCCGGTGCTCGGTTGCCGTCGGGATCGATCGCGCCCGCGAGCTCGGCCGCGGCGTCGGCCGAACTGAGGATCGTGACCGGGGCCTCGGCCATGTCAGCGGCCGAGGCGGCTTCGGCGGCCATGCGGGTGAACTGACGCGCCGAGACCCACAGTGGCACCCGCGAGACCATGCTCGGGCTCTCGGCGAGCTCCTGGACGGACCGCGCGGCGCGCGACACGGCGCGCACCTGCTCCTGGGTCGCGCCGTCCCACGTTCCGAAGATGGGCGCGACGCGCTTGGCGCAGCGCGCGCCGAGCGCGAGGATCGCGAAATAGGGGAGCGACGCGAGGTCTTCCGCGGTCGGGAGGGGCGGGGTCGCGTTCATGGGGGCGTCCGGGGTGAGGGGATCGGAAGGGCGGACGTGCGACGCGCCCGCAAGGGGTCGAACGCGGCCTTCATCGTAGTGAACGTGGCCGGCGCGTCGATGGACGGATGGCGACTTCAGCGAGGGAGGCCCAGCTGCCAAAGGCCGGCCGGCGGGCCTAGGCCGACCTCGTCACCAGAC
>JBCCSK010000020.1:0-29547 GCA_039200205.1 Planctomycetota bacterium
CAGTCCGAGTTCTCGTACAGCCAGTCGAGCGTCCGGAACGTCTGCTCGTGGTCGTCGGTCGCGAGGTGAATCTCGAGCAGCTCCCACGCCGCGGGCATCTCCAGGCGTTCGTCCTGCTCGACGGCTCGAGCGAGAGCCTCCCGGGCTCGGTCGTAGCGCTCTTCCTTGATGAGGATCTGCGCGCGCGTGATGTCGAGGTACGGGTCCCCGTGGACCATCTCTTCGAGGCGATCGATGTCCTCGCGGACGGCGTCGTAGTCGTCGACCAGGATGTGGGCGTCGATCATCATCAGCGGGATCGCGGCGCAGTCCGGGTGGAAGCGTGCGAAGTCCTCCAGGGCCGCGAGATAGGTCTCGTCGTCGATGTCGGCTGCGGCCGTGATCCGCAGGCGCTGGACGTGAATGCGCGTCTTCGTCTTCTCGGGCAGCGAGTCGTAGATCTCGAGGGCGGCGGCGGGATCGTCCTCGAGCGCCTCCGTCATCTCCTTGACCTTCAGGATCGCGGCCAGCGACTCGGGCTTGGCGCCCGTGAACCTCTCCCACAGGCTCGGATTCTGCTCGGCGACCAGGTCGACGAGGAACTCGCGTGAGCTCTCGCTGGACCACTGGCCGAAGCTCATGGGCAGGATGTCGGCGATGCGGACCGCTCCGTCATCGCCACGCTCGAGGGCGAGCTCGTGGTACTCCAGGCCGTCGTCGCCGGCCCAGCGGAAGAGCGCGTGGGTCGGCGCGTCGGGCATCATCCGCAGGAACACGTAGGTGCCGTCGTACTCCTCCAGGCTCTCGACGATGTCCGCCGCCATCCGATTGGACCCCTCGAAGCCGATCTTGAAGCCCTCCATCATCGCGTCGATCTTCGGGCCTTCCGGCAGCCCGACGCGGACGCGCTCCACGAATCGATCGACGTCCATGGCGTCGTGGAAGACGGACGGATCGCTGTCTGCCATCGCCGACTCGATCGTGCCCACGAAGTCGAGGAAGGCCTTGGCGTCCGCCTCGTCCGCCTGAGCGGCGAGGGTGGGCGAGAGCGCGAGCGCGAGGGCGCGAAGGCCGTGCTGGGAGAGGAGCATGGCGAGGAGCGTAACCCATCGCCGCACGCCCCTACGGCCGATCGAGGACGAGCCGCGCCGTCGCGGCCATGCGTGCGTCCGGGCGCGACGCGAAGGAGGCCTGGATCGCCTCCGTCGTCCTTTCGACCTCGCCCTCGAAGCACTTCGTCCCGTTCCAGACGACCGAGATCGGCCGATCGAGGTCGATGAGCCGGTCGTGCAGCCAGAGCGTCACCCGCTCCGCGTCGTCGGTCGTGATCGAGATCGTGTCGCCGTCGACGGATGCCACGATCCGCGCCCGGTCGTCAACGGCATCCGGCTCGACGCCGAGCCAATAGAAGCGGTCGTGCCGGACGTCGTCCTGGAGCCAGACGATCCGCTTCGGCCAGGCGTTCCGGGTGTACCTCGCCATCCAGGGCAGGGCCTCCTGGTCCTCGCCGTCCATCCAGTGGCCCTTGCCCTCGTAAATGGTGACTTCGTGGACGTAGCCCTCCGGGTCGGACGCGCGGAGCGCGGCCAGCGCTTCCTTCCACTGGGCCGCGACGGTGTTTCGGCCGTAGCTCTCGTCGTCGCCGCCCATGAACAGCGCGAAGGGCAGGTTGCGCAGGCCGTCCGGCTTCGTCTCGTTCGGATGTCCCGCCATCATCGCCGCGGCGGCGAAGCGGTCCGCCATGCGCGGCGCGAGCTGGTAGACGCCGTCACCGCCCGCCGAATAGCCCATCAGGAACACGCGGTCGGGGTTCACTCCGCGGCACGCGACGTAGCCGGCGATGAGCCGATCGAAGAGCGGGTCGATGTGCGCCTGGTGCCACAGGTTCCACGTGTCCGTCGGGGCGCGCGGCGCGACGACGATGCCCTCCTCGGGCTCGTACAGCTTGATCTGGTTCTCCCACTGGCCGTCGTTGACGCGCGCGGGCGCACCGCCGCCACCGTGCATCGAGATCCACAGGCTGCGGCCGCCATCGGGCTCATCGCCGAACACGCGCTCCTTCAGACGGAGCGTCTTGCCGTCGACCTGGATCGCGCCGGCTTCCACCTCGGCGGAAAGCGCGGCGACCGCTTCTTCGACGCGCTCTGCCTCCAGCTCCATCACGAGCCGCTGCGCAGCCTCCTCACCGAGCGCGTCCATCGCGCTGAGCTGCGCGAGCGTCGCGTCGGCACGGTCTCGATCGCCG
This sequence comes from Planctomycetota bacterium, assembly GCA_039200205.1. Classification (GTDB taxonomy): domain Bacteria; phylum Planctomycetota; class UBA1135; order UBA1135; genus Saltatorellus. The sequence goes on from JBCCSK010000020.1 coordinate 2,225, forward strand.
AGGTAGCGCGCCGTGACGTCGATTGCGTGGACGGGGGAAGGCGACCGCCGCCAGGCGAGGGGGAACGTCTGGCCGGTCTCCTTCCAGGAGCTTGCCCAGACCGCGTGGTCCCGATCCCCGGGAACGGCCTTCGCCGCATCTCCGACGAACCAGCCGCGATCGAGTCCCTGCGCGTCGAACTCGTCGGCGCCCGTGAACCGCCACCGCTCGCCGTCCCAGAGCTCGGGCCAGGTGTGGTTGCCGCGGTCGTCGTGCCAGAGTCGCACGCCCGCGGCGCGGGCCGGGATCGCGACCGCGCGGCAGGCCTCGACGTAGAGGATCGTCAGGCCCGTGCACGTCGCGCGACCCTGTGCGATCGACTCGGACATGCACGCGTTGGGGCGCTTGCGACCGGTGTTGTAGTGGACGCCGACGAGGTCGAAGAAGCGCTCGTTGATCAGCTGCGCGGCCTCTTCGGCGCTCTCGCAGTCCTCGACGAGCGGTGCGACGAGCGCGTAGACCTGCGGGCGCCAGCTCTCGCGCCGCTCGTCGAGAAGGGCGTGGGGGAGGACGTCGTTCAGGAACAGCTCGTCGCTCAGCTCCGCGGCCCAGGGAAAGCGCGCGCGCGCCTGCAGAGCGAAGCGGAGGTTCTCGATGAGCCACTCCGCCTCGACGTCGTCATCGAGCGCGGTGCGGTGCTCGCGCAGGAACCGAGCGGCTTCCTCGCCGAAGGCACCGTGCTCTTCCTTCGCCGCCTCCTCGAAGACGTCCCAGGCGTCGGCCTTCGATTCGGCCTGGGGAACGCCGACGGGCGCGAGGGCGACGAGGAGGAGGCACGCCGGAAGCCACATTACGCGCTCGCGAGCTCTTCCGCCGCCATCTCCAGCTGTGCCCGCGCGCTCGCGATGCAGCTGCGGACCTCGTCGACGTAGCCGTCGGCCGACGCCGACCAGGCGCGGTTCAAGAGGCGCTCGCCGTTTGCGAACGGAGACATGATGTCCGCGTACCGCTGCATGCCGAGCTTCGGGATCATGCTCTCGCGCGCATCGACGAAGGTCTCGATGTCCTCCATCAGCTCGTCGTCGATCCGAAGGTGCACGGCGAGCTGATCCTCGTCGGTCTGCGCACTCTCGAACGTGCGGACCTTCGAGATCAGGGAATCGAGGCTGCTCTGGAGCACGGCGATGTCGGCGTCGTGCTTCTCGCCGGCCTGCTCGAGGTCCGCGGCGCGCGCCGCGCGCAGGGCGAGCATGCCCGCGACCATCAGAGCGGCGCAGAGGCCGTAGTGGAGCCAGTTGACGGAGTCGACCTGGGCCACGGACGCGTACGCGCCAGCGAGGAAACCGGCGGTGAGGAGGAGGGATCCGATGAGCTTCACGGAGCAGAACCTCAGATGTTGGACGCGACGATCACCATCGCGTTGCCGACGCCGACGAGCGCTTCACCCACGATGAGGCCCGCGGAGATGGGAATGCCGACGTCCTCGACCCACTTGGTCCCCATGAACTTGTCGGCGCCGAGGCGCAGGAAGTTGCCGATCGTGTACGTCAGGACGATCGCGAAGGGCATGTAGAAGCCGAGGCCGACGAGGACGCCGATCCCGCCGAAGCCGGAGAGCGCGAACAGGAGGCCCAGTCCGGCGCCCGCGCCGTAGCGATAGGTCGGCACGTCGCCGCCGACGATGCCCTGGATCATCGAGGCGAGCGCCTGGCCCTGCGGCGCCGGCAGCTTCTCCGATCCCAGTCCGTACGCCTCGTGCAGGACGAGGATCAGGCCCATCACGACGATCGGGCCCAGCCACGTGCCGAGGTACTGGCCGTAGGCCTGCATCCGGGGCTTGGCCCCGACGAGGTAGCCAGCCTTCAGGTCGAGCATCATGTCGCTCGCCTGGGAGATGGCCACGCAGATGGCGGCGCCCATCATCACGGACGCGACGATCGTCTGCGTGTCGGTCAGGCCGCTCGCGAGGAAGGTCAGGAGCGTGACCGCGATCAGGGTCATGCCGGACAGCGGCGACCAGTTCGTGCGACCGACGCACTCCGCGACGATCACACCCGCGACCCAGATCCAGAGGACGCCGACGAGCGCCATCGCCGTCGCCGTCCCGATCGTCATGTCCTCGACCGTGAAGAGGCCGACGACGATCAGAAGGAGCGAGCCGATCCCGACGCCGAGGTACAGCTGGCGGATGGGCATCTCGTCGCCGCCGGCGCCCGACGAGTCCTTGGCCGCCTTCTGCATCGACTGGATCGCGCTCTTGATCATCGGCGCGGCGAACACGATCGAACCGACCGCCGCGCCGATGAGCATTCCGATTCCCGCCGGACGGAACAGGATCGAGCGGAGCGGCCCCGGGCCCTCCTCGACGATCGCGAGGACTTCCGGGTTGCCGAACTGCGAGAGCAGCGGCGCGAGGAACCAGTAGCAGAGGAACCCGCCGGCGCCGAACCACAGCCCGTTCTTCCCCGACAGGAAGCCGACGCCGATCGTCATGATCGACAGGTAGAACGCGACGTTCAGGTACGACGTGAGCCCGAGCATGTCGCCCAGGTGCAGCTCCTCGTGCGAGATGTGCGGCGAGGCGCCCTCCGAGTACTTCAGCACCCAGAAGTGGAGCGCGCCCGAGAACACGGCCGCGCCGAGCATGTACATCGCCTTCCGCAGCCCCGCGCCCGGCGACTTCAGGATCGCCGCCGTCGCGATCCCGCCCGGGTACGCCAGGCGGTTGAAGTCGATCATCTGCTTGCGGAGCGGGATCACGAACGAGAGCCCGACGACCGCGCCGACGACGCAGCCGAAGATCATCAGCGAGCGATTGAAGTCGGTGAGCCCCTCGTACTCACCCGACAGGATGAACAGCGCCGGGACGGAGAACATCATCCCGGACGACGCCGCGTTGACCGCCGACGCGATGCTCTGGTTGATGTTGTTCTCGACGATGCTCGTCCGGCGCAGGACCCCGCGCAGGATGCCCCAGCCGAGGATCGCAGCCAGCTCGGATCCCTCGATCGAGAAGCCCAGGATCAGCGCGGCGTAGCCGATCGAGGTCGCGATGATCGCGCCGAGGAACCAACCGACGATGACGCCGGTCCAGGTGAGTTCGGGATACGGGCCGTAGCGAATCTGAGCCATGGACGAGATCTGGGGGGGCTCGTCTTCTACCAAACGGGTCGGCCGTTTGCAGAACGTGGGCGCGTGCCGGCGATCGCCGTCAGCGCGACACCGAGGCCCGGCAACGCAGGAGCAGCACCGCCGCAGGTGGATCGGTAGTGTGCGGGCGGCTACCGCCTCAGCTTCACTCGAGCGACGACCTCGTCGGCGGTGATGTAGAGGGTGTCCCCACCGCTCCCGAACGTGCAGTTGCTGGTCGGTTTCCCGGTCAGAATCGTGCCGAGGTGCCGGCCGCCTGGGGTGAGGACCAGGACACCGCCAGGACCCGTCGCGAAGAGGTGACCCTCCGGGTCGACGGCGAGTCCGTCCGGAAGCCCCGGCAGGTCGGGGACGAGGTGCGTTGCATCGAAGAGCACGCGGCCCTCGCCCAGAGTTCCTCCGGCCGTCACCGGGAACGCCATCCACACCGCCCGTTCCGGGTCCGAGTTCGCCACGTAGAGCGTGCGCTCATCGGGAGAGAACGCAATCCCGTTCGGTCGCGACATCTCGCTCGTCAGGAGCGTGACCTCGCCCGACGGCGTCACCCGGTAGACGCCCTGGAAGTCGATCTCCTTCGCGGGATCGTCCATCTTCCCCGCAAGGCCGTAGGGCGGGTCCGTGAAGTACAGGTCGCCGTTGCTGCGGTAGACCGCGTCGTTCGGGCTGTTGAAGCGCTTCCCGTTCCAGCGCGCCGCGATCGACTCGTACTCGGGCCACGGTGCGTCCAGCGGGGCGGCCATGCGCCCGACCTGGCGCAGGCCGTGCTGGCAGAGGACGAGTCGGCCCGCCGCATCGAGCAGCAGTCCGTTCGATCCTGGCTCGTCGGGCTCGACGTAGCCCGGGCGGGGGAGCTCGCCGAGGTATCCGCTCTGGTCGAGATAGACGGATGCGCCGGATGACGGATCCCAGCGCCAGATCCTGTTGGCGGGGATGTCCGAGAAGAGGAGGAAGCCGTCCTCGCCGCCGACCCACAGCGGACCCTCCGACCAGTCGAAGCCCTCCGCGAGGACCTCGATCTCGGCGTCCCGCGGGACGAGTCCGTCCATCGAGGAGTCGAGGCGCTCGATCGAGCCGATCGTCGAAAAGTCGCCGGGCGCGGCGCAGCCAACGAGCGTGACGTAGGCGAAGAGAGCTGCGGGGGAGATCCTCATGCGAGGATCGTACTCGCTCACAGGACGTCGAATGCGGCGAGCATCTGGTACACGCAGATGCCGCCGGTGGACAGGACGGCCAGCCACAGGAACGGATCGATGATCGATCGGGGCGCGAGATCGGACCGCGTCCACCGATAGCGAAGGAGGCACGTCGCCAGTGCGAGGAACGGCAGCATCGCGGCCTGCGCGACCGCGCCGATGAGCACGAGCGCGACGGGCTTCTCGACCGTGACGGCGACCGCCCACGCGAAGAGCGGAAGCGCGACGCCGAGGACCTGGATCAGCCGCTTCCTCGCGGCGGCGTCGAGCTGACGGATGCCGAAGACGTGGACCGCGTCGGTCACGATCCTCGAGGTAGATGCCGCCCAGACGAAGAACGTCGAGAACAGGACCGCGACGGCGCCCGCCGCGTAGACCCAGGTGCCCACGCCATCGCCGAGGCCCGCGGTGTAGATCTGTGACAGCGACGCGTGCAGAGCTTCGTCGTCGACCTGGAGCCCGCGCTGATGCAGGACCGCGGCGCCGAGGAGATAGAACGCGACCGTGCCGATCGTGTAGATCGCACAGGCGATCCACGCGTCGAGCTGCATCACCCACACCCAGCCCCGCGCGCGCTCGAGCCACGCGCTCGATCCGTCGTCCGGTCCGACGTGCCTGGCGTAGCCCTTCTCGAGGCACCAGTAGGGATAGAAGATCAGCTCGTTCGCTCCGACGCCGGTGATCCCGAGGACCGCGAAGGCCGTGACGATCCCGTCCGGCGGAATCGACGGCGTCAGCCCTCGCGCGATCTGCTCGCCCGTCACGGCGGCGTCCGTGCCCTGGACGACGACGGCTGCGACGATCGTGACGAGCGTGAACATCCCGACGAGGAGCGCGGTCGTTCGTTCGATCAGGCCGTACCGCCCCGATGCGAGTAGCGCGACGGTGATCAGCGCGAACGCCAGGGCCCACGCGGCCCCTGGCAGCCCGCCGAGTCCGACGGCCGGGATTTCGAAGACGAGAGCGAGGCTGAGGAGGATCCCGCCGATCTGGAGCGCCGCGCAGATCGCCATCACCAGCCACAGCGCGTTCATCCAGTTCAGGCGTCCGCTTCCAATCGGGAGCGCAGGACCCGGGACGCGATCGAAGGCCTCGAGGACCGTGTGTCCGGACGACACGACGTAGCGTCCGAGCTCGATCTGCAGGAAGACCTTGATGATGCAGCTGAAGAGGATGAGCCAGAGCAGAGCGAGTCCCGTCTCCGCGCCGAGCTTGGTCGTCACGATCAGCTCGCCCGAGCCGACGATCGCGCCCGAGATGATGATGCCGGGGCCGATCTCGCGGAGCCGTCCGGTGAGGGTCGTGGGCGGTTCGGTGGGGGACGAGGGCAAGTCGACGTCGTGGCGCTGGGGGTCAGTGGTAAAGAAGGGCGCATCGCGAGCGCTCTCTGGGGCTCTGTTCTACCGCGCGGCACGCTCGCCCGACTCTCTGTCCTCCTTCGGCGCGCACCGATAGGATCGCCGCGATGAGAACGCTGCTGCTTTCGACGCTCTGTCTTGCGCTTGTCGGGACGCTGCCGAGCTGCCGTTCCGACGGCCCTTCGGCGGATCCGTCCCCGGTCGCGCCGCAGCCAGTGATCGAGCTCGACCACGTTTACACCTACGCTCCCAGGGGCGTTCCGGAAGAGGAGGTCGTCGACGCGCTCCGCAGCGCCGGGTTGAGGGTCGACGAGGAGCGGAACGACTTTCCCGACGGGGTGTTCGGTCGGTACGCGTTCTTCGGCACGACCTATCTCGAGATCCTCTGGGTGGACGCCGACGCGACGGCCGACGAATCGACCCTGGGCAGGGCCGGATGGGAGACCAGCGGTTCGTCTCCCTTCGGAGTCGGATTCCGCCGCCGTGAAGGTGCGCCCGATGCACTTCCCTTTCCCTCGCGTGCGGAGAGCGCGGAGTGGATGGAGCCGGGAAGCGAGATGCGCGTGCTCAATTCAGAATCCGAGACGCTGACGCCGGCGCTCTTCGTCGTTCCGCGCTACATGGCGATGACGAGCTGGGGCGACGGAGAGCTCGTCGGCGAGGTTCCGCCGAAGCAGCGTGAGATCGAATTGACCGGTGTGCGTATCGAAACGCAGCCCGAGTGTGATCCTCGGCCGCACGAAGGCCTCGTCGGCACGGGGGTCGTGATCGGGAAGGGCGACGGGCCTGTGATGGAGCTCACCTTCGGGCCAGGGGCGTCGTCGAAGGTGAAGGACCTGCGGCCGACCCTGCCCATCGTGCTGCGGATGCCCGCGAGCGCGCGCTGACCTGCCCAGCCTCTCATCACTCCGTGATCTCGATCCCGAGCTCCTCTGCCGCGGGGGCGAGGAGCTTGCCGTAGCGAACGTGCTTGCCGACCGCCGACGTGTAGAGCGGCCGTCGGACCTGCATGTTGCTCGCCGTGAGGACGGGGCTCGTGTTCTCGTGGAAGCGCAGGCAAGCCGGGTCCCAGTCGAGGCCGCAGAACGCGAGCACGGGCGGCAGGACCTCCTCGGGCTGCCGCACGAGGTCCTCGTACTGCACGTCGTGGATCCGGTCGGGGAACAGCGCCCGCCAGGCGTCCATGAACTGCGTGTGCTGCCGGTAGCGCTTCGCGAAGGCGCGCAGGTCGTAGGTGTACTGGTTCGCGGGACCGCCAAAGTGCAGCTGGTACGCCGAGAGCGCGGCGTCGAGGGGATCGCGCTGGACGTGGACGACCTTCGCCCGCGGGAATGCGAGCAGCATGAAGGGGAGGTTCTCGACGTTCGAGATGCTCTTCTCGGTGAACGTGGTCGATGTGAGCTGGAGCGCCTCCGCCGCCTCGCTGACGAAGTTTGCCAGTGATTGGAGGACCTCGGTCAGAGGCCTCTTGCTCGACCAGAGCTCATCGAGGCTCGCGAGCTCCTCGCTCCGCGCGTAATCGGACGTCCAGGCGTGGAAGAAGCCCCACTCGCCGCTCATCGCGACGGCGGGATGGGCGCCGAGGATGCTCTCCATGAGAGTCGACCCGGACCGGGGCATGCTGGTCACGAGCAGCGGCGCCAGGTCAGGGCCTCCTTGCAGCCCGCCTTCGGCCTCGCCCATGCCGCGCTCCAGGAACGCCCGGATCTTCTCGTGGCGCTGGACCTCGATCTCCGCGTTCCACGGTCGCTGGGCCAGCACGGTGGCGCTCGCCTCGTTCAGGTGGTGGAACTCGCGGTCGACGGCGTCCCGGCGCTGGAGGATCCGCGCGCAGGCGAAGTGAAGCGGAACTCGGTCGCGCTTCGACAGTCCGCCTTCCTCCAGCAGTGAGTTCATCTGCGCCAGATGCTCCTCGTCCCTCTCGACGAGGTCGAGCAGAGCGAGCTGCCAGTGGGCCGACGTGAGTCTCGGGTCCTTGGCGATGATCGCATCCAAGAGCTCGGCGGCCTCGTCGCGGAGCCCGAGCTCCGTCAGGCAGGTGGACAGCTCGAGGCGTAGGCCAGTGTTCGATCGGTCGAGCTGGATCGCCCTCTCCAGCAGGCGGCGCGTGTCCTCGAGCCGCAGGAGTCGCTTGGCGACGCGGGAGCCGATCACGAGCGTCCCGGGCTCCTCGGCCCCGCGCAGGGCCGTAGCGATCGTCTTCCAGGCCCGGAGCGGGAGGTTCTGGCCCAGGTACGTGATCGCCAGGAGGCCGCGCAGCCTCTCGGACTTCGGAGCCTGCTTGCCGAGCTCGCGCAGGATGCGCTCCGCCTCGCGGAGGTCGCCGCTCTGCTGAAGCCTGCTCGCTGCGTTGAGCGCCTCCCCGAGGGGCATGCGCTGGGGGGGCTGGCCAGGTGCCAGGGAGACACGAACGGGCTTTCGCTGGCGCTTCTCGGGGGTGGACAAGGAGGCTCGCGGTGGGAGGGGGAACGGTGCAGCGCGCCCGAGCGGCGCGGCGCGCGGAGTCTAGCGCTGCCGTGCGTCAGCCTCTCGATGGGGCACGGCCACGGAAGCCGTCGAGCGCGGAGTTTGGGTTGTGTGAGCGAGTCTTCATCGCGCCGCGCCGGGTCCGTACGCTGCTCCGCCCCGACCCCCGCCCTCCTTGCTCCCGCTCTCCCCCCAGCGGCGGCGCGCTCGCTTCGCACCGTGCCGCCATGCCGGACGTGTGGCCGATGGGGCGCTCTCCTGGCTCTGCGCGATCGCACCGGCGCTCGCGCAGGAGGCCCCGCCGCAGCTGGAGCGCCCGACGGCACGCGTCGTCCGGCTCTCGACGGAAGGCTCGATCCGCATCGACGGTCGTTTGGATGAGCCCGGGTGGGAGGAGGCGACCCGCATCGGACCGATGACGCAGGTCCTCCCGCTCGAAGGGGGTCCGATGACGCGCGAGACCGACGTTCGGATCACCTACGACGCCGACACCGTCTACGTCGGCCTGATCTGCTACGACGATCCGGAGGAGATCCGCGCGCGCCAGATGGACCGCGATGCGTTCGTCCGGTTCGACGACGTCGTCGAGATGTGGTTCGACCCGTTCGCCTCGGACCGCTTCGCGTATTGGTTCCAGGTGACGCCGGGGGGCTCGCTGGGGGACGCGCTGATCGCCGACAACGGGTCGTCGTTCAACAAGGATTGGGACGGCATCTGGTACGGCGAGATCCAGCGGACGGACGAGGGCTGGACCGCGGAGCTGTCGTTCCCGATCAAGACGCTCTCGTTCGACCCCGAGGCGCCGTACTGGGGGTTCAACGTGACGCGCACGCGCGTGGCCAACGGAGAGCGGGGCCGCTGGGCTGCGCCGAGCGTCGCCTACCCGTTCTTCCAGGTCTCCGACGGCGGGAAGCTGACCGGCATCGAGGGTCTCCGCCAGGGCGTCGGGCTCGACGTCGTGCCGTACGTCAAGTACGACGCGATGCGTGAGGACGCGGACAGCTCGTTCAGCAGCGAGTGGGACGCGGGCCTCGACCTGCGCTGGCGGCCAACGCCTGCATCCACGGTCCTGCTGACGATCAACACCGACTTCGCCGAGACCGAGGTCGACACGCGCCAGGTCAACCTCGGTCGGTTCCCGCTCTTCTTCCCCGAGCGGCGCGACTTCTTCCTGGAGGACGCCGGCGTCTTCGAGTTCGGTCTGCCGAGCAACCAGCGGCGCCTGATCCCGTTCTTCTCGCGCACGATCGGCCGCGACCAGGACGGCGAGGTCGTCCCGATCATCGCGGGCCTCAAGGTGACCGGTCGCTTCGGCGACTGGACGGTCGGCGCGCTCGACACCTACATCGACGAGGTGCCGGCTCAGCCGCCGGCGAAGGGGGACGAAGGGCGCGCTCGGATCGACCCGCAGAACCTCGCCGTGATCCGGCTCCAGCGCGCCCTCGGCGACGGCCAGGCCGTCGGCGCGATCGTGACGTCGGGCGATCCGCTCGGCGACAGCGGCCGATACACCGCGGGCGCCGACGTGCGACTCGGGTCGTCACGTCTGTTCGGCGAGGGCCACAGCGGATTCCTCTGGGCGCACGTCCTGGGCACGAACGGCGGCGAGACGAACGATACGTCCGGCCTCGCCTACGGAGTCGAGACACGCACGCGGTCGCGCGAGTGGGAGACGACGCTGCGCGCCCAGCGGACCGAGGAGGGCTTCGACCCGGCGCTCGGCTTCGTCCGCCGGACCGCGGTCGATCGCTATCAGGCGGGAGCGGAGTACACGTGGCGCTCCAACGACTCCTCGACGCTCCTCCGCCAAGTCGAGACCGGCGTCGACGTCGTCCACGAGAAGGACCTCGCCGGCAACGAGGACAGCCTCTCGATCCCGGTCGATCTGTTCGACTTCCAGTTCTGGAGCGAGGACTCGTTCAGCCTCCGCGTCACCCAGCGGACGGAGACGATCGACGACGCGTTCTCCGTTGGCGACGCGACGGTCTTCCCGGGGGACTACGAGGAGACCCGCTACCGCGCTGGGTTCGAGTCCAACGACCGACGCCTGTTCGGCGTGGAGACCTTCTTCGAGATCGGCGACTACTACGGCGGAGACATTCGTCGCTTCGGATTCGAGCCGATCTTCATCCCGAATCGCTTCCTCGCGATCGCGCTGACGTACCTCGACGTCGACATCGACGTGGGGGAGCTCGGGGGGACCTTCGAGACGCAGCTCTACACCGGGCGAATCGACGTGACTCTGACGCCCCTGATCTCGTGGAACACGTTCGTCCAGTACGACACCGAGAGCGAGGACATTTCCACGCAGACGAGGCTGCGATGGATCTTCGAGCCGGGGCGGGAGCTGTTCCTCGTGGGTCTGTTCGGGTTCTTCCGGGACGGAAGCGGCGAGTCGTTCCAGTCGGGCGATCAGGGTGTGACCGTCAAGCTCAACTACACGTTTCGATTCTAGGCACCCGGGTACGAGTCCGTGTGCTCAGGCCCGCTCGCGTGCGGGACGTAGGAGAAGTCGAAGCCGAGGCTGTCGAGGCGCTGCATCGCGGAACGCGGGACGTCGAGCCTCGGTGGCCAGTGGACGTGGTAGTGCTCGAAGATCCGAACGATCGCGAGGTCAGTGCGGTCCGTGAGGGATCGAATCGCGGGCGCGTGCGCCTCCAGATCGACGAGGATCTCCTCGATGAGATCGAGCTGATTCCAGGTCGGCCTCAGCGGGTACTCGACGAGCACGGCGCTGTCCTCATGCTTGATCGCGGGCGTCCTCTGGTCGCCGCGGTTCCAGCCGTCCGTGGATGAAAGAGACGACGACCGGCTCGCCCTCGGCCGACTCGACGTCCATCACGTGGAGATGGAACCTGGTGCCCTCGAACTCGCGCTCGAGCACTTCGCGTCGAGCGATCTGAATGGCGGCGTCGAGGTCGATGTGTCGTTTTCCAGTTGCGCGGATGGCCCGCGGGGAATCAGGGTTCGGTCCGCGGTAGCGGTCGGGCGTGACCGAGCTTGCCACGGCCACCGGGCTGGCCTAGCCTCGCACCGCGCGCGGGGTGTCACGTTATTCCCCCGGCACAGATCCAGCGACGCGACCATGCACCTCTTCTCTCCTCTTCGCCCGCAGTCGAACGAGTCGATCCGCAGGCTCCTCTCGCTCGCCGTCACGTGCTCGGTCCTTCTCGCGTTCGCGTGCGCGGGGGGCGACGCCGAGGAAGACCAGGTGACCTGGCCCGAGCTCGTCGCCTTCGACGAGATCGCGTACCGCGTGGACGGCTACGCGCGCACGGGCGACTTCGGCCTCGTCGAGGAGGCGAAGGCCGAGCTCCTGGAGGCCGGTCAGGCCGTGACTGCGGCGACGATCCCGCCCAACGCTGCCGACGCCAAGCAGGTTCGGACCACACTGACCGACCTCGAGAGTCTCGTCGAAGGACTGTCGACCGCCTCCGATCGCGAGACCCTCGAGCCCCTCGTCCTGGGCTTCCATCCCGTCATCGAGAGCCTGATGAAGGCCGCCGGGATGCCTCACGTCCACGCGAACGAGGGCGAGAAGGGCGGCTTCCTCTTCCCGGTCTTCGACGCCGAGGGCGAGCAGGTCGGGACGTGCGAGATCAAGCTGCACGACGATGCGGGCGACATCGAGGTCTGGCTGTCGCGCGGCGGCTACGACGGCGAACCGTGGCGGCTCCCGGTGAGCACCTCGCTGTCCCTCCGCTTCGCCGACCTGGACAAGGACGTGACGCTCAGCGTTCGCGACGAGGAGCGGAACGAGGACGAGTCCGGGGCCGTGACGGTCGTCGCTGGAGCGACGGACTATTTCGTCTTCCCCGGCGAGACGGGGGTCGATGCGGCCTGGCTCATGGGCAAGGAGTTCGCGGCGAAGGCCGAGCTCGTCGTCGGTGACTCGACCACGGGTGTCTTCGTCCTGCGGCCGCACGTGCACTGAGCGAGCGGCTCAGGCCAGAGCAGGAAGCCGCCGCGCATGATCCGACTCCGCGACGTCTCGCTTCGTCTCAGCCAGGCGAACCGGAGCCCGTCGGTCCAGTTCCGACTCCCCGCGTTCGACGTGGAGGCGGGCGAGGCCGTGGCGCTCACCGGCCCGAGCGGGTGCGGCAAGACCACGCTGCTGAACCTCATCGCGGGGCTCCTCCGCGCGGACTCGGGTGACGTCGTCGTCGCGGGCGTCGAGCTCTCGGGGCTGAGCTCGGCCCGGCTCGACCGCCACCGCGGCGCGCACTGCGGAATGGTCTATCAGACGTTCCAGCTGCTCGCGCCGTTCACCGCGGTCGAAAACGTTGCGATCGGCCTCCGTTTCGGCGCTCGGCAGCGCGGGAGCCTGAAGGACCGAGCCGCTGAAGCCCTGCGCCGCGTCGGCCTCGCGGATCGGCTTCACGCGCGGCCCGACCAGATGTCCGTCGGAGAGCGGCAGCGCGTCGCGATCGCGCGAGCTCTCGCGGGCGGCGCCCCTCTGCTCCTCGCGGACGAGCCGACGGGCTCGCTCGATCCCGACACGGGTCGAGAGGTCTTCGCGCTGCTTCGCGAGGTGGCCGAAGAGGACGGTCGGACGCTGCTGATGGTCACGCACGACCTCGGCTTCGCCGCGGAGCTTCCGCGCGCGTTCGACTGCACGGGTCTCGTGCGGTCCGTCGGCGCGACGTCCGAGACGGGGGGGCGCGTCGCGTGAGCTTTCTCGGCATGGCCTGGCGGTACCTGCGGTTCCGCTGGCTCGTGAGCCTGCTGACGATCGCGGGCATCGCGCTCGGCGTTGCGCTCGTCTGCGCCGTGCTGGCCATTCGCGAGGAGTCCGAGCGGGCGCTGTCGAGGGACGCCGCGCTGTACGACCTCGTCGCGGGTGGAAAGGGCAGCCCGCTCCAGCTCGTCCTCGCGAGCGTCTATCACCTCGATTCGCCGACCGGCAACATCCCCTACGCGGACTACGAGCGACTGCGGCGCGACCCTCGGGTGCGCTGGGCCGCGCCGATCGGGCTCGGCGACAACTACGAGGGCTTCCGGATCGTCGGGACGGAGGAGCAGTTCTTCGATCTGCCCGACCGCGAGGGGGAGCCGTTCTTCCGGCTCGCGCGCGGCACGGCCTTCGAGGACCGCTTCGAGGTCGTGCTCGGAAGTCAGGTGGCGATTGCGACGGGTCTCGACGTGGGGGACACGTTCTTCGGCACGCACGGTCTGGTCGACGTCCCCGGCGGCGAGGTCCATCGCGACTTTCCGTACCGCGTGAGCGGCGTTCTCGAAGGCACCGGCACCGCCCAGGATCGGGCGATCTTCGGGACGCTCGCATCGGTGTGGGAGATCCACGAGACCGAGGACCGCCTCCACTCCGCGATCCAGGGCACGGCCTCCCTCGGCGGCCGGAAGAAGCGCGAGGCGACCGCGGTGCTCGTTCGCCTGGAGACACCCGGCCTGCGCCTCTGGATGGCCGACGAGATTCGCGAGCGGACCGACGGGATTGCCGCGATCCCCATCAATGAGATCCTGCGCTTCCAGCGCGGGATCATTGGCCCCGTCCAGCGATCGCTGCTCGCCATCGCGGCCGCGGTGGTCGCCGTCGCGTGCCTCACCGTCCTCACGACGCTGCACCAGGCCGCCGAGCGCCGCCGCCGCGACATCGCGATCCTCCGCAGCCTCGGAGCCGTTCGCGCGGAGGTCGCCGCGCTCGTCTTCACCGAGGGGCTGCTGCTCACCGGAGCGGGGATCGGACTCGGCCTGCTCCTCGGCCACGGCGGGCTCGCACTCGCCGCCGGACCGATCCGCGACGCGACCGGGCTCGTGCTGGATCCCTGGCGTATGCCGAGGGCGGAGGCCATCGCGCTCTGCGTCATGGCATTCTGCGGAGCCGCCGCTTCGCTCTTCCCCGCCGTCTCTTCCTACCGGCGGACGCCCATCGCCGACCTTCGCCTCACGGACTGATCCTCGCGCCATGAATGCCAGAGTCGACCGGGTCCTCTTGTTCGCCATCGCCGCGCTGGGGTCCGGATGCGGGCAGGATCGACCGGATCAGCGGCCGAGCGTCGATCCCGAGGTCTCCGCTCCGACAGAGACAGAGGTCGCTCCGGCTGCGGAGCCGATCGTCGAGTCCGCTGACGAGCCGGATCCCGTCATCGACTTCCCCCTGCTCGACAAGGTCCGCTTCCTGGACCTCATCGACTCGGAGACGCGCTTCCCCGAGTCGCTGACCGAGCTCGACGGGCGCGAGGTGAGCCTGATCGGCTTCATGGCGCCCTTCGACAGCCTGGAGGACATGCGCCGCTGCATGATCGTGCCCGCCTACGTCGGGTGTCAGTTCTGCAGCCCGCCGAAGCTCACGCAGGTCGTCTACGTCAACCAGGACGTCGACGGAGACACGGGTCGCAAGTTCCCGTTCATCGAAGAGCCGTCGCACATCGTCGGCACGCTTCGTCTCTCCCTCCCGGGCAGCGAGCACGAAGGGACGCGGCAGGGGTTCCTCTACTCCCTCGAAGACGCGGTCGTCACGCCCTACACGGGCGACGCACCCGAGCGCGCGCCCGGTCACGGTGCGACGCCGGTCGGTCAGCCGATCCACCTGCAGGGGACGACACAGCTGGAGCCCGTCGAGATGAGCGAGCTCGTGGCGCAGGTCGCCGAGTTGATCGGCCGGGAGCCGCTCCGCCCGATCGAGGTCGAGCCCGTGTCCTCCGACGCGTTCGTCGATCTGATCGAGCGGAGGGTGGAAGCGACCTATCCGGACTCGATTCGCGCCGCTCAGTCCCGCGCGTTCGCGCTGCTCGGAATGCTCCCCGACGACCTCGACTGGGTTGACACCCTCGTGGGAATGGAGCTTTCGCGGGGAGTCGGCGTGACCGACGAAGCGGGCGGGAAGGTCTACGTCCTCGACTCCGCGCCGTACGACCACGGCTACGTCCGGCTCGAGATCGTCGGAGCCATCGCCGAGGCGATCACGCTGCAGTACGCGGCCCGTCTACGCGGTGAACGGGGCACCGAGGGCGACACGGCGAGACTCGAGGACGACGATGCCCGCCGCGCCTACGAGGCGCTTCTGCAGGGGCTTCGGATCATCGCGTCCTACCGCTACTCCCGGCCCCGGGGGATCTCGCCGTCGCTGCAGCCTCCCGCCGACCTGGCCGAGGAGATGTGGGAGGCCCCCCTCACGTCGCTCGAATTCGAGTTCTGGCAGTCCATTCCGCTGGACGTCGGGATCTTCTTCGTCGACTACTTCGTCGGCGCCGCCGCGCCGTTCTCGGGGGTCGACCCTGCGCTGGCGCGACCTCCGTCGACGACGATGGAGCTCTTCCGTCCGCGCTGGTACGAGGACCCCGAGAGCTGGCTGCGCGCTCCGGTTCCGAGTGACTTCGCCGACGGGATCCTGGAGACGCCGCCCGCGCACACGGACGTCTTCGGCGTGGGTGGACTCGTGCCGTGGCTCGTGACCTGGTACTCGGTCGACGTCGCCAAGTCGCTCGTGGGGCGATGGGCAGGGGACCGCTGGGCGGTCTGGCAGTTCGACGACGGCACGTCGGCGCTGCTCCTGGAGACCCACTGGCAGAACGACGCGTCGGCGGTTCAGTTCCGCGAGGCGCTTCCGGACGACACGTACCAGATCGTCCCGCCCTACGAGAAGGGCAGCCTCACGGTGCGTGTGCTCCGGGCGGACTCGGCGTCGGCACTCGCGCGCCTGGAGAAGGGCGTGGAAGCGCTGTAGGCGCTCGTCGATCAGCGCAGCCGGGGAGCCCGCGCGGGCCGCAGGCTGGTGCGCATCTGATGCAGCAGGTGACCCTGCAGCTGCCGCAGCGCCGCGACCTCGACCATGTCCGAGCGCTCGGTGATGATCGCGCTGATCGCAGGACTCAGATCGGTCCGGTTCCAGGCCTGCAGGTCCCGCAGCAGGTCCACGGCGTGCTCCGGGTACCGCTCCAGCATCACGGCGTAGCTCTCGACGATCCGATCGCGCAGGTGGACGTGCCCGCCGCTGCCGTGGACGGAGAGCGCATTGAGGACGGCCGCCACCTCGTCCGGACCGCGATCCCCGCGCCGGAAGTAGAGCGCTTCGATCTCCTCGATCGCCTCGACGCCTGCGATCTCGATGTAGGCGGCGGTCCAGGACTGGAGCGTCCTCGTCGTTCCGAGGCGCGCACACGAGTGGAACGACCGTCGGATCCTCTCGTGGTCGTCCGGGTGATCGGTCGCCGAGAGGAACAGGATGTAGAGCGGGTGCCAGTCGACCTTCCGGACGTTGCCGAGGAAGCGATCGATCTCCTCCCGCGACAGCACGGACCGGTAGCGAAGGATCGACTTGTACGGGGCGCGTGCGACCTCGATGTGGGCGAGGTCGCGCAGCTGGGAGTTGGGGTGTCCCAGCCACTGCGCGAAGTAGTCGTGGCGGCTGGTGGCGTTCGTCAGCCACGCGCCGTGGCTCGCGAGGATGTGGCGGACGGTCGGTCCGAAGTCCTCGTCGGCCATGCCGACGCGCCGCCAAGCGAGCGCACCACACTCGAGCCTCATCAGCGCGAGGACCGCGGCTCGCTCGGGGTGAACGGCGAGCACGCGCCGCGTCCGACTGTCGAGGAAGAGGTCGATGCTCTCGTCGCCGGGGTCGCCCTTCAGGACCTCGACGATCGCGTAGTGGAACGGCCGATCGGGATCCTCCCGCGCGAAGACCACCGCTTCCGCCGACAGGAGGTAGTCGGCCGCCGAGGCGCGGGGGTAGGGCGTGCAGAGCTGGCAGGCGCGGGACGGCAGCGCAAGGGCACCGACGAAGGCGATCGCAACCGCCAGGACCGTCAGATGCCGCCGCGTCACGCGGTGCCCGGCTTCGCGGCCCTTGGGAGTGCTCATCCTCCTAGCATGGCAGCGACGGCGATGGAGCACAACGCGCCGCCAGCCACGTGCTCACGACGAACCCACGACGACCCACCGCTTTCTCGATCGACTCGATGGACTGCCTGCAGAGACCTACCTCGGCCCGATGGGGCGCCCTGGCGATCTTCGCCCTCGCCTCGTTCGCTTCCGCAGGCTGTCTGCGCCAGGGCCCCGCCGTCGGCGCGGAGCCCGTCGAGTCCGCCTCTGTGCAGACGGAGTCGACGGCAGCGGACTCGGACGCGTACTTCGGCGAGCCGCCGGTCGGGCTCGAGCCGTACCTCTTCGCACCCGGCGTCCTCTCCCTCGATGACCGCTACGAGTACGGCATCGCAGTCTCTCGCGACGGCCGTGAGATCTTCTTCGGGGTCGACACCGGGCAGCGCGCGGAGATCCGGTTCAGCGAGTTCTCCGATGGCCGGTGGTCTCCCGATCGACCGCTGATCCCCGGCGCTGCGTTCAGCTTCAACGACCCGTTCCTCTCCGAGGACGAGAAGCGCCTCTACTTCATCAGCGACGCGGTCGTCGACGGGGAAGGGCGCAAGCAGGACCACGACATCTGGTACGTCGAGCGGACGGCCGAGGGCTGGTCGAACCCGATCCACGGCGGCGCGGTCCTGAACACGGAGTTCGACGAGTACTTCGTCTCCTTGACCGACGAGGGGACGCTGTACTTCGGCTCGAACAGGCCCGCGGACTCCGCGTCGGGCGAGGCCGCGGGCTTCGACCTCTACGCGGCACCCAGCGCCTCCGACGGATTCGCGCCGGCAAAGAGGCTGCCGGCCGCGCTGAACACCGAGCACTACGAGGCGGACGTCTTCGTCGCGCCCGACGAGTCGTACGTCATCTTCTGCTCGATCCGCCCGGAGGGCCTGGGGCGAGGCGACCTCTACATCAGCTTCCGACAGCCCGATGGGGACTGGTCCCCCGCGAAGAGCATGGGGGACCAGATCAACACCGACGGACACGAGCTGTGTCCGTTCGTCTCGCGGGACGGCAGGTTCTTCTTCTACACCTGCAACGAGGACATCTACTGGGTCGATGCGAAGCTCCTCGAGAGCTACCGCGAGTAGAGTCCCTGCAGGCCGAAGCGCATGCGCCCGACCTCCGTCCACGCTCCGGTGTTCGGATCGATCCGGTGCAGGCGCTGATCGCTCGTCGCGACCCAGAGCGAGCCGTCGCGCCAGGTGACGTCGGTCACGTCCAGCGGGGCCGGCGTTGAATCGACCTGGGCGAACGACGCGCCGCCGACGTTCCGCGCGAGCGTGAACAGCCCGTCGCCTCCGAGCAGGTAGAAGACTCCGCGTTCGCGGCTGTAGGCGAGATGGCGCACGTTCCGCCCGCCGAGCTGCGTTCGGGTCGAGGCGAGAAATGGAGCGCTCGGGCTTGTCCAGCGAATCTCGTCGTCGATCAGGAAGCCGAGCTGCTCGTTCTCCGGGTCCCAGGTGACGCCGGTGGGGCGCTCCTGGTTCGACGTGCTCCCGAGGCGGCTCGTCCCGCCCGTCGCGGGGTCGATCACGTACACCGTGTCGGCGGTCGTCGCGACGACGCGGTCGGTGTTCGGGAGGTACGTCGTCGCGAGATAGCGGTCGTCGCGCACCGCATCGAGCGTCGACGCTCCGTCGTCGAGACGAACCTCGATCGTATCCCCGTTCCTTCCCAGCGCCACGAAGCCGCCTCCGCCCGCGATCGAGTCGAGCGCGATCGCGTCGTCGATGGCGAGGAGCTCCACCGGTCCCGGACCGCTCACGAACGGCTCCCAGGAGGAGAACACGAGGCGACCGGACACTCCGTCTTCCGTCATCGCCACGAGCCGGCCGCGTGCGCCATCCCATGCGAGCCCGAGGACGTCGTCGAGCGCGATCGCGTTCGACGTCAGGCTCGCGCTCCCCGTCAGCGGGTCCAGCTCGATCGTGACGTCGTTGACTCCGCTGATCCCGCGGATCGCGTCGTTCGTCCAGTCGTGGGTGAGGGCGGTCCCCACGCTCAGGTTCGTCAGGACCGGCGTCGTCGTCTCGGCCGTCGCGGTATCGATGCCGTAGACGAACTGGTCGGTCGAGGTGTTGATCTGGTTCGACCCGATGCCCCACAGCTGGCGGTCGACCGAATCGAAAACGAGCTGACGGGTGGGAACGTCCACGCGTCCAATCGTCCTGCACGCGCCGCTGAGCCGCAGCTTGACGAGGTGGTTCTCCCGGTCGATGCCGAAGTAGCTTCCGTCGGCGCGGTCGAGCGTCAGGTCGAACAGATCGCAGCCCACGTTTCCACGGTGGTTCAGGCCGTACGCGGGCGTCCCCGGGGTCAGCGCGACGATGGAGCCCCCGCTTCCGAGGCCGAGGATCGCGCCGGTGTTCGGGTGGATCTCGAGGCCGACGAGTACCTCGTCGACGGTGGCCTCGACGTCGACGCTGCCGAAGAGGTCGATGGTGAGCATCTGCGGGCCCGTCGCCGAGGTCGGATCGAAGTGGGCCGCACGGAAGGTCCCCGAGACCGGATCGACCGCAAGGGCCGTGACGTCGGGCAGCAGCGACGCCTGGCTGAACAAGAGCGTCGAGGCGCCGTCGCTCGGACGGATCCGATAGAAGGCGTCGCCCCGTGTTCCGTAGAGCGCATCGGTGACAGGGTCGTAGGTGAGCGTCGTCACCTTCGCGCACTCGCCGATCACCTGGGTCTCTCCCGTCGCAGGGTCGATGCGGAGGAGGCGACCGGGCTGGGTGAACTGAGCCGGCGCGAGGACGCCGTAGAGGGCTTGCTCGGACGCTTGCCAGGCGAGCGTCGGCGGCGCCGCCTCAGGTCCAATTGCCGCGACGATCCGGGGCTTCGATGCGAGTCCGTGGGGGCCCGCTGCCGGGTTGACTCGCACGAGCATCGGAGCGCCGATCGTCGACTCGTACGCGACGCCGAAGAGCCCGCTGGTCGACGGATCGAGGGCGACGTCGAGCATGCCGGTGAACCCGAGGGGGCCCTGGCCGGTCCGCAGCGTCACTGCGCCGTCCGCCCGGGCGACGTTTGCGAGGTGTCCCGTGTCGGTGAGTCCACCAATCGAAGGTGCCGCCGGAGCCCCGCCGTCGTCTCCGCCGGAGCCGCCCCCTCCGCCGCACGCGGTCATCAGGGACAGTGCGGCCGCAGCCATGAGGGTCTTGTTGGTCGTCTCGCGCATCGTTCGATCTCCGTCGTCGGTGGGGCTTCTTGGCGTGCCGACGTCGGCGGGCCGGGGCGTCGGGAGCGCGGGCGATCGCCGGCTCACTCGTGACGCGAAAGACCGCGCGCCCTCCCTCGGCGGAATCGTGAGATTCCTCCGGGATCGCCCTTCGCGGGCCTCCAGGCGGCCGTCAGCGCTCGAGCTCGCGGCCCAGCCACGCCCGGGCGAACCGCCAGTCGGCCTCGACGGTCGTTTCCGAGACGCCGAGGTGCTCGGCGACCTCACGGTTCGTGAGACCGCCGAAGAAGCGCAGCTCGACGACGCGTGCCCGACGTTCGTCGACCTCGGCCAGGCGCGTCAACGCGACGTCGAGGGCGAGCGTGTCGATCTCTTGCTCTCCCTCGACCAGGCCCGCCTCGAGCGTGATCTTCTCCCAGCCGCCGCCGCGCTTCGCCGCGTCCTTGCCGCGGGCATGGTCGACGAGGACGCGGCGCATCGCGATCGCGCTGATCGCGCGCAGGTGCGCCGGGTTCTTCCACTCGACGTCGTCCTGGGCCGAGACGCGCAGGTACGCCTCGTTCACCAGCGCCGTCGGCTGCAGCGTGTGCCCGGCGCTCTCGCGGGCGAGGTAGGCCGCAGCGAGCCGCCGCAGCTCGTCGTACACGAGCTCGAGCAGGTCGTTCTCGCCGGTCATCCGTCGCGCTCCTCGCGCGCGAGGCGCTCCTCGAAGTCCCGACGGATGATCTCCATGCGCTCTTGGGAGTGCGGAGGCGCGACGGCAGCCGCGCGATCGACGTACTCGAGTCCCTGATCGAGGTCGCCGAGGTGCCAATAAGCGAGCGCGACGCGCGCGAGCTGCCAGTAGAGCATCGCGCCTGCGTCCTGCTGCTCGAGCTCGACGGCGCGCTCGGCGAACTCGAGGGCGAGATCGGCGTCGCGCAGCTCGGGGTACTCGACGAGCAGGATGTCCTCGGCCGCGCGACCGACCTCTTCCGCTGTCGCTCTCTCCCGCCGCGCTCTCCGGATCTTGATGTCGAGGAGCTCGGCGGCCAGCGGGCGCGCCTCGTCGTGCTGCGCCAGCGCCTGGTGCGCGATGATCGCCTGCGCGATCGCCGCCTGGGTGAAGAGGTGGTCGTCGCCGAGAACCCTCCGCTTGATCGGCAGGCAGGTGCCGAGGATCTCGAGCGCCTCCTGGTGACGACCGAGCTTGTTGTAGGCGATGCTCAGGTTCGTCATCGTGCCGAGAGTGTCCTGGTGCTCGACGCCGAGCGCGGCGCGCTGACCGGGCAGGACCTCCTCGTAGATCTCGACGGCCTCCTCGGGGCGCTCCATCGTGGCCAGCACCATCGCGAGGTTGCCGCCGGTTCCCAGGCTCTCGATGTTGTCGCGCCCGTACGTCTCGACGCGCGCGTCGTACGCCTCGCGGATCAACGCCTCGGCGGCCACGAAGTCACGGTCGTCGTGGAGCATCACGCCGATCGACTCCATGGTGCGCAGGGTCGACCGGTGTCGGTCGCCGAGCGCGCTTCGAAGGCCGTCGAGGACGCGCATGCGGATCTCGAGTGCCTCGCGCCGTCGGCCCATCTTCACCAGGAGACCGGCGTAGTTGTCCTCCAGCCGGAGAACGCTCGGATCATCGGGCCCGTCGAGCCGGCGCCAGCCCTCGATGGCCGCGAGGTAGTGGGCTTCGGCCTCCTCCGGGTCCGTGGCAGCGTCGGCGGCCTCGGCGCGTGCGAGGATCGTCTCGCGATGCCCCTCCTCGTAGGTGTCCGCGACGAGCTCCTGGTACTCGGCGAACCTCCGATCGTGGACCGGAACGTCGTTCGCCGCGTCGGCCAGCATCGCACGCTCTCGAAGCGCGTGGATGCGGAGCGGGACGAGGTCGTCGCGGCCCTCGGTCTCTGCGATCAACGCATCGTAGGCCGCGACGGCACGCTGGGTCTCGCCCGCCACCCGCAGCGCCGACGCCAGGCTGAGACGCGCGTCGTACGCCTCGAAGTGATCGATCCCGTAGCCGCGCTCCGCTTCCTCGACGGCCCGAGCGTGCGTCGGCAGAGAGCGCGGAACGAGGCCCATGGTCTGCTGCGCGGCTGCGGTCGCACCGAGAAGCCGGGCTCGGATGCGGGGCTCGTCCGAGAACCGCTCGTCGACCGAGTCGATCGTCGCCTGCAGGAAGGCGTCGTCGAGGGTGTCGACAGCGACGTTCGTGAAGTTCGTGCCCGTCAGCAGGTCGTCGAGCTGCGCCAGTCCCTCTGCGACCTCGGCGTCTGCGCCGAGAGAGTCGCCGGCGCGGCGAGCGAGCGCCGCCTCGATCTCATTGCGCAGCTCCACGCGAATGCGCCGTCCGACCTCCTCCGTATCGAGATCCATGAACTGGCTCTCCTGGAACGCGGCCACCTCCTCGACCTCGGACGCGCGAGCCTCGGCCTCGCTCTTCGCGAGCGACTCGTTCGATGCGGCCATGTTCGCACGCTCGCGCTCGACGAGCGCCCACGCCAGGCCGCCGACGAGCGACCCGATCACGAGAACGGTGGCAGCCACCGTCGTCCGGTTGCGTCGCACGAACTTGCGCGCGCGGTACGCGCGGCTCGGGGGGGAAGCGTCGAGCGGCTCGTCGCGCAGGAACCGTTCGACGTCGGCCGACAGGCCCTCGACGGCGCCGTAGCGACGCGCGGGTTCCTTCTCCAACGCGCGCATCACGACCCAGTCGAGGTCGCTGCGGAGCGCTCGTTCCCACGCGGGATCCGCGAGGCCCGGGACGAGGCGTCGACTCGGACGCGGCGGATCGACCTCCAGGATGGTGCGCTGCACCTCGACGAGCGTGACGTCCGCGAAGTCGAACGGTCGAGCGCCAGACAGGAGCTCGTAGAGCAGGACGCCAATCGCGTAGACGTCGGTGCGCGTGTCGACGTCCTCGGGGCGACCTCCCGCCTGCTCGGGACTCATGAACTCGGGCGTGCCGAGCAGCTGGCCCTCGAGCGTGCGCAGCGTGTCGTCGGTGAGGGA
The DNA here is from genome assembly GCA_039200205.1 of Planctomycetota bacterium. Lineage (GTDB taxonomy): Bacteria > Planctomycetota > UBA1135 > UBA1135 > Saltatorellus. Next base: position 25,357 of record JBCCSK010000020.1, read on the forward strand.
CCCCTCGATCGCCTTCGCGATCCCGAAGTCGATGATCTTCACGGAACCGTGCGCGCCACCTTCACCGACGAGCACGTTCGATGGCTTGATGTCCCGGTGGACGACGCCCTTCTGGTGCGCGTGCTGGATCGCTGCGCAGGCCTGGCCGAAGAGCTCGAGCCGCGCGCGCAGACCCAGTCCGCGCTCGTCGCACCAGCGCGTGATCGGCTGCCCTTCGACGAGCTCCATCGCGAGGTACGGCCGGCCGCCGTCCGTGGTGCCCGCATCGAACACTCGGGCGACGTGCTCGTGACTCATCCGCGCCTGGGCCTGCAGCTCGGCGGAGAAGCGTGCGACGACGTGCTTCGAGTCCGCGCCCGACCTCAGGACCTTGAGCGCAACGTCGCGCGTGACGGGCTCCGTCTGCCGTGCCTCGTGGACGTCTGCGAACCCGCCTGAGCCGAGGCGGCGCCCGATCGTGTAGGGACCCACGGTCGCTCCAACGTCGAGCCGAGTGCCGTCGTCTTCCATCCCGTCCGACGCGGCGAGCACGCCCGCCGCGAGCTCGGCGACGGCGTCCGAGCCAAGGCCGGCGTCGAGCCCCGCGTCTCCGCGCGTGTCGTGGTCGAGCAGCTCGCAGAGCTCGAGGAACAGCTCGACGTCCTCGCTGCGGCAGCGGTCGAGGAACGTCTCGCGCTCAGCCCCCTCGAGGCGCGAGGATTCCTCGAACCAGCTGGCGAGGCGTTCGTGGCGGCGGGCGTCGGACACGGTCGGGGAGTAGCGCTCCGCTCCGATGACACCTGGGAGCGACGTAGAATGCGAGCGCGGGGCTTCGTCTGCCCGCGGACCGTCTCATCCGGGTCGTTCGACCCGCGCCGATACGCTCACGGCGCGACAGCCGTCGTCCGGCAGTCGGGACACGCCCCGGTCAGCTGCACGACCGCGTCCTGGATCGAGGAGGCCCACGGGCCGTCCATCTCCATCGACGCGGTGAGCTGCGCGGGGAGGCACGTCACGCTGCCGCAGTCGTCGCACACGAAGTGGGGATGGCGATGGCCGTCGTCCTGCGTCCGTGCGAGCGCGTAGCGGTCGATTCCCTGCGCCTGGCTGACGACCGGAGCGACGCCCGCTTCGCGGAGCTTCACCAGGTTCCGATAGGTCGTCGTCGGGTCCCAGTCCGTCGCACCCAGGCGCCGGAGAACATCGGTGTGGGAGAGTGGACTCCCGGCCTCGGCGAGCACGCGAAGCACCGCGATCCGAGGCGCGGTCGCGCGAAGGTCGTGCTCGCGAAGCAGGCTCCGCGCTTCGTCCTTGGTGATGCCCATGACTGCTCGCTAGGCCGGTTCGCCGCTCTGTGCGCGGCCCCGGCTCCTCACTGTAACCGGAGGGGATACGAGTTGCACTTGCTAGCGACTTGCACCTACGCTGCGGGGCCGATCTCGCAGCGCCAGCTCGTCCCCGACGCTCGATGCGGCGCGTCTCGGCCCCGACACCGATGACCTCGAGTCCGCACGCTAACGCCCACGGCCAGGCTCCCTCCGACGTGCCCAGAGGCGCGGATTCGCGCTCGGCCGACGCGGGAAGCGGCACGCCCGCTCCCTCGCTGACGCTGTTCTTCGAGAGGTCCCTCTCGGAATGGGCCTCGGACGAATCGACCACGGTCGCGGCCGGAGACTGGCGCGATGGCGCCGTCATGGAGCTCGTCGGGCCGACGCAGCTCCTGCCGGCGCGCTACGAAGGATGCTTCGAAGGCGTGCGAGAGCTTCGCGCCAGCGGGTGCGATCACCACGCGCACATCGACCTCGGTCGCGTCCATTCGATCGAGTACGTCATCGCGCCGAGCGTCTGTCTCGGCTTCCGGCCGTCGCTCGAGGTCCGCTACCTGTGCACCGGTCCGGGCGGGAGCCGAACGGGGAGGGCGATGGTCCGCTGCCTTCTCGATTCCCTCTACGAAAGGGACGGGGTCAGCCTTCGCGCCGTCGCGACGTGGTACCAGCGCTACGCGAGAGACGTCGCGGAGCACCCGGATCGGGTGAGACTCGTCCTGGGGCCGGAGATCGCGACGGCGCCCGAGGGCGCAGCCTTCCTGGAGGCGCTCACGGCGGCATCCGGGTTGATCCTCCCCAGCTGGTCGGACGCGGCGCGCCTGCTGACGGAAGGCGAGACGCCCGGCGAGCCGCCGACCGCTCCGACCTTCCGTCCCCTCTTGGAAGACGCGATCGCGCTGCGAGGTGCTTCGCTGGTCATCTTCCGCGACCGCACGCTCGTCGAGTTCAAGACCGACGATCTCGGGGGCGTCTACGAGTCCAAGGAAGGCGATCACACCTCGTGGCAGATCGGCGAGACCGACGCGCACCACTGTCACCTGAACCTGAGCGCGGTGACGGGCGTCGAGTTCTCGGCGGAGTCCGTTCCCTGCCAGGGCAACCGGATCAACTACACCATCTGGTTCCTCGTGCCCGGCGGCTGCGGCAACCCGTTTCGAAGCGACGGCTACTTCTCGTTCACGCTGAACCAGCCCTATAAAGGGCGTGAGCCGCGCTGGGACGTCATCATGCCCGTGATCGAACTCTACGAGACGTACCGAGAGCACGACTGGGTTCGCGCGGACGAGGGGTTCCTCTCCGCTCTCGAGAGCGTTCCCGCCGCACGCGGCTGATGCAATGCGGCGCGGGAGCCGCATCCTGATCTCTATCTGCGCACGACGCCTCGAGGAGGGCGCGACGAGTATGTCTGACAAGGTCCCGGTGACGATCCTGACCGGCTTCCTCGGATCGGGGAAGACGACGCTGCTCAACCGCATCCTGAGCGAGGAGCACGGAAGACGCATCGCCGTCATCGAGAACGAGTTCGGCGAGGTCGGGATCGACCAGGCCCTCGTCATCGACGCGGACGAGGAGATCTTCGAGATGTCGAACGGCTGCATTTGCTGCACCGTTCGCGGCGATCTCATCCGGGTGCTCGGCAACCTGATGAAGCGCCGGGACAAATTCGACTACGTGCTCGTCGAGACGACGGGGCTGGCCGACCCCGGCCCGGTCGCGCAGACGTTCTTCATGGACGACGAGATCCGCGAGGAATTCTCCCTCGATGGGATCGTCACCCTCGTCGACTCGGCCCACATCGACCAGCAGCTCGGCCGGAGCGACGAGAGCACGGAGCAGATCGCCTTCGCCGACGTCCTCGTTCTCAACAAGACGGACCTCGTCGATAGCGAGGCGCTGGACGGGATCGAGGCGCGGCTCCGGGGGATGAACCGCATGGCTCGCGTCGTGCGGAGCGTGAAAGGGGACACGCCCGTCGACACCGTGCTCAACCTCGGTGCCTTCGATCTGGACGAGGTGCTCGAGCGACGACCGACGTTCCTGGAGCCCGAGTACCCGTTCGAGTGGACGGGCGTCTACTCGCTCGATCCGGGGCGCTGGGAGGTGAGCCTGGCCGAAGGCCCGGATCCGGAGATGGAGCTCGTCGTCGTGCCCGACCAGGGGACGGACGACGCGGCGCTGCGCGAGAGCGCGGAGCGCTGCGTTCGGCTCTACTCCGAAGAGGCCGCGCCCGTCGCGCCGGGACAGTCGATTCCCACCCGCGAGCACGTGAACCTCCAGCTCGATTCGTCGGGGCGCAAGTCGTTCTTCCTCGAGGTCGAGAGACCCACCCTGATGGGGCTCTACGCACAGCACACCGCCGAGGAGTTCGACCTCGAGGTCCGGAGTGCTGACGGTGAGACGATCCGGCCGGAGGTCGAGCGGACGTGGGTCGCACAGCACGAGCACGACGACGAGGTCGGCTCGATCGCGATCGAGGTGGACGGGGACGTCGACCCCGGCAAGCTGAAGACGTGGCTCAGCAAACTGCTCCGCGAGCGCGGCGTGGACCTGTACCGGATGAAGGGCTTCATCAGTCTCGCCGGTGACCCGGACCGCTACGTCTTCCAGGGCGTTCACATGCTGTTCGACGGTCAGCCCGATCGCCCCTGGGGGGACCAGCCGCGGCGTAACCAGCTCGTGTTCATCGGCCGCAACCTCGACGAAGAGGGGATGCGGAGCGGATTCGAGGCGTGCCTGGTTTGAGTGCGGACGAGCCCAGCGGCGTTCTTCGCAGAGCCTGGTCCGCGTCCGTCGACGACTACGCGATCGCCGGGGGCTGGATCCTCGGCGGCGAATCGCTTGTCGTCACGGACGCCGCGGGTGCGGTCTACGCGTTCGACGGCGG
>JBCCSK010000021.1:0-29295 GCA_039200205.1 Planctomycetota bacterium
ATCGGCGATGCGCCCGATCCAGCCCGTTGGCGGCGCGGGCCACGTGCGCGTGCCCGAGTGCCAGACGTCGAGGCTCGTGAAGTGCGAGAGGTTCGAATCGGGGTACCCGACGCCCTGGACGACGGCGACCTCGCCATCGGCGACGCGCCTGGCGATCCGCCCGAGGCTCGGATGCCAGCGGTGGTGATCGTCGAGCGCGTGTCCGTCCTTGGGGCCGACGGCGAGGTTCGGTCGAGCGCGCTGGTACAGGTCGTCCGCGACCGGGGCGACCGTGTTCAGCCCGTCGTTGCCCCCGTTGAGTTCGAGGCAGACGACGATCCGGTCGCGCTCGCGCGCGGCGGACTCCATTCCGCGCAGCCAGAACGGCGCGGCGCCCAGTGCCGCGCCGGCGCGGAGGACGTCGCGCCGGGGAAAGGTGCTTCGATTCATGCGACGGCCGCCTCCGGAAGGGACAGCACGAGGTGGAAGGCGGCCCGCGCGACGGCGCGCTCTCGCTTGCGCTCGTCGGCGTCGGGCCCCATGCGCTCTGCGACACCGCCGAGGAACTCGACGAGAGCGTCCCGTCGCTCGTCGTCCAGTTCGCGCTCGAACGTGCCGCTCTGCCGGACGACGCGCGCGAGCGCCACGTCGACGAGGCGGCCGTGGTCGAGGCGGCCGCGTTCGTCGCGGGCCGGGTCGATGAGTCGTTCCAGGTCGATCGCTGCCCGTCCGACGACGCGGCGCGCCGCGTGCGGAAGCTCGGCGAGACGCAGCGCGACGTCGAGGCGAGCCGCCGCCGTACTCGGCCCCGTCCAGGCGTCGCCGTGATCCCAGCCGGCGACGGACGGCGGCTGGAGCAGGTCCATCCCCATCCGTCGCGCCGCTGCGTCGATCCCCGCACGATCGGCGTTCTGCAGGCCGATCGCGCGCGCGTGCGCGACGACGAGCTCGACGGGGTTGCGGATCATCGTGAAGGGGCGGTCGCGGTCGAGGAACCAGCGGGAGCGGAACAGCGCTCGCAGCCCCTCGCGAACCTCCATGTCGTTCTCGCGCAGAACCGCGGCCAGCCCGTCGACGACGTCCGCGGGCGGATCGTGGTCGGCGAACCAGGTCAGGAGCTTCCACGCAACGAAGCGCGCGCAGTCCTCACGCGCGACGATCGCGTCGAGCGCTTCCTCGCCCTCGCGGATCCCCTCGGGCCCGTCGCGGCCCTCGACGCGCTCGCCGAAGAGCACCTTGTCGTCCGCGTCGTGCAGCGCCGGGTCGAACACGAACTCGTTCTTGTTCCGCGCGGGCGTCGTCCAGCCGGTGAAGATCCGCGCGAGCGCGACCACGTCGTCCTGCGAGTAGCGATCGACCCCGAGCGTGAACAGCTCGACGAGCTCGCGTCCCCAGTTCTCGTTCGGCGCCTCGCCCGTCGACACGCGGTTGTCGAGATAGTGGAGCATCGCCGGATCGCGCGCGATCGCCCCCACGAGGACGCGGAAGTCCCCGGCGCCGAGGCCGCGCAGCGTGCGGACGTAGTCGTCGAGCATCGGCGCGCGAACGACCTTCGTCTCCTCGACGGCGAAGTGGTCGTGCCACAGCAGCGCGAGCTTCTCGCGCAGCGGATCGTTGCCGTGGACGAGGCGATAGAGCCACGCGCGGCGGATGGCGGCGCAGCGCGCGGACGCGCCGCTGGCCGTCATGTAGTCGACGAGGTCGCCGCCGAGCGCCGCGAGCTCCTCCTCCAGCGCCTCGTCCTCGTCCGGGAAGTCGACGAAGCGATCGACGGCGGCCTCCGTCCCGAGATCCACGAGGACTCGCACCTCGTCCGGAGGAACGCCGAATCCGGCGCGGCGGGCGAGGTGGGCCGCCCGGGCGGCGTCCCAGGGGTCGTCTGCGGTGGGAACGAAGGGCTCGAGCACGGGTCGTCTCCTGGGTGGTCCGACGGGCCGCGGCAAGGCTTCTTCCCGCTAGTCCTCAGTCGGTTCCTTCGGCGATGCAGTAAAGCGCCTTCCGTCCGCGCAGGAAGAGCTCGCCCTCGACGATCACGGGCGAGGCGTCGAAGGCGTCGTCGAGCACGTTCGAGGCGACCTCGACGAACTCGGAGCCGGCCTGGAAGACGACGGTCTCCCCTTCGCGAGAGGTGGCGTAGACGTGGTCGCCCGCCGCAGTCAGCGAGCCGTAGACCGAGCGGATCCCGCCGAGGTTCTCGGCCGCGAACAGCTCTTCGCCGCTCGCGGCATCGAGGCACGTGACGCGTCCCGAGTTGACGCGCAGGAAGTAGAGCCGACCGTCGACGAGAACACCGGACGGCACGTACGGCGTGTTCTTTCCGTAGGTCCACAGGACGTTCTCGTCGTCGTCGCCGAGAGCCCCCTTGGCTCCTTCCAGTGCGATCGCCTGGAGCGCCGAACCGCGGAAGCCGCTCATGAGGAAGACGATGCCGCCCTCGTAGATCGGCGTCGGGACGCAGTTCGTCGTCATTCCCGCGATCTCCCAGACGACGTCGCCCGTCTCGAGGTCGTAGGCGCGCGAGGCGCCAGTCCCGGGCACGATCACCTGCTGGCGGTCGCCGACGGGGACGATCAGGGGCGTCACCCAGCTCGTCGGCTCGTCGCGGACCTTCCGCCACTTCTCCTCGCCGGTCGACTTGTCGAGCGCCACGATGAAGTCGTCGCCCTCGTGGTCCCAGACGACGACGAGCGTGTCGCCGTGGAGCGCGGGCGACGCGCCCTCACCGAACTGGTTGCGCGTCTGCATCTCGCCGAAGTCCTTCGACCAGACGACCTTGCCGTCCATGTCGAGGCAGTGCAGCCCGCGCGAGCCGAAGAAGGCGAAGAAGTGCTCGCCGTCCGTGATCGGCGACGCCGACGCCTGGCTGTTCGTACTGTGGCCCGCCTCGTGCGGAACGCCATCGGCCGCGAGCGTGTTCCACACGACGCTGCCGTCGGAGCGATCGAGGCACAGGACGCGGAACTCGAAGACGGTCCGCGGCGCCTCGCGGCGACGGCGTCGCCGACCCTCCTCCGCGGCCGGCTCGGGCTCCGGCTCTGGCTCTGGAGCGCCCTCGGGAACGCGCCCCGTGTCGACGGCCGTCGTCACGTAGAGACGATCGCCCCAGACGATCGGCGTCGAGATGCCGAGCCCCGGCAGCTCGACGCGCCACTTGACGTTCTCGGACTCGCTCCACGTCGTCGGCGCTGCAGACAGCGCCACGCCGTTTCGATCCGGGCCGCGCCACGCGGGCCATTCGTCGTCGACGGGCGCCGACGTGCCGCCGGCGAGGAGCGCGAGGGTGAAGAGGGTCGTTTGCATGGCGATCATCGCTGCTGGTCGGTCGGTGCGAGCTCGACGCAGACGAGCTCTTCCTGGCTGCGGAGGACGACGCGGGTGCCCGAGACCGCGAGCGGCGCCCAGAGCTGTCCGTCGCGGCCCGAGATGTCGAACGCGTCGAAGCGGCCGAGCTCCTCGTACGCATCGGACGTCGCGCGAACGGCGACGAGCGTCCCCATGAAGCCGTCCTGCAGGAGGAGCGCGTCCGCGACGCGAACGATTCCGCCGCGCCCGAAGTTCGGGTCGTCGCCGGTGCGCCAGCGCTCCTTGCCGTCGAGCCCGATGCACATCAGTCCGCCCTCGTCCCGGTTCCGCCGACTGTTGGTCCAGTTCTCGTTGACGATCACGTAGGCGTGATCCCGGTACACGATCGGCGGATGGATCTGCGCGCCGCGCGTGATGCGCCACGCTTCGGAGAACGTCGCTTCGCCGCTGTCGTCGAAGTCGAGGTTCAGGAGCGTGCTGCCCGCGCGGTAGCCGCCGGTCAGCAGGATCCTCTCGTCGTCGATGACCACCGGCGGCGGGATCGGGATGCTCGCGAGGTCGACGTCGTGGCGCCAGCGGACCGAGCCGTCGGTCGGATTGATCGACCAGAGGTAGGCCGGCACGGGCTTCTTCTTCGCCGAGCCCGAGTCGGGGCACGCGTTGAAGAGGATCTGCTTCTCGCCGCGGATCGTCGCGACGATCGGCGTCGAGTGGCTGAAGCCGACCTTCGCCGTCTTCCAGCGGACCTCGCCGGTCCCGCGATCGAGCGCGACGAGCCCGGTGTCCGGGCCGAGCGGTGCGGCGAGCACGAGGTCGTCGACGACGATCGGGTGCGTCGACCAGCCGAACATCGGCGAGTCCCCGCCGAGCTCCTTCTCGAGGTCGACCTGCCAGACCATGTCCTGGGTGTCGCGGTCGAAGCACGACACCGGGCCGAAGCCGCTCGCGGTGTAGACCCGTCGGCCGACGATCGACGGGACCGTGCGCGATCCGTCGTAGTTCAGCCGCCCTTCGAACGGGTAGCCGGCGGCCCAGAGCTCCTCACCGCTGCCGAGATCGAACACCCGCAGGACGTCGCCCTCGTCGCGCATGCGATCGAGCAGGAAGACCTCGCCGTCCGCGACGGCGACTCCGCCGAAGCCGGGGCCGACCTCGACGCGCCACGCGACGGACGGCCCGTCCTCGGGCCACGTGAAGGTCTCGTTCGGCCACGGCGCGACCGAATCGCGGTCGGGCCCGAGGAACTGGGGCCAGTCGCCCGCGCCTTCGTTCGCAGGGCCGTTCGAAGCGGAGAGCGCGGTGAGGAGCGGGAGCAGTGCGGCGAGATGCATCGGGTCTTCGTCGAGGAGAGTGGGCGCAATAGCGTAGGGCCTCACGGCGTCGAGACCTCGCGCATGCACATCCCTTGCACGCCGCACGCCGCGGCGAGAGCGGCAGTACGATGCCCGCTCGGAGGCTCCCGATGAACGTTCTCTCACCGATTCCGCTGCTCGCACTGCCGCTCGTCCTCGCACCGTCGGAGGAGGCCGGCGAGGGCCGCTGGTCGAACTGGCGAGGGCCGCACCACAACGGCGCCGCGGACGCGACCGAGCTCCCGACCAAGTGGACGGTCGACGAGAACGTCGTGTGGAAGACTCCCATGCCGTCCTGGAGCGGAGCGACGCCTGCGATCTGGGACGATCGGATCTTCCTGCTGTCGCCTTCGAAGCCGTCCGCCGAGGAGCTCGAAGAGCACGCGAAGGAGGCGGAGGCGAGCAAGGGGCGACGCCGCCGTCGCGGTGGCGGTCGCCACCCCGGTGGCGACGACATGCTGCTGCTCTGCCTCGGCACCGACGACGGCGCGATCCAGTGGCAGGCGAAGCTCGACGCGGGCAACTCGCTCTACTGGAAGGGCAACCGCGCGTCTCCGTCGCCCGTGACCGACGGCGAGCACGTCTGGACGCTGACCGGCAACGGCACGGTCACCGCGCACACGGTCGCAGGTGAAGAGGTCTGGACGACGAACGTCCAGGAGCGCTACGGCGAGTTCGGCCTGATGTGGGGCTACGCGTCCTCGCCGACGCTCTACGAGGGAATGCTGATCGTGCAGGTCCTGCACGGCATGAACACGGACGAACCGTCGTACCTCGTCGCGTTCGAGGCGACGAGCGGCGAGGTCCTCTGGCGCGCCGAGCGTCCGACCGACGCGCCGCGCGAATCGCCCGACGCCTACACGACGCCGCTCGTCGTCGACCGCGCGAACGGGCCGGAGCTCGTCGTGACCGGCGGCGACTACGTCACCGGACACGACCTCGCGTCCGGGGACGAGCTGTGGCGCGTCGCGGGCCTCAATCCCCGTCGCCAGCCGAACTACCGCATCGTGCCCTCGGCGGTGCTCGTCGGCGATGTGCTCGTCGCCCCCACGCGCGTCCGCCCGATGCTCGCCATCGACCTCGGCGGCGAGGGCGAGGTGACCGAGGATGACATCGCGTGGCGCTGGGACGAACGCGGTGCCCCCGACGTCCCAACGCCGACGACCGACGGCAAGCACGTGTTCATGGTCGATGACGGAGGGCTCGTGAGCTGCCTCGATGGCGCGACGGGCGAGGCCCTTTGGGGTCCCGAGCGCACGACGGAGGGGACCTACTCGTCCTCGCCGCTGCTCGCGGACGGCAAGCTCTACCTGACGAACGAGGAGGGCATCACGACCGTGCTTCGCGCGAGCGAAGAGTTCGAGCAGCTCGCCGTGAACGAACTCGACGGATCGCACACCCTGTCGACGCCGATCGCCGTGGGCGATCGGATCTACCTCCGCACGGGGGACTTCCTGTACTGCATCGGCAACGCCGGAGACTGAACGGCATGAAGACGTCCCTCGCAATCGCGCTCATCGCGCTAGCTCCCTTCGTCGTTCCGAACAGCGAGCCCGAGCTCGCGCGCGCCTACGTCGACGGAGCGGACTGGCGCGCCCTGACGCTCGCCGACTTCGTCAACGTCAACGGCGACGCGACGACCTGGGCGGAGGAGAACGGCGAGATCGTCTGCACCGGCCGCCCGATCGGCGGGGCGCGTTCGAACGGCAAGTACACGAACATCGAGCTCGTCCTCGAGTGGAAGCACGAGACGCACGCGGGGAACTCGGGCGTGTTCCTCTGGTGTCCCGACTCGGCGTTCGAAGACCTTCCGCCGGGCAAGCTCCCCCGGTCCGGCATCGAGGTCCAGGTGCTCGACCTCGGCTACGAAGAGAACTGGCAGAAGGACAAGGGCAAGCCGTCCGACTGGTTCACGAGCCACGGAGACGTCTTCCCCGTCGGCGCGTCGAAGATGACGCCTTTCGAGCCCGAGATCGACTACGAGGCGAAGGACGGCTCGACGTACCACGTCGGACGACCGGACGGCCCGCGCAGCTTCCCGACGAAGCGCCTCGTTCGCCCCGCGGGCGAGTGGAACCACTACTACGTCCGCGCGATCAACGGCGAGGTGCGTCTGTGGGTCAACGGTGAAGAGGTCAGCGGCGGCACGGCCTGCGAGCCGGCGACCGGGTACCTCGCGCTCGAAGCGGAGGGCGCGCCGGTGCGGTTCCGCAACCTGAGGATCCGCGAGCTGCCCTGACTCACAGCCTGGGAAGCAATCGCCGATTCTGCTGCCCAGGCCGTGAGCCGACCTTGCTGGCGCACCCGCTGACGCGGGTGCGCTGTTCGCGTGGGCAATTCTTGCCCACGCTCTCAGGGTCAACGTCCGCGGACGTCAAAGCAGAGGAGGCGGCGCGGAGTCCCGTCGCGCTCTGGGTTGTTCTGGCAGACGTACAGGAGCCCGTTCGCGATGACGGGCGGTGTCCAAGTCTCGGGCGCGAAGAAGAGCGACGCGTGGGCGACCTCCTCGAAGCCGTCGTCGCTCCTGCGCGCCACGACGAGCTCGCCGGTGTCGCCGAGGATCCAGAAGTGGCCGTCGGCGTGGACGAGCGAGCCCTTGCCGAGGCTGGTCCCGACGAGCCGGTCGATCCCGGGAACCTCGGTCTCGAACTCCATGGGCTGACGCACGACCTCGTCTCCGTTCGCCGGATCAATGGCGACGACCGCGCCGGCCTGTCCGGACGCGCCGTCGATACCGATGACCTCGTCGCCGACGTACACGGGGGTCGAAAACTCCAGCGCGAGTCCGCGTCGCTCCCGCCAGATCTCTTCACCCTTCCCGTTCGCGTCGATGCGAAGGAGCGCGCTCCCCACGCCATAGGCGACCGTCAGGAAGACGCCGTCGCCGCACGCGAGCGGGCTCGCTCCGTTGACGGAGAGCGTCGTCCGGCTTCGAAAGGGGTAGCTCCACGTGAGCTCGCCCTTCGGCGACAGCACCATCAGGCCGCCGGTCGGCGGCCGCGACTCGCCGCCGGCGAGCACGAGGATCCGACGCTCGCCGCCGAGCGTCGCCGGCACGGGCGAGGCGCAGCTCGGGCCCCACTCCGTCCCCGCACCCCAGCGCAGCTCTCCGGTCTCGAGGTCGAACGCGGCGACGCTCGGGCCACCGGGCGCGCCGACGTTCTGTACGACGAGGCCGTCGACGACGAGCGGGGACGACACGACGCCGAAGAAGTCGTCGCCGACCTTCATCTCCTTGGCCGTGTCGAGGTCCCAGACGACGTCACCGCTCTCGAGGTCGAGGACGACGAGTCGGCCCCCGACCCCGTGAACGACGACGCGCTCGCCGGCGATCGTCGGCGTCGCGCGCGGGCCGCCGTTGTCGAAGTAGCGGCCGGAGTAGTCGCAGGGGAACGAGTGCCGCCAGAGTCGCTCTCCGGTCGCTGCCCGGTGGCAGTCGACGTGCACGCTGCCTGCGACGCGGTGCGTGAAGACGAGGCGCCCATCTGCGATGACCGGGCTCGCAAGGCCCTCGCCTCGCTCGAGCTCCCAGACGAGCCCGGGGCCGGACTCGGGGAACGCGACGTCGAGCGGAGCCTCGCGCACGATCCCGTCGCGGCGCGGTCCGCGAAAGCTCGGCCAGTCTTCCGTCACGGCGCCGTCGGCGAGCGGGCGAGGCGCGCCGTGGAAGGTGAGGCCGGGCGTGGTGGGCGGCTCGGCCTGGGCGAGCGCGGCGAGGATCGTCGGTGCAAGGGGCAACATCGTGAGAAGAGCGTACGAGAGAGCCGCTCCCGGCAAGTCCAACCAGCTCGTGGGAAGGAACCATGACGAAGGACGTACGCTGGACGAACGCCATCCCACTGCCCCCATTCCCAGCTCGTCATGCTCGTCGCATCGGCTCTCGCGACCGCAACGCTCCTGCTCCCGGCCGACCCTCCCGAAGACCGACTCGTCGCGACGCTCCCCAAGGGGTTCGAGCCGACGATCGAACGCGAGATCGGGGGCGAGGCCGTCGTGCAGGAGCTCCCCTTCACGTTCTCCCCCGACGGCGATCGCATCGCCTACCTGGCGCGCAAGAAGCGCCGCGTCTACGGGATGCTCGACGACGACGACGTCGGGTGGGGTGACGACGGACTCACCCCGACGTTCTCGGGCAACGGAGAGCACGCGGCCTTCGCTCTCGTGAAGTACAAGAACGACCGCTCGCACGACTGGACGGTGTACGTCGACAAGAGAGGCGTCGCGAGCGAGGACTGGGTCGGTCCGCTGGCGCTCTCGAACGACGGCAAGACGCTGGCGTATTGGATGCAGCCGGGCTACCGCGTCGACACGCTCGGCGACCAGGCGGCGTTCCGCTATCAGATGGTCGTCTCGCACTGCAAGAAGCGCACGTACAAGCCGCAGGAGAGCGAGATCTACGAGTGGGGCAACAGCTCGGAGGCTCCGCAGATCGTGGAAGGCGATGACGTTCGGGCGATCGGCGTGGTGCGGACGGACAGCGGGACGTCGGTCGTGTCGTTCGGCGGACGAAAGGACGAGACGATCGGCTCGACCGAAGGCTACGTCCGCGAGCTCGTTCGCTCGGCCGAATCGGGACGCGTCGCGATCGTCACGACCCCGCTCCCCACCGTCGGCTCGGTCCCCGAGGTCGCCGAAGGCACGACCTCCTGGACCGCTCTTCAGATCGAGCTCGACGGGCAAGAGCTCGAGGTCGACGCGGATGCGTACGCGCTACCCGCTTTCTCGCCGAACGGCGAGCACCTGGCCTTCGTCTACCACGAGAAGGGCGAGTTCGGCGTCGGCATCGACCGCACGATCCTGCCCCCGATCGACCAGGTGATCCTCCGCGCGGTGACCGACGACGCCGGCGCGCGCATCGCGTTCGTCATCGCGGAGGACGGCGAGCTCGACAGGTCGCTGTGGCTGAGCCGCACCGCTTCCAAGGGAGTCAAGGGCGGCGATCGTCGCGTCGCGATCATCGACGTGGACGCCGAGCCCGACGCGGACGGGGACCTCCCGCGCGAGGTCGGACCCGAGTTCGACTCGATCGGCTCACTCGTCTTCTCGCCCGACGCGCGCTACCTCGCGTTCACCGGAACCGACGAGGACGGGACGTACCTCGTCTGCGGTGAGAAGCGCATCGGACCCTTCCACGCGACCGACGTGCCGAAGTGGATCGACGCCAACACGATCGCCATCGGGACCCGGGAGGGGCGCGAGTTCTGGCGCCGGCATCTCGCCATGGGCGATTGACTGGAGAATCGGGCTCCGTGCCCGAAACGAGTAGCTGGAGAGTTTTTTCTGGAATCACCTTCCCGGCAGCGCAGCGAGCGTGCATCTTCAGGGTCGGAGCTCTTCCCCGCTCCCATGTCTTTTGAACCTGGCCCGAGGGAGCCCCCGATGCAGATGCATCTGACCCCGCTCGCACTTATCGCTGCCCACACCCTGATGACCTCTCTTGCGCGAGACGCGCGTTGAGCCAGGGCAGCGATCGCTGCCCTGGCTCTGAAGCGGCAGGCGCTCACCGCCGCTTCGCGCACGCCGGTCATTCCCGGATCGGCGTGCGCCCCTCCCCTCCCCGTGCGACGTCCTTCCTGTCGTCGCCAGCACCTCGCCGGACCCCCAAAGGGGGAATCTCTATGCAATTCAAAGTGCTCGCGCTCGCACCTTCGACTGTCGCCCTGTCAGCCCTCGCCGCTGCGCAGGAAGTGCGCCCCTCTCCGTTGGTGCCAGAGAGAATCACAACGCCGGTCCGGAACGCGGGCATCTTCCACGTCGCGACCGGCACGTGGACTCGCGTCCCGGGCGCGGCGGCGCAGCTCGGACCCGACGTCGTGTACAGCAACACCGCGCCGTCGGGCTACTTCTCGACGGCGGGCGGCCAGGGGAGCACGACCTTCCTGGGTGACTCGCGAGTGGTCGACGAGGGCGGTCTGCCGGGGGCGATGAACGGCCTGCAGCCGAACGCGGACCGCGACAGCTACAGCATCGACGGCTTCGAGATCAGCTACTGCGACTTCAGCACGACTCCGCGAGTGGCGGGTTGGACGCTGGGGTTCTACGACAGCTACGTCTCGTGCATGAGCGTCGACGGGCTCCTGCCTCGAAGGACGATCCAGCTCTCCGGTCTCCCGTCGAACGGCTGCTGGACCCTCGTCATCGACCTCGAGGGCTCAGGAGACGAGTTCTGCATGGTGGCCGACGGCGGAGACGCGAACCCGGGCTGGCAGAATTTCCCGGACCTCGACAGCTTCGGCTGGAGCTACAGCTACAACGGCACGGGAATCGGTGACGCGGGCTTCGTCATCGCGGGCGATCCCCGCGCGACGGACATCGGCTACGTCTACTCTCATCCGGGCCCGGCCCCGGGAACGGCGGGAGAGACGGCGACCGCGGGGACCGAGACGTACTTCGGCGGCGCGAGTCTCTGCGGACCTGGCGTCTCCACGGGCTTCCTCACCCAGGACCGCTACCGCGTCGACGACCTCGCCAGCCCGATGAACACCGGCTGCTACTACTTCCTCGGGTACGCGAACTTGAACGGTCCGGGCGTGTGCGGGCCGAGCCGTCCCTTCAGCGCGTTCCACCTCGAGCTCTACGCGCAGCCCGGCGAATGCCTGGGACCGCTGGGCGTCGACTACTGCTCGTCGACCGCGAACTCGACGGGCGTGCAGGGCCGCCTGGCCGCGTTCGGCCTTCGGTCCGCGTCGGCGGACGCGATCCGCCTCGAGGCCAGCAGCCTTCCGCCGTTCTCCTTCGGCTTCCTGCTGACGTCTCTCACCCAGGACCAGGTCGTGACGCCTCCCGGGAGCGTGGGAATCCTGTGCCTCGGCGGGGGCATCGGCCGCTTCGTGGCACCCGGTCAGATCATGAGCTCGGGTCCGTCGGGCGCGTTCGCGCTGGATACCACGGCCGGACAGTGGACGGTGAACGCGATCCCGTCGCCGACCGGGCCGTACGCCGCGATGGCCGGTATCACGACCTCCTTCCAGGGCTGGTTCCGCGACTCGTTCGGCGGCCCGCCTGTCTCGAACTTCACGAACGGACACGCGGTCACCTGGCTTCCGTGAAGCGTCAGAACGCGTAGCACGCCATCTCGACGTCGCTGCGCACGTAGAGCCGACCGTCGCGCAGGACGGGGTGATTCCAGCACTTCCCGTCGATCGCCTCGAACTCCGCGCGCACGTCGATCCCCTCCCGGTCGACGTGCGCGATCACGACGTCGCCGAACTCGGTCAGGACGACGAGGGCGTCGTCGGCGAGCAGCAGCTGGCCGAAGCCGTAGCGCCCGTCCTTCCAGAGCCGATCCCCCGTCTCGAGATCGATCGCGGCGAGGATGCCTCCGTCGAGCCCGTAGACGACGCCGTCACGCTCGACCATCCCGTTGAACTTGAGCTGGAAGCGACGCTGGGCCCACACGGTGTCGACGCTCCAGGCTCCAGCCTCGGACCGCTTCGGCTCCAGCAGCGTCGCACCGCCGCTGAAGACGCTGAGGAGGATCCGCTCGCCGACCACGAGCGGCTGCGCGCTGCCGTTCCTCGCGGTGTTGCTCCACGGCGCGAACCAGAGCTCCGCGCCGCCGTCGAGCGCGTGGGCGGCGAGGCCTTCGATGCCGAACGCGAGGACGAGGTCTTCGCCAGCGATCGTCTCGCGCCGCGCCGCGGCGTAGCCCGCTGCGCGATCGCCGCAGCGCCAGCGAACGTCGCCCGTTTCACGGTCGTAGGCGATGACGGACGAGCCCCCGTCGCTCCCGCCATTCGCTCCCGGGACGACGATGACGAGGTCGTCCACGACGAGAGGCGAGCACGCGTAGCCCCATTCGATGAGCTTCGTCTTCGCGTCCTCGCGCATGTTGCGCTGCCAGATGCGCTCGCCCGAATGCGCGACGAGCGCGTTCACGCGCCCGTTCGCTCCGACCGTGTACAGTCGCCCGCCAGAGAACGTCGGCGTGGCGCGCGGCCCGATGCCGCCGAGATACGTGTCGTAGCGATCCTCGTCGGACACGACCCAGCGCTCTTCGCCGTTCGAGGCGTCGTAGGCGACGACGCATTCGTACTCGCCCCGCTGCTCCTGCGTGAAGAGCCAGTCCCCCAGCGCGCAGAACGACGACCACCCCGGCCCGACGGAGCGTCGCCAGACGAGCGCGGGCTCACCGTCCCCGACCGTCTGACCGCGCGCAATGCCGTCGCGGAAGGGCCCCCGGAACTCGGGCCAGTCGGAGGGGCCCACGAACAGCTCATCGACGTCGTCAACGGCGACGGAGAGATCGGTCGTCGTCGGTACGGACGCGAGTTCGCCAGCGTCGTCGGCGAAGCGCCACTTCACGATCGGCATCACCGATCCGGACGTCCCGTCGGTCTCGACGAGCGCGCCCATGACGGCGCCGACGAGCGCGAGGCCGAGGAACACGCCGACGCGTAGCCTCAGGGGAAAGCGCGAGAGGAAGAGCCACCAGACGCCGAGCAGAAGGAGCGCGAGCGCACCCGTCGCCAGCGCCTGCATCGTCGCGATGTTCAGGTCCTCGTCCGCTCTCCGAGTCGCGACGGCGAAGCTCGCACCAGCCGCTGCAACGACGACCAGAGGGAACCAGAGGCGGTGTTTCTTCATCGTCCGAACGACCGCGCGGGCCGTTCGGTCACTCTACTCGACGCCCGCGGCGACTCTGCGCACGATTGGGCCGTGCTCACGTGATCGCAGGCGTCAGCGGTCGATCTCGAATGCGACCCAGTTCACGAACTCGGTGACGCCGTTCAGCTCGAGGTCGACGGATGCGTTGTCCTGGTCGGTCATCCGGCACCACGTGGCGCCAGAACCGCTGGTGTCGTAGATCGTCGTGATGAAGCCGGGCAGCGAGTCGAACGCCTGCGGGAAGGTCCTCTCCGCGATCGGCAGCAGGCCCGAGAACTGCCCCGCGGTCCAGCGATACGGCCCGGATCGATACTCGCCCGGCTCCAGCGCGACCCAGTGAACGACGGACGCCGCGGCGTTGACCTGAACGTCGAACCGATCCTGTTCGACGCGAATGACGCGCGCCCAGGCCATCGTGCCGAGACTCGACTCCTCCGCGAACACCAGGACGATCGGAGGCGACGCGAAGAGCTGCGGAAGGGGGATGTCCGTGACGGAGGACGTGATGGACTCGCGACCGCTCACGACCGTCTTCCCCGAGATCTCGTGCACGCCCTCGGCGATCGCCATCCAGTCGAGGCCGTCGACCGGAGCGTTCATGCCGACGGACACGCGGTTGTCGCGGACGCGCGTGAGCTTGGCGAATACGCCGCCGTTGGGACCGCCGAAGCCGGAGAACGACTCGTCGATCGACGCGAGAAAAACGGGCGGCTCGTCGAAGTTGAGTCCGAGGTCGATGTGACCTCCGGCGTTCGGGTGGCTGCTCTCGCCAAGGGGCGCTGTCGCCGCCGATCGACCGAATCGAAGGTCAGGGAGTGGAGCGCTCCCGGAGAGCGTCTGGACACCGGCGGACCGGATCTGGACCGTCTGCTGGACACCGGCGACGAGGAGGAGACCGAGGGCAGGGGCGGCGACACGACGGACGTTCATGGAATCTCGGCTCGAACGTCGTCGAGCCGACGATCGTGGTGGAAGCGGAGAGGGGGCAGCAAGACCGCGCACACCCTACTCCACGCCGTGGAACGCCACGGTTCCGACGTGTCGCGCGGCAAAGCCGCGCACCTGCTATCGTCCCTTCCAGACCGGCTTCCGCTTCTCGACGAACGCCTTCGGCCCCTCGACGAAGTCCTCGCTGTTCGCCATGCGCTCGACCGCGGGGTAGCGCGCGTTCATCGCGTCCTTGACGGTGCCGAAGCGCCTGCCCTCGATCGCGAGTTCCTTGGTCGCGAGGATCGACAGCGGCGCGTTCGCGGCGATGCGGTCGGCCCAGCGGCGCGCGACGGCCGTGAGCTCGGCCTGCGGGCAGACCTCGTTGACGAAGCCGAGCTGGACGCCCTCCTCGGCCGGAACCGAGCGGCCCGTGAGGAGCATGCCCATCGCGTGCTTCAGGGGAATCTCGCGCGAGAGGCGGTGCACGCCGCCCGCGAGTGCGGCGAGTCCGATCTTCACCTCGGGCAGCGAGAACTTCGCGCTCTCGGCCGCGATGACGATGTCGCACGCGAGAGCGAGCTCGAAGCCGCCGCCAGCCGCGATCCCGTTGACGGCAGCGATGATCGGCTTGGTGCCGCCGTAGCGCTCGGTCAGCCCTGCAAAGCCCGACATCGGCCACTGCGGCAGGCCCTCGGACTCGGACTGAGCGCGCAGGTCGAGGCCAGCGCAGAACGACTTCTCGCCGGCGCCGGTCACGATCGCGACGCGGTGCTCGTCGTCCGCCTCGAACGCGTCGAACACCTCGCCGAGCTCGATGCTCGACGGGACGTCGAGGGCGTTGAGGACGGCGGGTCGGTCGATCGTGACCGTCAGGACGTGCCCGTCGCTCTCGACGGTGCACGATTCGTACGTCTTCTGGGTCATTCGTAGGCGACGGCGGTGAGGTGGTCGCGTGAGCGGAGGTACATCACTCCCTCGGAGAGAGCGGGGGTCGACATGAACTCTTCGCCGAGCTCGCTGCGAGCGATGACCTCGAACAACGGACCGGCCAGAACGGTGATGACCTGGCCCTCCTCGCTCGTGAAGTAGACCTTGCCGTCCGCGGCGACGGCGGAGCCCGTGTAGCCGGTGCGCCCCTCGTCGAGGCGCTCGGAGTAGTGCGTCTCGCCCGTTGTTGCGTCGTAGCAGGTCAGGACGCCGTTGTCGCGGCAGAAGTAGGCCTCGGTCCCGTAGACGATCGGCGTCTGCATGTAGTTGCCGCGCCTCGGCGTCCCCCAGGCCAGGTACTCGCGCTCCTTGTCGTTGAAGGACACGTGCCCCTTCGCACCCAGCTCGATCGCGAAGATCGGAGAGAAGGAGCCGTGCGCGTTCGTGATGAACGTCAGGCCGTGCGCGACGATGGGCGTCGGAACGGGAATATCACCGCCCGGCTCGGCGGTCCAGAGCGCCTCGCCGCTGGCGAGGTCATAGCCGCCGATGTGCTTCCACCCGTTGCAGATGATCTGGCTGCGCTCCGGGCCGACGTGGACGGTCGGCGTCGACCAGCCCGGCTCTTCTTCGCGCGCGACGCGCCAGACGTCCTGACCCGTGGAGGCGTCGAGGGCGGCGAGGAACGAGTTCTCCTGGACGTCGCACTGGACGATCACGCGGTCCTCGTGGAGGACCGGCGAGCTCGCGAAGCCCCACTGCGCCGTCTTGACCATGAAGTAGCCCGAGTCGAGGACGCCGAAGTCGCGCGACCACAGGAGCTCGCCGTCGTGGTCGTACGCGTAGAGGCCCTCGGAGCCGAAGAACGCCACCACCCTGTCGTCGTCGACGGCGGGCGTCGACGCGGCGTAGCTGCCCTTGCGGTGCCGCTTGATCACCGGCTTGCCGCTCCAGCAGACGCGCTTCCAGAGTCGCTCGCCGGTGTTCTTGTCGAAGCAGTGCAGCTCGAAGCGGAACTCGCTCTCGTCCTCGATCGACACGATGTCGCCGTAGAGGCCGACCTCCAGCTGCTGCTCACCGTCGGCGCGGATCGCCGTCGTGACGAAGAGCCTGTCGCCGTGGATCACCGGCGAAGAGTGGGCGAGGCCCGGAACCTCGATGCGCCACTTCACGTTCTCGCCCGACTCGATGTCGAACGCGGCAGGAACCTCGAAGCCCTCCGCGACGCCGCTCGCCGCGTGCCCGCGGAACTGCGGCCAGTCCGCCGACGCCTGCTCGTCGTCACCGCCGGCCGCCGCCGGGGCAGCGGCGTCCGCCTCGGCCTTGACGACGCGACCGAAGATATGACCGCCGTAGCCGTCGCCGCTCCAAACGCCGACGTACTGGTCACCGTGGAAGATCACGCGCGCCGAGTACTTGCCCATGAACGGAACGGCCATGTCGTTCACGTCGATCATCGGCGTGTCCCCAGCCCAGCGCACGGGCAGAGGGAAGGCGATCGGGATCGGCCGTCCGCCGTAGTGGATCACAGCCTCGAACTTCCACCTGCCGTCCTCCAGCTTCGTGACGCTCTTGAGCGTGTAGCTGTCTTTCTCGAGCTCTTCGCTCGTGAGTTCGCCGTTCTCGTCGGTGATCGTCGTATAGCCGACGAGCTCGGAGCCGGAGAGGAGCGCAGCGAAGGCGGCCTCGCGCTCCGCCTGGACAGCGGCGTCGGGCGCCTCGGACTGTGCGGCGAAGAGAACGAGCGGCAGGGCCGCGTGGAAGAGCAGTGTCATGGCGAACGTCGAAGGGGGAAGGAGAGCGCGCATTCTAGCCCCGAGTCTTCATGCGCTCACTGCTCGCGAAGACCCGCCGCCGGATCGCGGTCTGCAACGACGCGCACCGCGACGAAGATCCAGAAGAGTCCGTTGAGGCCGATCACTCCGACCAGGAGGAAGAGTCGCGTAAGGGATCCGTCGCTCGTCGGTGAGACCAGCAGCGGAACGACGGCGAGGAGCGACGCGAGGACACCGACGGCGAGGCCGGCGACGAGCAGCCAGCCGTACTCGGCCAGCACGACGCGGCGGACGCCCGCGGGCGAGAAGCCGACCGCCGACATGAGCGCGAGCTCGCCCCGGCGCTCCTGCGTGTTGCGCAGGACGACGAGCCCGAGGCCGATGCTCCCGAGGAGGAGCCCGAGCGCGCCGAGCACCTGGAAGATCGACAGGTACGTGTTCTGGACGGCGTGGAACGCCTGGAGGCGCTCGCCGGTCGGCTCCAGCTCGAGTCCGACGTCCTCCAGCGACTCGGTCAGCGTCCCCCGCACCTCGTCGGCGCGATCCGGCCCGACGTCGACGAGCATGCGCCGGTAGCCGCCCTGGCTCGGGTACAGCCGCTCGAACTCGGCTTCCGCGATGACGAGGTCGCCCTGCAGCACCGTGTCCGCGAGCGCGGCCACGATCTGCACCTGGAACGGCTGCCCGCGCTCGTCGACGTAGTCGAGCGTGTCGCCGACGCCGATCTTGAGCTGCCACGTGAGGCTCGTCGTGTCTCCGATCGCCGGGACGGCCCCGTTCTCCAGCGCCTCCCCCAGGAGCGTCCAGGCGGAATCGACCTCGCGCATCGCGTCGGCGAAGGGGAACGCGTGCCGCTCGGCGAGCAGGTGCGGGTCGACGCCGAGCAGCGGCGGCGTCGAGGGGCGCGAGAGGTTCAAGCAGCTCGCGTCGTCGCCGTCGCGGGCGCGCAAGCGGACGAGCTCGACGCCCTCGAGGTCCTCGGGGTCGAGCGCGAAGAAGTCCCGCCCTGCGTCCGTGTCGAGGTCCTGGAGGAGCGGCAGGCTCGTCCGCCCGTAGAAGGCGAAGCCGCCCGTGCCGGAGTCGCGCTCGTAGACGTCCTGCGGCGGCCCGAGTCGGTTCACGCCGACGCTGAGGACGAGGAACGTCCCGATCGCCATCAGCGCGACCGTGCCGAGGCTCCGGCCCGCGCGACGCGTCGCGTTCGTGATCCCGAGCGGCACGACGCCTGCGAGCGGGGCGGCAACGGCGCGCTGACTTCGCAGGGCGAGCCGCACGACGAGGATGCCGGCCGTGAGCAGCGCGCCGCCCGCGGCGAAGAACGCGCTGGACGACGCGGGGCCGCCGGCCGGGTCGACGCTCGCGCCGATGACGACGGCGGCCACGGCGAGGACCGCGACCGCGATCCAGGTGCGACGGACGTCGACCGGCTCGGCGGCCGCGTCGAGCCCCTGGCGGCTGACGAGGAGCGCGCGCGCCGACCGCCCGAGCGCGCGCCACAGTCCGTACGCGATCGCCGCGAGCGTCGCGATCAGCGCGCCGCCCGAGCCGACCAGCGCTGCCGTCGGACTCGCGTGGTACTCGATGCTCTGGCTCGCGACGGCGTCGGACCAGACGCTGGCGAGTCCCGCGAGAACGCCCCGCGTGTACAGGAGACCGAGCGGGACTCCGATCACCGCGCCGACCGACGCGACGATCCCGGCCTCGGCGAACAGGATCCGCGCGATCCGCCCCTTCGTGAATCCGAGGGCGGCGAACAGACCGAGCTGACTCTCACGCGCCTCGACGCCGAAGAGGAACAGCTGGGACGTCAGGAGCAGCGCCGCGACGATCAGGAAGAACGACAGACCGAGGAAGAGCCCGCCGAAGTCGGTCGGCGAATCGCTGGCGCGCTGCGCGGCGCCGCGGACATCGCGAAGGAACAGGCCGACGCTCGCGGGATCGAGCGAGCGGCGAAGCGCGGCGACGACCGCGTCCTCGTCCTCGGCGTCGAAGCGGACGCCGGTCAGAGCGCCGAAGCGGCTCGACCACAGCTCGCGCGCATCGTCGAGGCGCACGAACGCCTTCGGCGTGCCGCGGTACTCGTCCCAGTAGGCCTCGTCCTGGTCGCGAATCGCGTCGAGGTCGACGGGCGTCCCGGGCTCCCACTCGCGGCAGCTGTCCGCGTCGGCGAGCCCCGGAAAGGCGGGCATGAGCTCCTCGCCGGCGTCCGTGCCGAGGATGGAGCGGAGTCCCTCTCCGTCGAGCGACACGTCGGGCGCGCGCCCCGCGTAGTCGAACGCGTGCGTGCGAGTGACGAGCTGACGCGACGCATCGACGACGTGGTATTCGAGATCGAGCGACGCGCCGACCTCGAGCGCGCCCATGTCGTCCGCGGCCCAGCCGTTGAGTCGAATGCCGTTGGGCTCGAGCCCCGCCGTCAGCTCGACGAGCGGATCGTCGCGGTCGCCGGCGCGGCCGATCGGGCCGATCGCCGCGACCATCGAGTAGGGGATCTGCGCTCCGTCCTCCGCGCGGATCCAGTCGACGAAGTACGTGAAGACGCCGGTCAGCGGCGCAGCTTCGAAGGCGTCGAGGAGCTCGACGACGGGCTCGTCGATGAAGATCCGGCGCGACACGAGCTCGCGCTCGCCGCCGGCGAGGGACTCGACGTCGATCGCCGCATCGGTCAGCTGCCAGCTCTCTGCCAGCTTGGCCTCGGCGGAATCGAGCGCCGCTGGCCCCGTCAGTCCGAGCAGCAGCAGGTTCGACGTCGCGTCCACCTCGAGCTGCTTCTGGACCCACGCGCGGTCGAGGAAGGCGTTGGCGGGAGGCCGCTGCGAGGCGTCGAGCGCGAACGCGGCGAAGGCGTCGTCGTCGAGAACGCGCGCGACCTTCACGCGCAGCGCGGCGGTGTTGTCGTCGGGAGACAGCGCGAGGTCGCGCGGCACCGCGCTCGGCTTCTCGACGCGCAGGACGACCGTGTCTCCTTCTTCGGCTTCGAGCCTCTGCGCGAGCACCTCGCCCAGGTACGCCTCGCGGGGCTCGGGCGCCGCCAGGTCGGGCGCGCCGGGCGCGAGCGCGAAGAACGCCGCGTCGACTCCGAGCACGCGCGCGTCGAGCACTCGCCGGTCGCCGCGCGGGGTCGAAGCGACCGCGGGCAGCTGGACGAGGGCCGCGGCGACGTCGACGCCCTCTGCGCCGACGAGCTCGGTCGCGAGCGCGTCGCGGAAGAACCGATCACCGCCGGCGACGGCAGCGTCGACCGCGCCGGTTCGCGCGGCCGCTCGGTTCCGCAGCGTGTGCCGTACGGAGTCGCCGACGGCGAGCGCACCGACGAGCACCGCGCTCGCGACCGCCGCGCCGAGCAGCACGCCGACGTGCGTGCGCGCGTCGTGTCGGAGCCCGGCGAGGACGAGGCGCAGGAGCGACATCTCAGACCTTCTCTGGAGCGTCCTCGATGCGTCCCTCGTGCAGCATCACCGTCGTCGACATGCGCGCCGCGAGCCGCGGCGAGTGGGTCACGAGCAGGAGAGCGACGCCCTCGCTCGCGACCTCCTCCAGGAGGAGTTCGCCGAGTCGGTCCGCCGCCGCCTCGTCGAGCGAGCCCGTCGGCTCGTCCGCGAGCACGAGGCGCGGTCCCATGATCAGCGCCCGCACGACGGCGACGCGCTGGCGCTCGCCGCCGGACAGTGCCGCGGGACGATGACCGAGGCGCTCGCCGAGCCCAACGCGTCGCAGCAGAGACTCGCCCCGCTCGCGCATGTCGGCGCTCACCGAAGCGCCCGGCTGTGCGAGGGCGGGCAGCAGGACGTTCTCCAGCGCAGTCAGCTGGGGCAGCAGATGGTGGTGCTGGAAGACGAAGCCGATCGACGTGCGACGGAGGCGCGCGAGCTCGTCGGGGCTGGACCCCGAGAGGTCGTGGCGATCGAAGAGGACGCGACCCGAGGTCGGCGGCTCCAGCGTGCCGGCGATGTTCAGGAGCGTGCTCTTCCCACAGCCCGATGGCCCGATGACGGCCATCGTCCGCGCGACGCCGAGCGATAGGTCAGCGCCGTGAAGGACCTCCGTCGCCGATTCGCCCTCGCCGTACGTCTTGGTGACACCCTCGAGGCGCAGGAGCGGTGCGTCGCGCGCCACCTCAGTCCCCGGTGCTGGCCGCCCCTGCGGGAACCTCTGGCGCCGGGGCCTTGGCCGGGGCGCCGGGAGCGGGCTTGTAGAGCGTGACGAGCATTCCTCCGCACGCGGCGAGGAGGATGCCCGCGAAGAACGGCCACCGGATCGACCCGACGCCGCCCTCGGGCGGGTGGAGCGACAGCGCGACGATCGCGTTCACGACCGGAGCGCCGGCGAAGATGATCGACATGACGACCGCGGGGTGGCCCTTGGCACCGAACGCGAGCAGGACGCAGAAGGCGCCGATCGCGCCGACCGTGCCGGCGATGAGCGACCGGGTCCAGCCCGCCGCCGGCATCTTCCAGTCCGAGCCGCTCATCAGGAGCATCGCGGCCGGGGCAAGGACGGCGATCAGCACGTAGGCGACGCCGACCATCAGGAACGCCTTGTAGCGGCCGTTGACGGGGTCCTTCATCCCCATCTGGCCCGCGTGCAGGAAGATGCCGTACAGCCCCCAGCTCGCGAACGCCATCGTCGCGAAGAGGAGCCAGAGGTTGCCGCCGCCGGCGGCGCTGTTCGTGGTGGGCATGGGAGAGGGAGTGGGGCCTCTGGATCAGAGAGAGACCTCGAGTCGGTCCGCGATGGGTCGGGGGATGTCCGTCGATCGAAGAGGCCCGCCAGGCTCGTCGCGCGTCACGCAGACGACCTCCAGGCGGCCGATCGCCAGGAGGTCCTTCGGCTCGCCGCCCGCGTCGGGTGCGGAGAACTCGAACCGGTAGTGAAGGGCCTTGGCGGTCTTGCGCTCGACGACGAGGCGCACGTCGAGCAGGTCCGCGTAGCGCGCGGGACGCCGGTAGTCGCAGGAGGCGTGGGCGCGCACGAAACCGTACGCCGACGCGTCGTGCACGGTCTCGCCGAACGAGCGGAAGAACTCGTGCTCGACCTCCTCCATCCAGCGGAAGAAGTTCGCGAAATGGGCGATGCCCGCCATGTCGGTGTCGGCGAACTCGACGCGGAGGGTCGTGCGGTACTCGGAGTGCATGGACGCCGGGGCGCCGGATGGTATCCGATCCCTCCGGCGAGCCGTGCTACGGTCCTCATCCCTCTCGGCTCACCGCCGCCGAGGCCGGCTTCGATTCCCCTCAGACCGAAGGAGAGACCGCCATGTCCGTCGCCAAGATCATCGAGATCGACTCGTCCTCGAAGAAGAGCTTCGAGGATGCGATCCAGAAGGGCGTCAAGAAGGCCGCGGAGTCCGTGTCGAACATCACGGGCGCCTGGGTGAACGAGCAGAAGGTCGTCATCAAGAACGACGAGATCGTCCTGTGGCGCGTAAACATGAAGGTCTCGTTCGTCCTGAAGTGACGATCGAGCACGCCAGGGTCACTCGAAGTCCGGCGCGCGCGATCCGACCGCCTGCACCTCGGCCCGCATCGGCTGCGCCGAGCGCCGCAGGAGGTCGAGGGCAGTGCGCGTCTCGTCGCCTTCGGCGAGCAGCTCGACGGCGTCGAAGACCGAGTGCTGCACCTCCGGCCAGCGGCGGACGAGCTCGTCGGGCGTGATCCGCAGGACGAGCGGGCGAAGAAGCGGATCTCCGGCGCGCACCCGACGCGCCAGCGCGTCGAGCGTCGCGGGAACGACGGACGAGCTCGCCTCGAAGGTCCACCGAAGCTCGGGACGATCCTGCCAGCGAGCGGCGAGAACGCGGAGCTGCTCGTCGAGGGCTCCGTCGAGGTAGCGCGGATCGAGGTCGACCGACCAGTCCGGCTCCGGGCCGACGACCGCGACATCGAGGGCTCGCTCGTCGCTGACCCCGCCGATCGCACGATCCCAGCGCCCAAGACGGTCGTCGTCCGCGTCGACGCGCGCGACGACCGGCCCGACGACGAGCGTCCGCGACGGCGGCGAGGTCGCGGCGCTGACTCCGAACCGGCTCGACTCGGGGTGCGCCGTGTTCAGCGGATCGACGACGCCGTCGTCGTAGAGATGGAAGCGATCGATCGAGAAGTCGAAGCTGCGGCCGGAGAATTCGATGCGGTGGTTCCCGCGCGCGAGGTCGTACTCGGCTGCCGGCTTGTCGTTCGGTCCGAACTCGTGGTTGGTGCGCCAGGTCCACTGACCGCGCTGACTCGAGAACACCTTGACCCACTCGCCGTCGTCCATGCGCACCCAGCAGTCGTTCGACATCGTGCTGTCCGGGTCGTCGTGGCGGTTGTGGATGCGGAAGTCGTACACGCCGGCCTCCTCGATCCAGATGTCGAAGCCGAAGGCGTCGGTGGCGGGCACGTTGAAGAGGTTCGGCCCCGTCCAGCGCAGGTAGCTCGCGCCGGTGTAGCCGGCGAGGGCGGTCTCCTCGGTCCACGAACCCGCGGCAGCGCCGGACTCCAGCTCGATGACGATCAACCCGTCGTCGGGGAGGTACGCGCCAGACGCGATCTCCGGCGGCGGCGGCGGATCATCGGGATCGTCGCCGCCGGACGAACACCCGCGCGGCACCTGGCCAGCGAGAACGACTGCGACCCGGCCGAAGGCGATACGACTCTTCATCCCGACGGCATCGACGCGCGGGATCGCGCACGAGAGAGCTGCATGGGAAATGCCTTCCGCCTGTCTCTTCCTGGCGCGCGTTCATCCCACTGCGGGATCCGTCGACCGGCTGTACCGTGCCCGCATGTCCTTCCCGACCACGCTCGCGCTCGCCGCTCTCCTGTCTCCGCTCTCGCCGCACGCTGCCGGCGAAGACCTCGCCGGCGTGTACCCGTCGACGCGCACCTGGGTCCGGACCGGGCTCTTCCCCGTCTGCGGCCCCGGGGACGTCTGGCGCCTCCAGTCGTTCGAGGTCTCGAAGGGCAAGGACCTCCAGATCGCCTGCGACGCGGCGACCGTCGCGTTCGGGCGGGACGGAACCGACGTCCTCTGGGCGGTCGTGTTCCCCGACGAACCCGCTGCGATCGAAGGCCGACTCGCGCCCGAGGCCGAGACCGCAGAGTCGATCCTCGTGCGCTTCGCGCCGTCGGAGATCAGTCGCGTCTTTCCGCCGAAGACCGTCGACGAGCGCGGCGATGCCTGGCGACGCTTCGAGGCGCATCGGATCGCCAGCCGCAAGATGGTGTGGCGTTGGTACACGCCGTCGGGCGGATCGACGATCGTTCCGGCCGACGTGACGATCGTCGACGTCGACACGGTCGAGGGGCCGAGGCGGTTCTTTGCGATCGATCGCGGTTCCGGTGAAGTCGCCGTCGTCGACGACTTCGTGAACCAGGCGACGCCGGACGCACGGCCGATCGAGGGCAGCGAGGCCGAGAGGATCTTCGACGAGGTCTGGCGGGCGTTCGATGCGGAGTACCCGGGCTTCGTCGAGCTCCCCGACCTCGACTGGGAGAGGGCCCGCGAGACGTCGAAGCTGCTCCTGGCGAAGGTCGAGACGAACTACGACCTCGGCGCCGTGCTGTGCGACATGCTCGGGAACCTCCAGGACCTGCACGCCTGGGTCGGGGTCGACGGCCAGATCCTGCCCGGCTACACGCGCGAGCGTCCGCTGAACGGGAGCTGGAACGCGACCCAGAAGGCCCTCGCGAGCCAGAGCGGCGCGGGAAGGAACCTCGTCTGGGGCACGACCAAGGACGGCTTCGGATACCTGGGCATCCACGGCCTGACCGACCCGAGTCTCCCGAGCCACGTCGACGCGGCGCTGGAGGAGCTGAAGGACACGTCCGGCATGATCGTGGACCTCCGCTTCAACGGCGGCGGCAACGAGCTGCTCGCGCGGAGCGTGGCCGCGCGCTTCCTGGACGAACCGCGCGTCTACGGCCGGCACCGCTTCCGCGAGGGGTCGCGGCACGACGAACTCGGGCCCGTGATGGAGCGCAGCTTCGAGCCGCGCGGCCCCTGGCGCTACGACAAGCCGGTCGTCTGCCTGTGGGGCCGCAAGACGCTCAGCTCGGCCGAGTCGATGGCGAAGATGTTCGGCGTCTGCCCCCAGGTGACGACGATGGGCTCGCCGAGCGGCGGCTCGAGCGCGAACCCGCGGCAGCTCGAGCTCGACGGTGGGATCGTGGTGAACCTGCCGCGCTGGCTCGATCTCCTGGAGGACGGGACGGCGCTGGAGCGTCGTGGCGTGACGCCCGATCTGCTCGTCGAACATGACGCCTCCGAGTTCAGCGACGCGGACGATCCGGTGATAGATGCAGCGATCGCACAGCTGAAGAAGTGAAGGGCGTCGGGCGGGCCCGTCGTCTAAGGTCGACCGGCGCCTCGAGGTGCCCACGCCCATGGTCAAGCCCGTCTCACCGATCGCAGTCTTCGTCTTCGCAGCGGTCCCAGCCTTCTCCCAGGGCGACGTCCCCGGGTTCATCGACGGCGAGCGGCAGTACTCGCCGTACCTGGACCAGGACTTCCCCAACCAGGTGCTGTTCGGCGACACGCACGTTCACACGTCCTACTCGCCGGATGCGGGGATGATCGGGAACAGTCTCGATCCCGCTCAGGCGTTCCGCTTCGCCAAGGGTGAAGCCCTCACGTCGAGCATGGGCGTGCCGGTGCGCTTGAAGCGTCCGCTCGACTGGCTCGTCATCGCGGACCACGCGGAGGGACTCGGCGTCGCGCCGCTGATCGCCGAGTCGGATCCCTCGGTCCTGGAGGACGAGTTCGGGAAGAAGCTGCACGCCCTCTTCAACGAAGGGACCTCGGAGGCGGCGGGAGAGGCCTGGAACCTGTGGGCCGGCTCTCGCTTCGAGGGGACGAACCCGTTCAGCAACAACCCGGACTTCTCCCGCGCTCCCTGGGAGCGCACGATCGACGCGGCGGAAGCCGCGAACGATCCGGGGAGCTTCACGGCGCTCATCGGCTTCGAGTGGTCGTCGACGCCCGACGGCAAGAACATGCACCGCGTCGTCGTCTACCGCGACGGCAAGGAGGTCGCGAACAGCCGCACGCCACTGTCGGCCGACGCCGACGTCGACCCGGAGGCGCTCTGGACGTGGATGGAGGACCTCATGGAGACGACCGGCGGTCGGGTCCTCGCCATTCCCCACAACGGCAACCTCTCGAACGGGCTGATGTTCGCGGACACGCGCTTCAAGAGCGGGGAGCCGATCGACGCGACGTATGCGAAGCGCCGTCAGCGCCTGGAGCCTCTCTACGAAGTGACGCAGATGAAGGGCGACGGAGAAGCGCACCCGCTCCTCTCCCCCACCGACGAGTTCGCGGACTTCGAGACGTGGGACTCGGCGTGCTTCGGCGCGGAGGCCAAGACCGAGGACATGCTTCCGTTCGAGTACGCGCGGGAGGCACTCAAGCGCGGGCTCGCGTTCGAGGCGAAGCTCGGCACCAACCCGTTCAAGTTCGGCCTGATCGGCTCGACCGATACCCACACGTCGCTCTCGACGACGTCCGAGGACAACTTCTTCGGCAAGGTCGCCCAGCTGGAGCCCACGACCGATCCCGTCCGCTTCGAGGAGGTCATCGCCGGGCGCCTCAGCGACCAGCCGATCCAGATCTACGCGCGAGAGACCTCCGCCTCCGGCCTCGCTGCGGTGTGGGCGCGCTCGAATACGCGTGAGGAGGTCTGGGACGCCCTCGCGCGACGCGAGGTCTACGCGACGACCGGCACGCGTCTTCGGGTTCGCGTCTTCGCCGGCTTCGAGTTCGAAGCGTCCGACCTGAACCGCTCGGACTTCGCCTCGCACGGCTACGAGAGCGGCGTCCCGATGGGCGGCGACCTCGCGCGGAGCGACGCGCCCCCCACCCTCCTCGTCCGCGCGATCCGCGACGCCGACGGCGCCAACCTCGACCGCGTCCAGATCGTCAAGGGCTGGCTGGACGACGAGGGGAAGACGCACGAGCGGATCTACGACGTCGCCGTCTCGGGCGATCGCACGATCGGCGACGACGGGCGCTGCCGCGAGGCGGTCGGGAACACGGTCGACGTCGAGAACGCGGCCTACGACAACTCGATCGGGGCCCCGTTCCTGCAGGCGTTCTGGCGAGACCCCGCATTCGATTCCGAGCAGCGCGCCTTCTACTACGTCCGCGTGATCGAGATCCCGACGCCGCGCTGGACGACGTTCGACGCGAAGGTCCTCGGCGTCGACCGGCCCGAGGACGTCCCGGCGTCGATCCAGGATCGCGCGTACACCTCGCCCATCTGGTACACGCCCTGACCGAGCGCGGTTCATCGGGGCCCGTACGATGGAGAAGTCCATCCACCCCAAGGTCCCGATGATCGCGCTCGCACTGCTGGTCCCGCTCGCCCTCCCGCTCTTCCCCCAGGACGACCCTCCGCCCGAACCGGCGGAGGAGCCCGGCCGGCTGCACGTGACCGTCCTCGACGACGGCGGTGAGCCGATCTTCGAGGCGTCGATCGCCCTCCGCCCGACTCCGGAGGAGCTCGAGTCACAGCAAGTCATGGGGATCGAGCCGGCCCAGACCGATCCCGATGGTGAAGTCACGCTCGACGTTCCACCGGGTCAGGAGCGAACGCTCCAGGTGTGGTGCTCCATCGAGGGTGCGCAGAGCGCCGAGCATGTCGTTGCGGCGATGGACCCGGGCGAGTCGCGGGACCTGGAAGTCGTCCTGCGGACCCGCGACGACGCGGTTCTCCGCGGACGAGTCGTCGACGCCGAGACGGGCGAGCCTCTCTCGGGCGCTGCGATCGCGACAGCTGCGGCCACGTTCTCGTCGCGCCCGACCCGCCTCGCCCGACCGAGCGACCCCGATGCGATCACGGGCGAGGACGGATCCTTCGAGATTCCGGCCGCGACGTGGAGAGAGGCGGTCGCCGTCGTCGCGATGGACGGGTACGCATTCCACGAGTTCGTGATTGGCGGGAGCGCCGACGCATCGGGGCTCACGAAGCCCGTCGACGTGCGTGTCCAGCGAGCCGTCCCGCTCGTCCTCGAGCTGGCGCACGCTCCGGAGGACGTGGTCGTGACGGGCGAGCTGTACTCGACGGCGCTTCGCAAGAGTCGCGGCGTGACTCGCGCCGTCCGATCCCTGAAGGTCATGGCGCGCCGCGATGCGGAGTCCCACGTCTTCGAAGGACTTCCGCCGGCAATCTCGCTCGATGTGATCTTCCGCAGCGGCCGGCGGACGATCCACGAGCAGCGATTCTCGATCGCAGATGGCGTCGAGTCGAGTGCGCCGATCGTGGTCGATCTCGCGCGCGACGGTCACATCGAAGGGCTCGTCGTCGACGCGGACGGCCAGCCATTGGAGGGACGCAACGTGTGGCTCGGCCGCGCTGCGTCCGTGGTCACCGCGGCGTTCGATCGCTACGACGACCCAGTGGCACGCGCGACGAGCGACGCGGAAGGACGATTCGCCTTCGACGAACTCGTGACGGGTCAGTACCTCGTCGCCTACGAGCCGGCCCGGTCGCTCGAGTCGGTCGTCGACGCTGCGATCGCACGCGGATCCGTCGTCGATGTGTCGGGGGGCGACTCGCCGCAGACCGTGCGCCTCGTCGAGGTGGCCGGACGCGTGATCTCCGGGCGACTTCTCGGGCCCGACGGTGAGCCGGGCAGCGGCTTCGTCATCGCCTCGAGCGGAGACGGCTGGAACGCGAACGTGAACGTCATGCCCGGCGACGGTCGCTTCACGCTCGGCCCCCTACTTCCGGGAACGTACAGCGTCTCCGCACTGGCATTCGGGGACGGCGTTGCGTCGTCGCTCACCGTCGAGGCCGAAGCCGGAGCCCAGGACGTGGAGGTCCGCCTTCGCGCAGGCGGCACGCTCCGCGGCCGGCTGCTGGACGACGTCAACGGCGAGCCCGTGGTCGACGCGCGACTCGTGTACGTCGATTCCGGCTCTGAATCGCAGTCGATCGCGAACTTCCAGCCCGACGGCACGTTCGAGTTCCGCAGCGTGCCGGCAGGTGAACACCACGTGATCGCGAGGACGGAAGACGGACGCGTCTCCCCCTTCGTCCCTGTGACGGTGCGGGAGGGTGAAGCGCTCGAAGGCGTCGAGGTGCGCCTCCTCCAGGGCGGGCTCCTGCGGCTCACGGTGGTCGGCGTGAGTGGCTACGCGAGCTACGGGGTCCGCGCGGGCGACCGAACGCTGTACGGCGACGGCATCGCGGCAGGTGCGAAGACTGACATCTCGCTCCCGTCCGGCGCGGCCACGATCGAAATCCGCAAGGGCGAGCGCATCGTGTCGTTCGAGGTCGAGGTCGACCCGGGCGATGTCATCGAGCGCACGGTCGACCTGACCTCGGAGTCGGGCGGGGACTGATCTGGTCAGTCCTGGACCGACCCGCCCTTGCGGCGGAAGAGCCACACCTGTCCGTGCCATGTCCTCTCGTCGCCGGACTCGGTGAGGCGGTAGTCACC
>JBCCSK010000022.1:0-29289 GCA_039200205.1 Planctomycetota bacterium
CGGCGCGCCGCTGATCGTCGGACCTCCGCGCTCCTTCCAGCGGCACGCGCAGAAGGACCCGGACTCGAAGTTCCAGAACTACCACCAGTGGTTCCTGTGGGAGCATCTCACCTCGGAGGAAGGGCTCGGCCTGGAGCGGACCTGGGACCTCTTCCGTGGCTCGTCCCTCGTCGACGAGCCCGCGCCGCGGGACGAGACGACTTGGGAACGCGCACGTCGCCTCTACCCCGAGTTCGACGACGAGTTCGCCGAGGCCGCATCGAGGGTCGCCACCCTCGACTTCCGCGACGGCGAAGTGCTGCGGCGCAAGGCGAAGTACGGAGAGCTTGACTCGCACATGGTCCTGCCGACCTATCCGATCGAGCGACTGGACGAACCGGGCTGGTTCGATGTCCCTCCGTGGAAGGCGCCGAGCGCCTTCGGCTTCAACATCGTCCCGCTTCGCAGGACGAGGGGAGCAAAGGAGGTGCGCGTCGAGTTCGCGGGACGGACGGACCCGGCGCTGGGCTCTGCCTGGCGTCTTCGCCTCGTGGCCGCGAGCGAGGACCTTGTAGATGTCCGCTACAGCGACGTCTGGAGCACGGGTGAAGGCTCGCTCGAGGTCCGTTCGAAGGACGAGCTGCTGTTCCTGGTCGTGGTCGCGGTGCCAGAGGTGATCGACCGCCGCTTTCAGCGCATCGATGACGTCCCCCACGGCCTCGCGCGCGAGAGCGCAGCCTCGAAGGCCATGCCCTACGCCGTGCGGATCACGGGCGCGGAGGTCTGGGATCTGGCCGCCGAGTCGATGGGGTGTGCCCATGGCTCCTCGAGAGGCCGCGTGAAGCTCGAGCCGCACGAGAACGGCGGCGGGCTCGTTGCGGACACCGCGACGGTCTCACCCCGCGCGTTCGTCGGACCTGATGCTCGCGTACTCGGCTTTTCGAGGGTGGAAGATGACGCGCGAATTGAGGGGCAGGCCCGGATCGAGGACTTCGCGTGGATCGAGACCGGCGCCATCGTCCGAGACTCTGCGCGCGTTCGAGACCACGCGTGGGTGCGGCGTGAGGCGGTCATCGAAGGCGAGGCGCGCGTCGAGGAGTTCGGTCGCGTCGACCGCAGCGCGATCGCCAGCGGGCGTTCGCGCATTCGCGAGATGGGGGCGCTGAACTCGAAGCAGCGCATCGACGGAGCGGCGATCATCGAGGGGCTGACCGAGCACGGGAACTGGTGCAGCGGGAATGCCCTTCTCGACGGCAACCTCCTCGGCAGCAAGTCCGAGATCGAGGACGGCGTGCACCTGTCGTTTCGCGAGCCCGGCGAGGAGCCGGAGCCCACGAACGGCCGGATCCTCGAGTACCAGTTCGAGCGCGACCATCCCTACCTCGCCTGGGACACCCACGGCGTGAATCACGCGTTCTGCGAGGGGGGCGCCGAGCTCGGGCCCGACGTCGACGACCGGGGCTCGGTCCTGGAGCTCGATGGCCGCGGTTCGTTCCTGCGGCTTCCCCACGGGACGCTCGACCTGATCGACATGCACGTGTCGATGGTCGTCCGACCGATGGACGCGGAGGCGATGCCGCTGCTGACGGGACTCGGTCGAACGAGCGATGGAGTCGCCTCGCTTCGCCTGAACACGCGACTCGAGCTGGTGTTGGAGACGCCAGAAGGCAGCGTGCAGGTGACCGCGCCGCGTCCTCTTCCGGTCGGGACATGGTCGAAGGTCAGCATCGACTTCAAGGGTGACCGCGTTGCGCTCGGCGTCGATGGCGTGACAGTGGCAGAGCGCGAGACCGCTCTGAATCCGGAGGACGTCAAAGCGACGACGGTCCTCTTGGGACGCGACGAACGCGGTCGGAGCTTCACCGGCCAGATCGACGACGTCCGCGTCTATCGCTGCTCGATGGAGGATCGCTCGCCTCCCGAGCCCAACCCGCCCCTCTGGGATCTCCTCGCGCCGCCTCGCGCCACCGGCTCGAATTCGATCACGATGCGGGCGGCGCCCGTCGCCGACTACGGAGCCAGTGCTGGCGTGGAGTACGAGTTCAGGACGATCTCGGAAGGCGGTGAGTCGAGTCGATCCGGGTGGATCCCGAGCGCGACCTACAAGGCCGTGGGGCTGCGGCCGACGTCGCTCTACGCGTGCCAGTTCCGCGCACGGGACCTCGCGGGCAACGTGGGTGAGTGGTCGCTGAGTCGCCCTGTTGTCACGCTGGTGCACGACCCGCCGTGCATCGTGCAGCCGGAAGAGGCCGACTCGATCGGCTTCGTGTTCGAGGCCGAGGACACCGTGCGTCGCGTGCCGGGTGCCACGGGAAGCGCGTGGGAGGTCGTGGACGAGGCGCCCGAATGGACGGATCACGTCGTGACCGGCGTGGCTCTTCGCGCCACGGCGGGAGAGGAGCGGACCGATCGCCCGTTCGCAGCCGCCGAGCTGGGCGGCCTGCTGGAGTACGTCATCCGGTTCCGGCGCCCCGGAACCTATCGCCTGACGCTGCTCGGCGGCGGCCCCGACGCGAAGCAGAACTCCGTGACTGGCACTCTCGACTACGCCCCCCTGCGGACGCTAGAGCACATCTCCGTGAAAGAAGGACGCTTCCAGTGGTTCTCGCGCGCGATGGCGACGAAGTCGTTCGTGACGTTCGACATCCCAACCGCGGGTTCCTACGTCCTCCAGCTTCGCGCGCGCGAGGCCGGCACGCTTCTCGATCGGGTCCAGATCCAGCCGCAGGAGCAAAAGCGCCGCTTTCCCGGCAAGCGCCACCCTGCGATCCCGAGCACGCAGGGAACGGGCGACGCCGTCGCGCCACCTCCTCTCACCGACCTTCAGTGGACGGACAGGGGGCGCCGCGTGACGTGGTCTCCTTGCGCCGCCGGCGACGTCACCGGGTACGTCGTGTTCGCGGAGAACCCGGACCAGTCGTGGAGCGTTCTCTCGGACGATCTGAGCGCAAGGACGACGCGCTGGAGTCCGCCGAAGGGCGTTGACGCGAGCCGTCTTGCCGTCAGTGCGAAGGACCGTGCAGGCAACCTGGGGACTCCGGCGGTTGTCGAGCGATAGAGACGAGTCACGCACGGCTCATTCGGGCCGTGGCTGGCGCGAGGGCCAATGGTGATCTGATCAGCGGCGCGCGATTGCACATCGCCTAGAGGGGGGGCTGTCGTGACGAACCGTCAAAGGCGCACGTTATGCTCGGTGGATCGAAGGCTACGCGATCCGCGTCAGTGGTCACGGGCCGCATAGGCGGCGATTGCTTGCCCGGTCTCGTCATCAGACCCGGCGCCAAGTGCGCCGAGATCGTCTGCTGGCGGTGTCTTGCGTGCCGAGTCGCCGTAGGCGCGGCCTCCGGCCCCGTCGAGGATGGCTCGGGGCGCAGAGTGCAGCCAGCGAACGAGAAGCCGCCCAAGGCGGCTGGTTCGGCTTGCTGGGCACCGAGTCTGTCGATGGGATCGGGCTTCTATTGAGGGGCGTCGGAGTCCAAGGGGACGGACAAGGCTCCCTCGATCTGCGGCACCCTACGCTTGCAGCTCGAGTCGAGTGTGCCGCACACCGAGTGGACACTGGAGGGCGACCGGGTGTCCGGCTCCTTACACGATTCAGTCCGGATCGCCGACGAGGACCCAGCCGGCCCAGTCCGCGGGTGCTGCTCCGCCGACGCGCAGGTGGCACTTCGCCGCCCAGAGCGCCTCTGCCTTTCCCATGCCTTCCTTCCACAGGTTCTCGTAGAAGCGCTCCATAAGACGAGCGGTGTCTCCGTCAGGCACCTTCCAGAGCGATGTCACCGCCGCCCGTGCTCCCGCCTGGTGGAGCCCAGTCAACAAAGACTGGATGCCCTGCCCTGACCGAGCGACGCCGACGTTCGTCTCGCATGCGGAAAGGACCGCCAGTTCACACTCTCGGAGGTCGAACGAAGAGAGCTCCAAGGCAGTCAGGAGGCGCTCCGAGAGTCCAGCGGGCGTGTCCGCCGCGTTCGCGCCCGAGAGCACCAGACCGCAGAGTGCCTCGGGCAGGAAGCCGGCCACTGTTCGCTCCGTGCCGAGGAGATCAGACGCGCGAACTGCGCCCTCCGGATCCAGCATCGACCGGATGGTGTCCGGCATGAACCAGCCGTGGGTCGCGATGTGCACGTAGCGCTTGCCAGGGACGGCTGCTCGCAGGGTCGATTCGGTCACAGTCGACCCGGAGAGGAGTTCCGGGCTTCCGTTGAGCCGGACGCGCCCGAGCTCGGTGATCGCGCGCGCCTCATCCACGGTCGACGGCAGCGGAGCCCAGTGCCCCCAGCTTCCATCCCCACGACTCATCGCCGCTCGTTCGAGGACACCTGAGGGCAGCACGCGATGGTCTGAGCCAGGTCCGTCGGGGTCCTCATCGTAGCTGAGGCCGCCGACCACCAGCATGGAGGCGCGCTCCTCCGGCTCAGGTAGATGGGCAAGCAGTCTTGCGAATGAGATCTCGGGCCGAATGTCGTAGAGGTCTCCAAGCCGGACCGTATCCCCCTGCTTCGTAGCTGTCCGAGGGTGCCCCTCGGCCTCGTCGATTGGAAGCGCGTCGAGCGGCACCGTGTGGAGCGCGTCGTCGAGGCAGAGGAAGACCCGCCCTCCGCGTGCGAGCTCCGAGGCGCGGGCGATGGGGTCGAAGATCATCTCTCGAACCCTGCTGCCGGCAGCGGACTCGTCCATACGCGCCGATCGGTCGGCCTCGGCTCCGCCTCCATTGCTCGACCCGAAACCCCGGGACATCAGCGGAGTCCCAAGCGAGCGACGCCAGTCTCGGATCGACAGTTCGATCTCGCGCGCGTCGCCCAGGTCGACCTCGCGAACACGACCACTGGGAAGCGCGACGTACGCGACGTAGTTGCGCCCCATGAACATGTAGGTCGCCGAATCCCCGTCCCAGGTCCACACGTCGAGCTTGTGGATCCCGACGGCCACCTCGCCTTCGCC
The DNA here is from genome assembly GCA_039200205.1 of Planctomycetota bacterium. Lineage (GTDB taxonomy): Bacteria > Planctomycetota > UBA1135 > UBA1135 > Saltatorellus. The sequence continues at coordinate 4,921 of JBCCSK010000022.1, forward strand.
GAGGGCGGCAGAGAGGGCCTCGGGCTCGATCACGGTGAAGAAAGACCGAGACTCTCCGAGCGCCTCGCGGAGCTCCTTCTCGCGCATGTCTCGATCGAGCGAGAGCCGAGCGAGCGTGCGGCTCCACGCATCGCTGGCACTCCTCCATTCCTCCTCCGCCTTGTCGCCACTGTCGACGGGGGGCGCAGGTGCCAGGTTGAAGTGGTCGTCGAGGGCTCGCCGCGCCTCTTCGACCGCGCGCCGGAGACGGTCCAGCTCTTCGTTCGCGTTCTCGCCGTCGTCGAGGACCTCGAATCGTGCTGTCGCGACATGCCGAGCGGTCTCGAGGGCTCTCATGAACGAGGCCACGTCGGTCTGCGGAGCGTCCGACGCTCGCCTCCAGACTCGGCCCTCCGCGAGCAGACGAACAGCATCCCGCGCGATGGCGCGCGCCTCGCGTGGCCCTCCTGCGAGCCCGTAGATCACTCGCTCGGTGATTCCGTCCGCGAGAGAGGACGGCATTTCGAGCGCACTCTGGAGGTCGCCAACGCTCAGACACGCAACGGCGAGGTTCACGTTGGCCCGCAGCAGGTCCCGATGGCCAGATGGCAGGCGTCGTGCTCGCTCGGCGTAGACGTCCCGGTCGAGCCCGAGTGCTCCCTCGAAGTCCCGCAGCTCCCTTCGCGTCACCGCGAGGTTCTGCTTCGCGAGCAGCAGGTCGAAATGCCCTGCAGGCCGGCGCTGCTCCAGCACGGAATGGACGGACTCTTGAAGCGAGAGCGCCCCCTCGAGGTCGCCCATTCGCCGAAGCGTGACGGCGAGGTTCGTATCGGCAAGGAGCCTGTCGGGATGGTCCGACGCGTAGAGCCGATCCCTTGCGGCCTTGACCTGACGCTGGAGCCTGAGAGCGCTGTCATGATCGCCAAGCGCCTGGCGCGTTAGCGCGAGACCCTCCTTGGCCCGGAGTAGATGGACGTGATCCGAAGCAAGGACTCCGTTCCAAGCGGCGTGCACGGACTCCTCGAGCTCAAGTGCGCCCTCGTAGTCACCCAGCTCACGGCGTGTGGCACCCAAGTTCAGCTTGATCAAGAGTAGTCGTGGATCGTCCGATGGCACGATCGCCTCCCACGCGGAATAGACGAACTCTTCGAGTTCGAGCGCCCCTTCCAGATCGCCTGTGTTCTTGCGCGAGAGGGCGAGGTTCTGCTTGGCCATCAGCAGGTCCGTATCGTCCGCGAGGGCAAGTCGCTCGAAGCCGGCGTGCGCGGACTCGAAGAGCTCGTGCGCCCCTTCGAAGTCGCGGAGAGCGAGGCGCACCCCGCCGAGGTTTCCCTTGGCCCTCAGCACGATGAGTTCGTCCACTGGACGACGCCGCTCCCAGGAGGCGAGGATCTGCTCGAAGAGCGCGAGAGCGCCCTCGTAGTCGCCAAGTTCGACCCGCACCGCGGCGAGCCCCTGTTGGGCCGTGAGCCGGTCGAAGTGATCCTCGGGCAGAAGTCGCTCCCTCGCCTCGTGCACATACTCGCTCAGCTCGAGAGCGTCCTCGAACTCGCGCAGCGCATAGTTGATCTCGGCGAGGCGCGACTTGATCGCGAGCAGTTCTTTGTCGTCGGGGTCGCGCGACGACGCGAGCCGATCGTGGACCGCCGTTTCCGCCTCCAGTGCAACTCTCGGCAGACCGAGGCCGACCGCAATGGCGCCGATCTCGCCGTAGCGCGGCAGAGCGTCCGCCTCGGAACAGCCGCGCAAGAGTCTCTCGAGTCCGGGCTCGACGAGCTCCTCGAGCAGCTCTCTCGCGCCTACGGCTTCTCCGAGTCGAATCGCCGCGCGGATCTCCGCCAGCTGCTCGTCGATGATGGCTACATCGACCGCAGGGTCGGGCGCTGGCTCCGCCGTTTCCTCATGGTAAGCGACGACGGACGGTGGAAAAGCAGAAGCACCGACGAGCGGCGCGGCGAGCACGATGAGGGAGTGAAGCACCAAGTTCAAGCTCAGAGGATGCGATTCGGAGTCGTGTGTGAGAAGGCCGGTCGAGTCAGCCGACGCATCGGTACCGCACACCGAAGCGGCATCGAGCTTCGATCCGGTGCCCGGCACCGGTCCGCCACTGACCTGCGCACCGGTGTGCGACACCGTATCGCCGCCCTACGGCGCAAACGTCACACGCAGTCCGTCGCTGAAGCTGAATCCGGCCCCGCCCGAGACCGGGTCGCGATACCAGTACTGGAAGTACCACGTCGAGCCCGCCGTCAGTCGTCCGGGGCCTGCGCCCGCGGGAGCGGTTCCGAAGTCGATCGGCCGCGCGGTCGAACCGTCCGCTGTGACCACGGTCGGCGGAGTGAAGCGGAAGAACCACGAGCCCGCGGCGTCCACGCAGCTGTAGCCGTTGCCGAGGGGGACTTCGCGCTGGCCAGCCCCGTAGTAGAAGTACCCGAAGGTCCCCGGAGGAGCGTCCTCGGCAGTGAGGGTCAGCGACGCGTCTCCGACGTGGTGTGAGCCGATGGCTCCCATGCGCGCACCGTCGCCGAACGAGTTCGCCGCCGTCCTGCAGTACGTCGAGATCGGCGGGCGTGGCACGACCTTCCACACGATGCCGTTCTGCTGGTCGCAGATGTACAGCTCGCCCTCGTGGTCGGTGCCGAACGAGACCGAGATTCCCATCGTGCGGCCGTCCGCTGCGACCATCTCCGCCGAGTGATCGACGAGGTCGAACGCCTGCGACCCGTCCCAGCGGAGCGACCACACCTTGCGCCCGCAGAAGTCCCCGAAGACGTACTTGCCGTGCAGCGACGGGAACGCCGCGCCACGATACACCGGACCGCCGATCACGGCGCAGAGCCCGCTCGCGTGGTCGTATTCGTGGATCGGATCGACGCGGTTCGGGTCGGCGCACCCCAGCGGACATCCCGTCGAGAGATCGACGCAGCTCGTGCCCTCGACGCACCGCCAGCCGAAGTTCGCGCCCGCCAGCTCGGCGAAGGCGACGGCCGACACCTCCTCGCGGTCGTGGTTGCCGACGTCCGAAACGAACACGTGGCCGGTGACCGGGTCGAAGGTCGTCCGGAACGGCTGGCGCAGCCCGTACGCGAAGATGCGCTCGTCGACGCCCGGCGTTCCGAGGAACGGGTTGTCGCTCGGGATGAACGGCGCGGGCGCGTCGACGTCGAGTCGCACGATCGAGCCGTTGAAGTTCGAGAGGTCCTGCGCGGGGTTCGAGGACGGCACGTCGTTCGCCTGATCGTCGCCGATGGCGACGTACAGCATCCCGTCGGGCCCGAACCAAAGGTCGTTCCACCCGTGTGACTGGAGCGACTTCCGCGTCGGGCCCAGGATCTGCACGCGCGTCGACGGATCGGCGACGTTCGGGTTCGCTGCGGAGCGCTTGTACTGAGCGACGTGGGCATCCATCTGCGCGTCGAGATACGTGACGTAGAAGCGCCCGTCCGCTGCGTAGTTGGGATGGAAGGCGACGTCCAGCACGCCGAACGCCTGAAGTCCGCCGGCCTCGGCTTCGACGTCGAGGAACGGCGTCGAGAGCACCGCGCCGTTCTCTGCGATGTAGACCCCGCTCGTCCGGCGGACGATGAAGAGCCGGTCCGAGTCCCCGGGCGCCGACGTCACAGCAACGGCGTCAGGGACCTGAAGAGCCTCCTCGATCATGAGGTCCTGTGGAAAGGCCGGGCTGGCCATGGCGACGGCGAGTGCGAGGCGAACGGCAGATCGTTGCATGGGGCAGTGTAGGCGAGGCGTTTCGGCGAGTGAGACCCCGCTCGGTTCCCAGCGTCACCACGGACTGGCGCTGCGCGTCGGCAGCCGCCGGCGAGGGCGAGTCGGGATCGGGGTCATGGGTGCGGACCGGCCCTGTGCGGGGTCGTGCCGACGGTAGCACGGGTGCTCGAATCGGTCGTTGCAGGCTGGGCAGGGGACCGCGATCGAGAGAGCGAGGAGTCCGAGGCCGGGCGAGGCCGAACGGGAGCGATCGATCCGGCACGCGCCCCGCATCTCGAAGCTCCAACCGCTCCTGGTCGCGCTCACATGCGCGCCTACCGCGTCCAAGCAGGCACTCGTGACCTCCGCGTCAGAGCCTGGGCAGCAATCGCTGCAGCTCTCGCTGCGCGTGCCCGGCCATGCGGTTCGCGAGGAGGCTGACGACGACGGTCAGGCCCATGAGGAGCGCGCCGACGTCTCCGCCAAGCTCGGCCGCGAGCGGCGCTTCGGGATCCGTGCCCGCGATCGGACTGTGGCTGTACGCCAATTGCAGACCGAAGTAGAGGAGCGTGACGAGAGCGAGTCCGAGGGGGAGCGCGCGCGGCATGCTGCGCCTCGGGTCGCGGGCCTCTCCCCCGGGGACCGTCGCGTTCTCGAAACCCACGAACGCGTAGAGCGCGGCGAGCGCAACGCCTTCCACGGCGCTGAAGCTGGGGAGCGTGATCGGACCGGCCGGCTTCGCTGCGGCGATTCGCACGGCGGTGCGCACGGGCCCCTCCGCGAGCGCGGGCCAAACGGCCGCGGCGTAGGCCGCCAGCACCAGGAGGTTGGCGCCCTGACTGATCAGACGCGCGGAGAAGAACGTCCAGCCGACGACGAAGCCCGGGTAGTCGCCGAAGGCGTCGCCGACGAACCGCTGGGGCCCGCCCGATCGATCGGTCAGTCGGGCGAGCTCGGCGAAGCACACCGTGATCGCCATGACGAGCGCTCCGCCTAGGAGCAGGAGCCACGGTGCAAACGTCCCGACCGCCTGGTGCAGGGCCTCGGGCAGGCCGAAGATCCCGGCGCCGATCAGGCCGTTGATGACGATCAGGAGCACGCTGAGCCACGCCCCGAAGTCGTTCACGGAGTTCCCCGCGGCGTCGCACTCCTGTACGCCCAAACCGGAAGTTGCTCCGGACAGCGTCAGCGCGGCCCAGACCGAACCGTCGTGTCGTTCCGAACCCTTGGGCGCCGGGATCATCGATACGCTGGTCCCCCGGACGGGTCGAGGCGTTGGCGAGTCCACCTGCGCTCCAGCCTGCAAATCCCCTGACGTCTCCCGATGCCATGAGCCGCCTGCCTCGCCTCGCTCTCCTCGCAGCCCTCTGCTGCCCGACGTTCGTCGCACCCGCTCCATGCCTGGGCATCCATCGCGGCAGCTTGCGCTGCCCGTGCCCTGATGACATCACCGGCGCTTCCTCCAACGAAGACGCGCGCGAGACAGGGCACTTCGGCTCGGCTTCTCAGGAGGCGGTCGAATCCAAGGACGACGAGATCGCAGAGGTGATCGCGGAATCGCAGGCTGCCCTCGACGCCTATCGCACCACCCGTGCGGCCGGTGACCGTGAGGAGGCTCGTCTCCACCTGGATGGAGCGTTCGAGGTCCTCGCGACGCTCGACGGAGCCACGGACGCCCGACTCCTTCCCATTCTGGACGAGCTCCATACCGAAGCCATGGCGGCCGGGGCTCTCGAGCTCGATCTGCGCTGCCTCGAGTGGCTGCTCGCGATTCGCCGGGACGTTCTCCCTGCCGATCACATCGATGGGATCGTGGCGATGGGAGATCTTGCGAACGCACACGATCGGATCGGTGACTTCGAGAGCGCCGAGGAGCTGTACCTCGCGACGATCGAAGGACTCGAGCGGACGCGCGGCGCGAGCGATCCGAACACGCTGCGCTGGAGGTCGAACTTCGCTGCGTCGCTGAGCAAGTCGGGCGACCTCGAGGGGGCGCTTCCGCTGCTCGAAGAGCTCGTCTCGGATCTACGTGAGACGCACGCCGAGACGGACGCCCCGCTCCTCATGGCCAAGGCGAACCTCGCGATCACCTACGCGAGGCTCCTTCGGCTCGAGGAGGCCGTCCCACTCTTCCGCGAGATCCTCGAGGCCCATCGGAGCGTCCATCCGGCCGACCACGAGAGGGTCCTCAACTCCGAGGCGAATCTCGGTGCGGCGCTCAACTCCATCGGTCGAAGGGAGGAAGCGCTTCCCCTGCTCGAGCACGTGCATCGCGTGTGGTCGGAGCAGCTTCCCGAGGATCACCCGAGCCTCCTGGCGACGGAGGGGAGCCTCGCCGGCGTACGCTGGCGGCTCGGCGATCTCGAGGGAGCGCGAGTCCTGTACGAACGGGTTCGCGCTGGTTTCGTGAAGCGCTTCGGACCCGATCATCCCGACGTCCAACGAACGGAGCTCAATCTGGCGAAGTCGCTCCAGTCGGTCGGCGACATCGATGGAGCGCTCGCGAACGCGGAGCGAGCCTACGCGGGGATGTCGGAGACGTTCCCGACGACATCCCCCGAGCTTCAGCTCGCCCGCCAGACTCTCGCCGAGCTCCATCGGGAGGATCCGGAGACGGCCCGGGAGCTCATGCGAGAGGTGTGTGAGTCCTACGAGCGATCGCTGTCGCATCACGCCCGGGACCTTCTCGATGCGCGGCTCGTGCTCGCCGTCGCCGAGCGGGATTGCGGAGAGCTCGAGGAGGCGAGGTCGATCCTCCTCGAAGTCCTCGAGGGGTACGAATCCACGCTGCCTCCGGACCACCAGCAGATCGGCCTCGCCCGGATGAACCTCTGCGATATCGAGCGGGAGCTCGGGAACCTCGGTGCGTCGCTCGAGTACGGCGAGCGGACGCACGAGGCCTGGTCGCGGACGCACGCGAAGGGCAGCCGACAGCTTCTCGTCTCGACGACGAACCTCATTCTCACGCGTCATGCGCTGGGGGACCTCGACGGCGTATGTGAGCTCCTCGGACCCCTGATCCAGCGCCAGATCGATCGTGTCGAGGTCGTGCGAACCGAGTCTCCGCGCGTCGCACGGTCGGCCGCCGCCGCCGAGATCGAGCGCTTCCCGACCCTCCTCTACTGGCACGAGGTCGCCCGGAAGCGAGGGGGTCACCGCGAGGCGGAGCTCTTCACGTCCCTGGAGAGTCTGCGCGCCGTCTCAACGGCCTCCACGGAGGTCGCCGTCGCGTCGAACCGGCATCCCGAGCTCGCCGAGCTCCGCGCGGCCGTTGCGAAGGCGAGGTCGGCGGTGAACGAGCAGCGGCTCTCGGACCCCGGAGAGGAGGTCGACGGGTGGAGAGCCGAGCTCGTCGCTCGCTCTCTCGAGCGCGACCGGCTGGAGGGAGAGCTACGCACGTCACTCGAAGAGGTCGGACTCGAGCGCTCGCTGATCCGCGCGGAGGACGTCGCAGCGGCTCTCGATCCGGATGCGATCGCGATCGCGTTCCTCTGCTACCCGCGCCTGACGGAGGGGCCGAGCACACGGCTCGCTCCCGAGACGGTCGAGTCCATGCTCGCCTTCGTCGTGACTCCGGACGCGAAGGTGCGACTCGTCGATCTTGGCCCGCGTGCCGAGATCGAAGCGCTCGCGGTCGAGTGGCGCTCTCTCCTCGGCAAGCCCGTCGCGCTCGGCTCGCGCGCGCCGGGAGTGACGGCCGTTCCCACCGAGACCGCGGCGCAAGGGAGCTTGGACGAGGTCGGTCGGGAGCTCTCGTCTCGGATCCTCCGGCCGTGCCTCGATGCGGCGAACGGAGAAAGCGTTCGCCAGGTCCACGCCGTCCTCGACGGCTTCCAGCACCTCGTTCCCTTCGAAGCGCTTCGCTGGTCGGAAGAACAGCTCGTCGGCGACGCGTTCCGCGTGCGTCACGAGATCTCGATGCGCCGCCTCGTCGACCCCGCGCCATCCGTCGATCAGGAAGGGACGCTCGTCGCCCTCGGCGGCGCGAGCTTCGACGCGAAGGGGATCCCAGAGCCATCGACGGCACACTCCGCCGCGACTCCGCTCGCCGGGGAGCGGGGCGCCGGCGCGCTCGGATTCGCTCCGCTCGCCCACACTCGCGCGGAGGTCGACGAGCTGTCCGACCTCTACGCCGAGCTCGACCGCGGAGACTCCATCGTCCTCCACGGCGACCGTGCGTCGAAGGCCGAGCTCGTCGAACTCGCGCCCGCGGCCCGCTATCTCCACCTCGCCACGCACGGCTGGTTCGCGGCGGAGTCCGTACCGTCGCTGGGGGAACCTCGCGCTGGAGGCGTGGGCGATCCTGCGTCGTCATCGGTCGAGTCCGCCGTCCTGGGATTCGCCCCGGAGACTCTCTGCGGACTCGCGCTCGCAGGCGCCAACCGCGGGCTCAACGAACGGGGGAAGGTGCCGGGGATCATGACGGCCGAGGAGCTCTCGACGCTGGACCTCTCGCGATGCGAGCTCGCCGTTCTCTCCGCCTGTGAGACGAACGTCGGCGTCCGCCGTGCGGGGCAGGGCATCCAATCGCTCCAGGGCGCGCTGCACGCCGCGGGCGCTCGCACGGCGGTCACCTCGCTCTGGCGCGTCGACGACGCCGCGACGCGTCGACTCATGGAGCTCTTCTACGGGAACCTCTGGCGGCGGGGGCTCGGCAAGGCCGACGCGCTCTGGACGGCGAAACGCCAGCTTGCATCCGAGGGACATCCGCCGCGCCACTGGGCCGGGTGGGTCCTGACGGGGGACCCGGATTGATCGAATCCAGCTCGGTCCTCTCCGAGACGGCGTCGCCCAGTGTTGCGCGCGACGTCAGGCGACGCGACAGCGCGTCCGCGATTCAGCGCTTCGTTCCGATCCGATCGAAGACGAACGCCCGGCCCTCCGAGTCGCTGCGAATCTCCATCGCGGCTCCGCTGTCCTCGAAGGACACTCGCTGGAACGCCCAGTGGCTCGACTCGAAGGTCGAATCTCCGAGCGGCTCGAGTCGAATCGGTCGAGTCCGAATGCTCGAGAGACGAAGGCCCCCGTCCGTCGACTCCACGGTATAGGCGACTCCAAGGCTCGCGTTCGCATACACGCCGCAGAGCGCGTCGAGCTCGTCCGCCGTCGGGGGCGGAGGGGTAGAGGCCTGCGCGTCCGAGCGGTCGGGCGCGGACGGCGGCTCGAGCTGACGCGGCTCGACGTAGGGATCCAACGCTCCGTCGAGCACGATCTCCGCCACCTTCTCCGCGAGGTAGTACGTCCGCCACTCCCCGTCGTTCGCGAGGTAGATGATCGTGGTCTTCGCGTCCGGGTAGTCGTAGTACCCCGTCCGGAAGCCCATGCTCAGGCCCTGATGGAACTCGCGCTTCATCCCGCGGTGGATCGACGTGGCGAGTCCGTGCAGGTAGTCGTTGTCCTGGGGGTCCCGGAGGATCCCGCGTCGGAAGCGTCGCGCGGCGCCCTCTCCGCCGACCTTGCCGTCGCGGGAGTGGATCGACCAGCGAATCATGTCGTCGATGGAAGCATGGACATGGGCTGCCCCGAGGGCCTGGAGGTAGTTCGGACGCGTCGCATACTCGGGGCGCGGCCCAGTGAACTCATCCGATGGCGTCGTGCGCTCGTAGGACCTGGCGACACCGTCGTGAACCGCACGGCCATCGTCGCGCACGAATGAGCCGCTCATTCCTGCAGGCAGCAGGACGTTCTCCTCCATCCAGGTCCCGAACGGCTCGTTGGCGACACGAGCGATCGCATCGGCGAGAAGCACGTAGCCAGAGTTGCTGTAGCGGTGCGCGCTGCCCGGCACGAAGTAGGTCCCAGGCTGGGCGTAGATCGTCCTCAGAATTCGCTCGAACGAGAGCTGGTCGTCGCCATCTCTGGGATATCCCGCGAGCTCGAGGGCCGGCTCGTAGTCGTAGATCCCGGAGAGGTGATGCACGAGGTGACGGATCGTCACGACGTGCGCCTGCTCGGGCAGCTCGGGGAGGAAAGTGCGAACGTCATCCCCTGGCTCCCAGACGCCCTGCTCACACAGCATCGCGACCGCGTACCCCGTGAACTGCTTGGAGCACGACGCGAGTTCGAAGCGAGTGTTGCGCGTGATCGGACGCACGTGCTCCAAGCTCGCCAATCCGAAGCCTCGCGCGTAGATCGGCTCTCCATCGACCACGGCCGCCACCGCCGCACCCGGACGATCGTCGCGATAGAACGGCTCCAGGAGCCGATCGATGCGCTCGTGAACGGTCGCCGCTGCATCGCTCCGCTCCAGCAGCCGGATGGAGTACGTGCCCTCGCGATGCCCGTTCCATCTCCTCACGAGCAGCGAGTGGTCGCCGGGCACGCGCGATCGGAAGTAGCAGAACGACGCTCCGTCCGCCGTGTCGACCTCTTCGCACACCCGGCCCGCCGGATCGGTGACGGTGACGAGGTAGTTCATCTCTTGCTCGGTACCGAGCCGATCGCGAGAGAGGGCCACGATGGCGACCTGGTTCGGCTCCATCGCCACGTGGTAGCGATGCTCCTGGCCGGCAGCGAGAGAGGCGCGGCGACTCACCTCGGGCTCCAGCGTGATCGACTCCTGGATCGGCGCTCGATGGCCCGAAGCCAGGATCGCGGTCGCGGTGAAGATGGCGTGCCAGAGGATCATGGCTTCGGTTCGGGTTGGTCTTCCGCGATCGGTGCGAGCGCGATGGTGAGCAGGTGGTGAGCGCCCTCGTCGTCCGCGCCTCTGGGCGCGACCTCGGCGACGAGCTCATCGATCAGCTGGTTCACGCGAGCGAGCTGTGAGGCCGTCAGGCGACAGGTCGACTGGGCGACGTGCGTGTTTCTCTTGGAACCGCGCGTGACCGCGCGCCCCGAGGTGAAGGCACGGTCCAGGAGCCTCCGCGCCCGCTGCAGTGCGAGCTTCACGTAGGACGTGATCTGCTCGGCCTTTCGACGATCGCCGGGGGCGTAGCGAAGGCTCATCTCTCTCGCAGGCGTCTTCACGAGAGCGACCCTGTTTCGCCCGTCGCCTCGTTCTCCGGCGGGAAGGAGGAGGCCGACGTCCAGGAGCCGATTGACCTGGTAGTGAACCGCGGGCCTGCGCATCCCGAGGACGCCCGCGATCTCGCAGCACGACACGGGGCCGAGCCCGGACACGACATCGACGATCTCGGCCCGCACGGGAAGCCGAATCGCTTCGAGCTGATCGGGGTCGGTGATTTCGAAGCGGCGGGTCCTGATCTTCACATCATTCAGTATAAGGTATTTGACTGAAAGATTGGGCGCGACCGGTGTCCAAGAACGACCTGTGGATTCGTGCCGAAGTCGGGGAGGACGAGCCCCGAGTTCAGTTCAGATGCACCGCTCGTCACGTCGCCTCTCGCGAACGAACACCGCGAGAGCGCACCCGGGCGCACTCGTGTCGTCCATCCAGCTGCGCGCCGCACCTCCGTTCGCGCGCGCACGCGCCACCGCAGTTCCGCGGAGCCGCGTCAGGCGACGATCACGGGGTCATCACGAACGCCGCCGCGGCCGAGGCGACGGCTCCGCCGGGCGCGCGGCGAACGAACTGGAACGCGACGCTGGTCCCGGGTGCGAAGAGCGCGAGCGGGCCGCCGCGGCCGTTGGGGGCCGCGAACAGCGTGCCGGACGCGTCGGCGACCGACACGCCCAGCCGGGCCGGCGTCGAGCCGATACACAGCGGCCCGAACGCGGTCGTCACCGGCGGTGAGGCAGCCCCGGCGACGAGCACGCCGATCGTTCCCGGGGCGGCGCCCGTCGAGCGCAGGGTCGCGCTGCGCCACGTCCTCGAAAGAACGCCGTCCGCCTCGATGGGGGGCGAGAGCGGGTCCACGCAGTCGATCGTGGGCGGCGCGGCGACGACCATCGCGTACGTGTCGCTCATGCCCGTGGATCCGCGCAGCGCGCCCATCGCACCCAGGCCTCCCTCGAGCGCGAGGCTGGTCCCCGCTCCCGCGCCACCGGAATTGAACAGTCCGATGCGCTCCCAGCCGCTCGGTCCGCGATGGAAGGTCGCGACGAAGCCATCGCCCGAGCCGTTCCAGGGGTCTCGCCCGCCCGCCAGCATGAGATCGCCGTCGACGGCGAGGCGGTGCCCCAGCCCGAACACGTTCGGCAGGGCGGGCATCGTGATGCGCTGTACGTATGCGCCCGTGGCGGCGTCGAAGACCTCGATCGCGCCGCGGATGCCCCCTGGGAGCGAGAAGCTCGGCGATCCCACGTAGACGAAGCCGCCGTCGAGGACGACGGAGCGCCCGTATTCACCGGGTGTGCCGCCGGGCGGCACCAGGAGCGCGAGCAGCGGCCAGCCGCCGCTCGGTGTCCGTTCGTAGAGGGCGGCGATCGGCCGTCCGAATGCGCCGAAGCCGCCGACGGCGATGCGGTCGCCCTCGACGTCGACCGTGTCGCCGAAGAACGAACCGGAGTAGAGGGCCGACTGCGGGGTCAGCTGGGCGGCGAGGGTCCACACGCCGCCAGACCGCTCATAGACATACGCCGCACCGCCTCGGAAGCCGACCGTGCCATCGAGTCGCGCGCCGGCGACGAAGGTGTCCCCGTCGAGCGCCACGCTGATCCCGAAGTGATCGTCGCCGGGGATCCCGTCGAAGAAGGACTGCACCGGAGTCCAGACGCCTCCGTGAAGCGTGAACACGTCGACCGCGCCGACGTTCTGCGGCGAGTTGACCTGGAAGTTCCCCACGATCAGCGTGTCGCCTTGGAGCGCCACCGCGGAGCCGTAGTCGCCGCCGGCGACCGCGGGAGACGACCCGAAGACCGAGTCGACCACGACCCACCCGTCCGGACCGAGGTCGTAGAGATCGACGCGCCCCTCCGTTCCGAAGAGGCCGACCTGCGTGACCGCGAGGCGGTTCCCGTCCATCGCGACTGCTCCCCCGACGTACTCGGCGGGGAGGCCGGGAGGGGTCCGGAGGGTCTCGACCACGGCCTGCGCCGCGGGGGAGGCGAGTGCTGCTGCGGAAGGCAGGGCGGCGAGGGCGAGGAAGATCGGCTTCATGGCAATCGCCTAGGGCCGTGTGCAGGCGCGGTCGCAGGCGGCCCCGACCATACCGCCGCCGCCAGAAGGGGGGGGGCGGCGTCCACGACGGAAGACGTGGAGCGGTCTCCGGGCGAGGCGGACGATCACGTTGCGGTCGAGCTCCAGAGCGAACCCGTGGACACGCAGCTGTCGGGCGGCGCGCCGGCCCCGTCGCGAACCACTCTCCCTTGCGCGATGATGCTCCTCGCTCGCACGATGGCTCGCGGAGTGCTCGCTACGCTCGCCGTCGGCAGCCAGAACCCAATCGGTCTTCGCAACCCCCAGTCCGACCCCGTTGACACCGCCATGAGCCACCCCTCCATCAGGCTGATCGACGACGACGATCTCGAGACCATCTCCCTGTGCCTCTACGTCGAGGACGATGCCGTCTTCGCCATGGGCGAACGCATCAACGAGCAGTGCGAAGACGCCTACATGAACGGCTACAACTGGGAGGCGCTCATCCTCTTCTGGCTGAAGGACAAGCACCCCGATCTCGCGGATGGGCTCGAGACTGATCCCGAAGCGGGCATGTTCGCGGCGGACTACGCGAAATCCGATGCCAATCGGGTGAAGGCCAAGAAGTTCTACGATGCGCTCGCCGCCCTCGTCTCGGACGAGGAGGCATTGACCGCCTACATCCTCGAGCACAGCGAGGCGATTCCCTGGGACTGACTGTGACGAAGGTCGCAGGAGCGCTCCGTCGAGCGCCGCACGGACTCGCTGCAGGGGCCGCGCCGCGATCAGCGCTTCGACCGCCACTCCGCGGCCAGCGCGTCGTAGCCGGCCTCCGGCTCCTCGGCGTGCCAGTCGTCGTAGAGCTGCGCGAGCATGCCGAGGGTCGCGCGCGTCTCCGCGTGCTGTGGGCCGAGGAACTCCAGTGCGTCCTCGTAGGTCTGCACCGCTAGCTCCTCGGACTCTGCGAAGCGCCCCAGTCGGAGCAGCGTGTGCGCGCAGTCGTGGCGCGACTCGATCGTGTGCTGGTGCTCGCGGCCCAGGTGCTCCTGCCGTCGCGCGAGCGCATCCTGCTGGAGCGGGAGTGCATCGTCCAGCCGCCCCTGCTTCTGGCGGAGCCTGCCCAGTGCCGCGAGTGTTCTGAGGGTGTCGATGTGGTCCTCGCCAAGGACGATCTCGCGGCCCTCGAGCGCCTCCTCGTATCGCTCGCTCGCCTCTTCGTACCGCCCGAGGTCGAACAGGACCGAGCCGAGCCCGTAGACCGACTTCAGCGTCTCGGGGTGTTCGTCACCGCGCGACAGGCGGAGTCCCTCGACGCTCGCCTCGAAGAACGACACCGCTTCCTGCTTTCTGCCCTGCTGGCTGACGAGATACGCGAGCCAGCTCACGGCGTCCAAAGCCGCGTTCGACCCGAGTCCGAGCGCACTCCGTGCCCGCTCGTACGCGTCGAGCATGAGCGCTTCCGCCCCGGCGAGGTCGCCGCGCGCGCTCAGCGCGCTCCCCAGGTTGATCACGGCCTTGATCGTCTTCGGGTGGAGCTCGCCGAGGTCCTCTTCGCGCGCGTCGACCTGATCGCGCAAGAGAGCCTCCGCGAGGTCGACGTTCCCGGCGTTCAACTCCAAGAGCGCGAGGTTGTTGCGGAGCGTGTGCGTCTGCGAGTGCGTGGTCCCGTGGACCGCGAGGCACAGCTCGAGACCGGCCTCGTAGAGCGCGCGCGCCTCGTCCTCCTCCCCGAGTCTCGTGAGAATCCGCGCGGTCGCGCTCATCGATCCGATGGTGCTGACGTGATCCGGGCCCAGCACTCTCTTGCGTCCTTCGAGTGCGGCGCGCGAGAGGACGAGCGCCTCCTCAGGACGCGCGAGCTCGGTCAGTACGTGGGCCAGCGCGGCCGTCGCGCTGAGCGTTCCGAGATCGTCGTCGCTGAAGAGCGCTCTGCGCCGCTCGACCACCCGGCGCAGCGCCGCCTCGGCCTCCAGGAGCCGCCCCTGGCTCGCGTACGACATCGCCAGGTTGCTCTCCGCCTGGAGGACCGTTGGATCGTCATGCCCAAGTCGCACCCGGTAGCCTTCGAGAGACTCTGCGTAGCGCCGCTCGGCGCCCGTGAAATCCCCTTCGCTCGAGTGAAGGACCGCGAGCTCGTGCAGCGCGTCGAGCGTCTCCAGATCGTCGTCCCCGAGGAGATCGCTCCGGATCGCGTACGCCTCCTCGATCGATCGGCGGGCCTCCTCCAGCAGTCCGACCTTCCGCATTGCGATTCCCGATGCCAGCAGGAGTCGGGCGCGAACGAGCGGCTGGTCCGCGAACTCCTCGCGGATGCTCTCCAGCGTCGGCCCGAAGATCTCGCTCTCGAGCGTCGCCGTCGCGACATCCGTGAAGTTGATGCGCGCGACGATCTGGTCCAGTGCGAGCGTCTCCGCGCGGCGCTCCTCCTCGGACATGCCGAACTCGTCGAGCGCCTCGCGTCCGGACGCGACGAGGGCCCGGCGGATCGAATCGCCCATCGACTGGCGCTCGATCGCTCCCATGCGCGCTTCCTGGAAGGCGGCAACCGCCGTCAGCTCGGTCGCTCGCTCACGCTCTGCGCGCTCAGCGCCCGTCGCGCGGTCCGCCTCACGCTGGGCGCTGGCCTTCGCGAGCTTCGCGGCCGTCTCGCTCTCCTCGGCCAGCCGGCGCTGGTCAGCCTCCGCCAGCGCGAACGCAATCGTGCCAGCGAGGCCGACCACGAGCGCCGAGAGGGTTGCGGCGGCGCCGACCACCAGGGCGCGGTGCCGGCGCGCGAACTTCCGCAGCTGGTACCAGGTGGTCGGTGGGCGTGCGACGATCGGCTGGCTGTCCAGGTAGCGGCGGATGTCCGCCGCCAGTGCGCTCGCGCTCGCGTAGCGGCGGTCCTTGTCCTTCTCCAGGGCGCGCCCCACGATGATCTCGACGTCGCCGCGCAGCGACGTGTCCATCGTCCCGAGCGGGCGCGGGTCGTCCTCGCGGATCGCACGGATGGCGTCGTGGATCGCCCTGTGACGCACGTCGTAGGGCAGCGATCCGACCAGGAGCTCGTACGCGACCACGCCGAGCGCGTAGACGTCGCTCCGCGTGTCGAGCTCACCGGGCTCGCCCGCGGCCTGCTCGGGACTCATGTACGGGATCGTGCCGAGGAGCTGACCGGCGTCTGTCTGGAGCGTCGTGGCCTGGACGTCGCCGTCGGTGACGCGCGCCACGCCGAAGTCGAGCACCTTGGGCTGACCGGCGTCGTCCACCAGGATGTTCGCCGGCTTCAGGTCCCGGTGGATCACGCCGCGCTGGTGGGCGTGATGGACCGCGTCGCAAACGCGAGCGATCAGCGAGAGGCAGTCGTCGCTCGTCAGCTCCCTGGAGCGCGCGTGCTCGTCGAGCGGCAGGCCGAAGATTCGCTCCATCGCGAAGTACGGCTGGGGACCGGCGCCGTGGTCGAAGGTCCCCGCCTCGAAGATCTGGGCGATGCCGGGGTGCTGAAGGCGACCCAGAACCTCCGCCTCCACCTCGAAGCGACGCAGAAGCTCGCTGGAGGCGATTCCGGGGTGCAGGACCTTGAGCGCGACCGTGCGCTGGGGCTGGCCCTGCTTCGCCTCGAAGACCGAGCCCATTCCCCCGGCGCCGATGCGGCCAACGATCCGGTACTCGCCGATCGACTCGGGCAGGCGCTCGGTGGCTGCTCCAGTCACGGGCAGGCTCGCCGTGTGGTCCGTTCCCTCGGGCATTCGCATTCGATCTTCCGCTGCGCAGGAGCGTAGCAGAGACGAATACAGACGACTCCTTGTCGCGGGCCGCCGAGTCTTCGGCAGCCTCCTACTGCATGGTCCCCCGAAAAGCGGTTGGCGACAGCCCCGTCCAGCGCTTGAACGCCCGCCCGAACGCAGGGGCGTCGGAGTATCCGAGCATGCGTGAGATCCTCTCGACGCTGTGATCGGTCTCCGCCAGAAGTTCGCGGGCGCGCTTCTCCCTCGTTTCCTGGATGAGCCCCCGAAGGGACAGGTCGTGCTCGTTCAAGGAACGCTGGAGCGCGCGGAGGCTGAGGTTCATGCGCCTCGCGACGGCGCCCGCGCTGAACTCGAACTCCTCGGCGTTCTTCAGGATCGCGTCGAGCACGGTCGAGATGCGGTGACGATCACCTGGGATCACGTGCTGGTCCTCGAGGAACTCGAGCTCGGCTTGGACGTAGCCGTTCACGACCGCGTCTCCGAAGCGCGACTTCGTCGAGAGTGTGTCGGCGCGGAACAAGACTGCGTTGCGGGTCATGTCGTGACGGACCGGAACGCCGAAGTACGCCCGGTACTCCTCCTCGAGCGCCAGTGCACCGTGCCGGAACTCGACCGCCGCCACGCAGTCCGTGATCTCGGCATCGATCGACTCCTTGAGGACCCGATACGTCACCGCCGTTCCGACCTCCGGAAGGAGGCCGTGGTCTCCCGCGTCGTGTGGATGCTCGCACTCCATGACGACCAGGTCGCCTTCGTCGTACCTCCGCATGACGAGGCGATCTGCCAGCACGGGCGCGAAGCGAACCCAGGCCGAGATCGCCTCGTCCAGGTCCGCCGAGCTCTGACCGAGCTGGGCCCAGAGTCCGAACGCCGACAGGTCCACGTTCCGGGCCATGTGGAGGGTGGCTGACTCACCCTTCGCCGATTCCGAGATCAGTTGCCCAAGGAGGAACGGCGCGTCGTCCGAAATCCGGTCGGTCGGGTGGATGAGGTGAGAGCGCTTGATGTTCGTGCGTCGAGTGATCTCGTCCATCTCGAGCCCGCGACCGAGCGCATAGGCTGTCATGTGGCGCACGACGCTCACGAGCGCCCTTCGCGCACCGAGTGAACGTGCTCGATCCGACGGGGACAGCGCGTCTTCTGACATGTTGGATCTCTCGTTCGCAAGATGCGCGTTCGAACGCCTTCTGCGTCGGGAGCCTAACGAAACCCGCCGCGAGGACGCACGCGCGCGGCTGCGACAGAGCGGCAGTCGTCAAATGCCTAGTTCTAGGCGGTCAATGCACTTCGCAAGGGCGTCGAGGCGCGGCGAACGTAGTCCAATGACCAGGGGCGCTCGCCGTCCATCGCCGACTCCTTCCGCCGCGTACACCTCGGCACAGAACCAATGCACCACGCGCTCTGCTCGCTCACTCTCGCGCCGCTCCTCGTCCTCGCTCAGCCGGTCGAGCGTCAAGAGGGCCAGGCGGTCAGCCCGATCTCCGTCTCCGCTCTGGAGTTCGGCGATGACACGACGCTCTTCGTGGCGGACTCCGACGGTCAGAGGCTCTTCGCCTACGAGCTTCCGTCCGCCGAGCCGCGCGAACCCGGCGCCTACAACGTCGCCGACCTCGGGGGCTTGCTGGCCGCAGCGCTCGAGACGACGAAGGAGACGATCCGGGTCCACGACCTCGCCGTCCGGCCGTCCACCGGCGAGGCGTTCGTGGCGGTCTCGGTCCGGGGGGAACGCGGCTACACGCCTGCGATCGCCCGCGTCGATCGGAAGGGAACCGTCGGACTGATCGACTTGCAGGGGGCAAAGCGGTCATCCGTCGGACTTGCCGCAGCCGAACAGTCGGACGTGACGTTCTGGCGGGACGTCCCCGCAAGCACGCTCTCGATCACGGACATCGACTACCACGACGGCAGCGTCTACGTATCGGGCCTTTCGACGGGCGAGTTCGCCTCGAAGCTGAGGCGAGTGTCGTTTCCGTTCGAAGGAGAGATGGCCCAGACGTCGATCGAGATCTACCACACCGCCCACGGCCAGCTCGAGACGCGCGCGCCGATCCGTGCGATGACGGTCGCTCCGCTTGGCGGGAAGCCAACGGTGATCGCCGCCTACACGTGCACGCCTCTCGTGACCATCCCGGTCGCGAACCTCGAGCCCGATGCGAAGGTCTCGGGAAAGACCATCGCCGAGCTCGGGTTCGGGAACACGCCGATCGAGGTCCTGTCGTTCTCCGTGTACGACATGCAGGCGAAAGAGGCGAAGCGCTACGTCATGGTCGTCAATCGGCACATGGGAGCTCGCCTGATGTCCCTCACCGACATCGAGGAGGCTCACGCGGGTGCGGGGATCACCGAGGGCCTGACCGATCTAGGGACGTCTCGCGGAGTTCCGTCCCTCACGCTCCCGATGGGTGCGGTCATGCAGGCGGCCGATCAGGACGCGCAGTTCCTGCTGACCGTCCGCCGTGACCTCGACTCTGGGGCGATCCAGCTCGTTTCCTATCGCAAGGGTTCGTACATGCGGATCAGCGACTACATCAGCGAGTACAACTTCCCGGACTTCGAGTATGCCGACGACCCCGTTCAGGACATCGTTCGGCAGTTCCAGAATGCGCTCAAGGCCGACGAGGGCTTCGAAGACCTCGTGCGTTGAGAGTCCCGGAGCTCCTCTCCTGCCTCCGGTCCGCCGCTGGCGCCCGCTTCGCTCTCTCCGCCGTCTCCTTCGTCCTCTGTGCGTGCGCAGAGGATGGGAGGACCGAGCTCGAGGGCGTGTTCGTCGACGCGGTCTATCCGACGGCTGATCGACTCCCGCAGAACCTCCTCCGGTTCTACGTGTACTTCTCCGTTCCGATGAACAGAGAGACCGTTCGACCGGCGATCTCGCTCGTCGACGCGAACGGCGCGGCGATGGACGGGGTGTTCCTCGACGAAGGTGTCGAGCTCTGGTCGTCCGACGGCACGAGGCTGACGCTGCTTCTGAATCCAGCGCGAATCAAGTCCGGCCTCCGCGCCCGCGAGCGGCTGGGCGCCGCGCTCGTCGTCGGAGAGGAGTACACCCTCGTCGTCGACGCGCGCGCGCGCGGTCTCTCGGGCGCGTCGCTCGTTCCTGCCCATCGCAAGGACTTCACCGTCGTCGCCGCAGACTCCGACGGACCGGATCCGAGCGAGTGGGGACTCACAGCACCGCGCGCGGGCTCACGGGCCGATGTCGTTGTCGACGTTCTGGCGCCGTGCGACCACGCGTCTCTCGCCCACCTGCTGCGTGTCGTGGATCATCACGGAGACGTGGTCGCGGGGCGCGTCAGCGCCGCGTCCGACGAGACCGTTTGGCGCTTCACCCCGCTCGTTGCGTGGAAGCAGGGTCACTACCGGCTCGTCGTCCACGACTCGTTCGAGGACATTGCGGGTAACCGCGTCGGCCGGTCGTTCGAGTCGAAGACAGGTGTCGCGAACGGTGCATCGCCAGAGCCTTCGACCCTCGAGCGAAGCTTCGACATTCGATGACGACGCGACTCTCGGTACGCACGTGGACGGCAAGGGAGCTGGCAACGAGTGCACTCTCCGTCGCGAGATTCTCTGCCTCGTAGACGATCCCTCGCCCACCGCAGTGGATCTGGCGCGATCGCCGAGAGCCCGCGACACCGCCCGGCTCCCGCCGGCGTCGTCCGCCGCCGCGGCACGCGGCTTCTCGAGAACGTCGAGGGGAGGGCACGAGTCCATGGAACGCGATGCTCCCGGGCGAGCGACGGGGGGGGAGTCGTGGGGCAGTTCCAAGCTGCGGCCGGAATCTGCCCCGGATTCCCGAACGTCTCGGACGAAGCAGGCATCGGCCGCTGCGAGTGCACGTCGGTCGGCGACATGGCCGCCTCCCGGAATCCCATCGAGCGTTTTTCGCCGAATCTCCGCCACGCTCCACGGCGGGGCGGGAGAACCGGAACGTGCACGAGACCCGCCCATCAACAGGCGCCAGCGCGCGCGGTGAAGCGGCCGATCCCGACGCGGCGCTGATGGACGCGCTGCTCCGCGAGGCGTGCTGGGTGAGATCCCTCGCGCTCCAGCTCGCGCGCGACCAGGCGACTGCGGACGACGCGGCCCAGGCGACGATGGCCCTCGCGCTCGAGCGACGTCCCGACGTCGACGCCTCGCTGCGGCCGTGGCTCGCCCGAGTCGTCTCCCGGCTGTCGCGGCGCTCCGTCCGGGAGGAGGCGCGCCGCATCTCGCGCGAGAGAGTCGCGGCGGCACGGAGCGCGGAGGCGGAGTCGAGCGACGATCTGCTCGAGCGCTTCGAACTCCAGCAGGCGCTCGCGGCTCGCGTTCGCGCTCTTCCGGAGCCCTACCGCGGCGTCATCCTCCGTCGATTCTACGACGGGCAGACTGCTGCCGAGATCGCGCGCGAGACGGGAGCTTCACCCGCCACCGTCCGTTCGCAGATCGCGCGCGGCGTGGAGCGCCTGCGGCGCGAGTTTCCCATGGATGCGGGCGTGAACGGGCTCCACTCCGGTGGCGCGCTCGCGCTCTTCCTCACCGCCGCGGGATCGGGCGGCGAGCTGCTCACCCTCCGAGGTGCCGAGATGATGGCGATGAAGACGACGTCGAAGGTTGGCCTCGCGACCCTGATGGTCGCCGCCACGTTCTTCGCGACCCGAGGTTTCCTCACCTCGACGCAGGACGCCGTGCGCTCCTCGAAGGACGACACCGTGCTCGCCCGCCCCGGACCCGGGGAGACGTCGATCGAGGCGCTCGCCGACGTCGAGGTGCGCTCGGAGCGCGGCCGAAAGGTCGAGCTGGCGCAGCCTGAAGTGGAGAGCGCGGAAGCGACCGACCTGGTTCCCGATTCGGCGCGAGCGGTCTCCGTCGTGTGGGCGCGCATCGTGGATGAGAACGACCTCCCGCTCGAGGGCGCCGAGCTGCGATCCATCTACATGGACGGGCGGCCTCGCGGCGGGGCGTCGTTCGCGCGCGCCGACGCGAACGGCGAACTCGCGATCGAGATCGAGGACGAGTTCATGCGAGCCTACGAGACGGAAGTCTTCGCGATGGGCTTCCAGGCGACGGCTCCCATGCGCGAGACGGTCTTCGTCGTCTCGACGCCGCGCTGGCACGGAGAGACGGATCTCGGCGACATCGCGCTCGAGCCCGGTGGCGCCATTCGGGGCCGACTCGTCGACGAGAGCGGTCGAGCGGTTTCGGGCGGAGTCGTCTACGCCGCGGACCCCGTCCTCGTGGAAGAGGAGGACCGCGTCCGCCTGGCCGGACCCGACCGTGGACAGCGCCGTCCGCGCGCCGAGAGCGATACGAGCGGCAGCTTCCTCTTTCCCGGATTGCGGACGGGGGCGCACCGCCTCTACGCGGGTGCCGACGGAAGGCTGTGGACCGTCACCGACCCCGTCGAGGTCGCTGCGGGCGGAACGAAGGATGCCGGTGCGCTCGTCCTCGAGCCCATCCCTGCGGAGGAGCTCATCACAGGAACGGTCCGGCGCCCCGACGGGACGCCTGCTGCTGGCGCCGCCGTCGCGTACGAAATGCGGGCGGGTCAGCGAGAGGGGAGCGTGAGAGCGGACGAGTCCGGTCGATTCACGTTCCACCCTGCTGGCCCAGGCGAGGTCGAGTTCGTCGCGAGAGATCCCGGCGGAGAGTTCGGGATGAGCGCCGTTGCCGTCGCCTCGCGCGGAACCGAGGAGCTGGTCCTCGAGCTCGGGCCGCGACGGGAGATCGTGCTCACGATCGTCGACGACGAAGGTGAGCCCGTCGCCGCCGCCTCCGTCATGCCCTTCTTTACGGACCGCGACGCCTATGCGGACGGGGGGCGGCCCATTCCCGGTGAGGACTGGACCCACTCGGACGATGCGGGCATCGCGCGGGTCGAGGTGCCGCAGCAGGAATTCACGTTGAGCGCGAGCCACAGAGGATACGCGGCTGAGCGACACGGACCGTTCCATCCCGAGGACGCTCCCGAGGAGGTCCGGGTCGTTCTCGTCCGCGACCCGATCCTCGAGGGGCGTGTCCTCGCCTACGGCGAGCCGGTCGAGGGAGCGACCGTCAAGGTGGCGCAGCGGATCGAGAACTTCATTCCGCTGGAGTCCGGATTCCCGATGCGCTTCTTCATGGGGCAGAGCGACCGGGTGGAAACCGACGCGGAGGGCCGCTTCGAGTGCTCGGTCGATCCGGACTGGACGGACGTCTCGATCCTCGCATTCCACGACGAGTTCGCGACGGGCGAGACGCAGTCCACGCTCGAGGCGGGGGAGGGCGCGGACGGAATCGTCATCCAGATGACACGCGGCGGCACGGTCCACGGGGCTGTGCTCCCTCCGCCGGGCATGGACGTCGAGGAGCTCTACGTCGCGGCGTCGCGGGGGGACGGGCACCCGGTTTGGACGCGAGCGAACCCCGACGGCACGTACAGCCTGGACCGGCTGTCACCGGGGCCCTGGCGCGTCGAAGGCCGGCTGACAGAGCCCGTCGCCGAAGTGCTTTCGGTGGCGAACGATCCCGAGGACAAGGAGTTCCGCTGGAACGCCGAGGTCGTCGACGGAGGGGAGACCATTCTCGACGTCGACATGCGCGAGCGCGGACACATCGCGCTCCACGGACGCTTCCTCGTGGACGGCGAGCCCGCGCGCGGCTGGAGCGTCACCGCCGAGCGCGAGGCCGACGAGCACACGGGGCGCGGGATCCCGTCGACGGAGATCGACGGCAGCGGTGAGTTCGTCCTGGAAGTCCCCGCGGGGACGTGCACCCTCACCCTGACCGGGCACCTCGATGGCGAGATGCGAGCGAAGGTCGTTCGGATCCTCGAGCTCGGGGGGACGCGCGTCGATTGGGAGGAGTCACTCGAGACGGGACCCGTCGACGAGTCGGTCGACATCGCGGAGGGGCCGGCGCGCATCTGCCGCGGGAACTCGTACGGAAAGACCTATGAGCTCACGTTCCTTGGCGCGAACTCCGAGGGTCGAGTCGTCGGCCGGGCGTTCACCGGCGAGAGTCACATCCAGACGGAGAGGCAGCTGAGCATCGGTGCGATCTGGGCGAATCTGCGACCGCTCGAGATTCGCCCGGACTGAGAGAGTTGGCAAGAACTGCCCGCGCAGCGCACCCGCGTTCGCGGGTGCGCCAGCAGGGTCGGCTCACGGCCTGGGCAGCGCAAGCTGCGTGCCGTAGGAGCGACTCGGCGTTTCGCTCCACGGTGACCTTCATCCTCACTGACGCACTCTCGATCACGTTGCAGTGATCGACTCCGCGACGGAGGAGCGGACCGGTGCGAGACCCCGTTCCTCGTTAGTCCGATTCGAGGCGCTGACGGATCTCGACGAGCCTGGCGTCGCCGGAGTCCAATCGCGGCTCCCAGAACTGCAGCGCGGCCTGCAGCAGCGGCGTCGCAGCGTCGGACTCTCCCGACGCGTGGAGACACACGCCGAATCGATAGCGAGCCTCGGCGTCCACCTCTGCGCTGAGGATGCCCTTCGTCGACCCGGCGAGAAGGGGCCCGAGGATCTCTCCGGCCAGCTCGCAGCGCCCCGTCGCGGCGTAGACCGTGCCCAGGAGGCAAGTCGACCTCGTGTGCTGGCGCTGCATGTGCCCGAGGTCGCTGGCGAGGCGTTCGTGGACGTCGATCGACTCGAGGGCGCAATCCTCCGCCTCGTCCCACTCCTCGCGCTGGACGTGCAGGCGCGCCAGGAAGTGCAGACTCGACGCCAGGAAGTCGTCCAGCTCGTAGCTCCGGGACAGCTCGGCGGCGCGCGCGTACTCCTCCTGCGCCTCGTCGAAGCGCCCGAGCCGGAAGAGGGAGGAGGCCATGTCGTGGCGCAGCATGGCGAACGTGGGGTGCCTCCCGCCCCGGTTCCAGGCGAGGACCTCGACGGCCGCTCGGTAGGAGTCGACCGCCTCCTCGAGCCGCGACAGAGCGACGAGTGCCCGTGACTGCTCCCAGAGCGCGTAGACCTGATTCTCGTCGCGGGGATCGACGATCCCGGCCTCCTCGAC
>JBCCSK010000023.1:0-29045 GCA_039200205.1 Planctomycetota bacterium
ACGCATATTTGCTTCGGTGAGCTTTCCCTTGCCCGAGAGCGATTTGAAGGCGGATTGCAGTCCGTCGGAGAGCGATTCAAACACGATGAGTAGTGGGGGATGGAGGCTGGTGGCGTGTCAGATCCAAAAAATGAGTAGCGGGCTAGCCAGAGTTCCGAAATCGAATGGTCGGGAATTTGGCGACACTCGCTACCATCGCCGTGGGTTTGGCGACATCCGCTCCGGCACAGAGGTTTGATTGCCGAACCTCAGATACTGAGCATTTAGAAGTTTAGGTCGGTGGGCCCCAAGACGGTATGGGACCTGTATGTCATGTTGTGTGGATGCTGACTCATGCCTTCGAATTGCTGACGAGTGACCGCGGAGATCCTCCGGATGCCGTTGGGATTTTCGGAGCCGACGCGTCGCTCGCGGGCACCCTTCGCGTCGACGGTGCGGTGGCGCTCTTCGCGTTCCTGCTCCCCGCGCTAGGAGCGGGCACGTGCGCGTACCTGGCTCGCGGGACGCTGCCGCTCGCCGCGCTGCTCGTTGGCGCGGCGGCCGGAACCGCGGCGGCCCCCGAGCTCCTGAGCAGCGCTCCACTCGGCTGGCTGACCGGAGTGGACGAGCGCGACCTCGGATCGAGCGGGCTCGTGCCGACCGGCGCGGTCCTCGCCGCCCTCGGCATCGTCGCCTGCGCGACGGAGCTGGCCGGAAAGGCCCGCAGGGCGGGAGTGGCCGTCGGCGCCATCAGCGTCGTCGGCGCGGTGGCTCTCCCGGTCTCACGCGTGCCGGTCCTCGACCCCTGGCAGCGATTCCCGGTCAAGCCGATCGCCGTGTTCGAGACCGCGGCGGGTCAGTTCATCGTCGAGCCGGGCGGAGGGGACGTCCTGCGCGCGATGCTCGACCAGCGGCCGCTGAGTCCGCGCATCGAGGAGCTGCGGGCCGATGCCGAGCGCATCGCCGCGGCCGTTCGTGGAGTACCGGGCCCCGCGCCCAAGAGCGTGCTCCTCGTCGGGGTCCTGACGCCGGACCGCGCCATGGTCCTCGAGGAGCTCGGCGTCGAGCGCGTCGACCGGACCGCGCACTTCGCCGGCGCGCTCGAGCCTCTGGAAGCGCTCCTGTTCCAGGGCCTCGAGCGGCCCACCGGCGACGTCCTCTCCGCGAACGAAGCGATCGACAGGGCGCGACGCAGCGACTACGGCGTCGTGATCGTGCTCGCGCCCGGGACGCGCGGTTCGCTTGGCGCCGTGCACGACGACGGACTCGCGGGTGCGCCGACGGCGCTGTGGCTGGACGGCCGCCGACCGGTCGCACACCTCGACTGGACGGACCGCGTGCTGCTCGCCTCTTCGGGCATCGAGTCCTTCTCTCTCGCTCTCACCGCGGGTCTCGACGCGGCGATCGAGTACGAGAGCGCGCCTGCTGCGCCTGCGCCGCGCATCTGGTCGTGGCTCCGGGTGCGGCCCGACGAACGACCGCGCGTCGCCTGGCGGGACGCGGCCGAGCGCATCGCCGCCGCGCCGGTCGCGGGCGACTTCGAGCGGGGGCTCGCGCGGCACGCGGCGGTCCAGAGGATCAGCTCGCCGTTCGAGACGCGCGCGCAGCGCGTCGAGCTCGACGACGAGGCTCTCGCGAGCTGGCGCGACCACGCGGTTGCCTCGGAAGAGCTCTCCCCCTTCGAGGTCGGCGTCGTCGAGGGACTCACGCGCACGATCGAGGGCAAGCGCGAGGTTCCGCTCGCGTACGAGTTCGTCGAGCCGATCCTGGACGCGCGCCCGGGCTGGGTCGCTCTCGCGCGGACCCTGGCGTGGGCCGACGGCGAGGAGCTCGACTTCGACGGCGCGGCCCGACGCCTGGAGCCGTACTGGCGATCCGAACCGCTCGACGCGCGGACCGCACGCGCCTACGCCCGAGCGCTCGTCGAAGCGGGGCGCCCGCGCGAGGCCGTCGACGCCCTCCGCCCGATCTCCGAGGCCAGGCCCGAGGACCGCAGCCTGCGGACCCAGCTCGCCGAGGCGCTGGTCGTGGCCGACGATCCCGAAGGCCGACGGATCGCGGCCGAGCTCTTGCGCGAGGACCCGACGAACGCGCTCCTGTTCGACCTCGCACGGGGGACGCGCGGTTTGGACACCCTCCGAAGTGGGGCGACGACCCCGGATGACCGATGATGCGCCCATGCGTCCCATTCGAATGAGGAGCCTCGCGGCCGTGCTCGCGATCTCCGGCCTCGCCGGCCCTGCCGACGTCGGGCCGGCGAGCCTCCCCGCGATGCTGGAGCGAAGCGACGGCGTCATCGCCGGACGGATCGCGGACAGGTCGGTGCGCGAGATCGACGCCGGCGACGGCGCTCCGCTCTATCTCACGACGCTGGCGATCATCGGCACGGATCTTGCTCGGACTCGCGGCGATGCGGCGCCCGGCGATGCGATCCGCGTCGACGTCTCGTTCGCCGGCGGCTTCCTCGACGAGACGCGCGGAGGCTTCGTCGCGTCGGCGCCGCCGCGGGACCACACGCGGGTCGGCCGCGACGTCGTGGCCTTCTACCGGCACGAGGACGACCTCGTCGGCGGCGTCAGCGGGAACGCGCTCGTGGGCGCGGGCTCCGGTCTGTTCACCGCCTTCCGGAGTCGACGCGGCGCGGTCATCGTGCAGGGCCGAGGACGTGGAACCGCGATTCCCCGCAACATCGCGCTGAACGACCTGAAAGAGCGGGCGATCGAGCTCGAGACGAACGACGATCGGCCGCGCTGAGGACTCTTCCGCCTCGAGAACGAGCTTGCCCGATATCCCCCCCACTTCTCAGGAGACGACCGGCGCACCGCGCGCGCTCACGGCCGTCCTCGCGCTCGTCCTCGCCGTCGTGACGGTCGGCGTCTTCACGCCGGGCATGGACGGCGGATTCGTGTACGACGACCTCCTGCTCGTCGAGAGGGCGCCCGCGACGCAGTCGCTCGGGGCGGCGATCGAGCACTGGATGGAGCCGTACTACGCGTTCGCCGCTCCGAACGAAGAGGTGCAGCGCGGGCTGTGGCGCCCGCTGACATCGCTCGCGATCGCCGCAGGACGCACGGTCGCCGGCGGAGATCCGTTCGGCTTCCACGCGGTGTCCCTCCTCGTCCACGTGCTGGCGGTGTGGACGGCGTTCCGACTCGCCGCGCTCCTCCTGCGCCGACGCGGGATGGCGCCAAACCGATCCGAGTGGGCGGCGGCCGTCATCGCGCTCGTCTTCGCGATCCACCCCGCGCAGGTCGAGGCCGTGTCGTGGATCTCGGCGATCAACGATCCCGCGTGGGGGCTCTTCGGACTCCTCGCGCTGCTCCTGTACGAGCGCGCTGGCGCGCGCGAGCTAACCTCGTTCGTCGCGCCGCTCCTCGCCTTCGCCGCGCTGCTCTGCAAGGAACAGGCGATCGTGATCCTGCCGATCGCAGTCCTTCTCGACTTCGCGGGCGACCGCAAGCCGCGCCTCCTCCAGGTTGCGCTCATGACGCTTCCTCTGGCGGCGTGGTACGCGCTGCGCGTTCGCGTCTTCGGAGACGCGGATGCCGGGCTGCTCCGCCCCGCCGGCGACTTCGGCTTCGACGGTTCGCGCGAGACGACCTTCCGCATCGAGCTCGCGGGGGGCTTCCTCCAGAACGCCTACTGGCCGAGCGACCCGGCGGTCTTCCGGCCGGTGCACCCGGTGCTCCCGACGGGCTCCACCGCCTTCGTCGGCGGAATCGCCTGGCTCGCCTCCGTCCTCGGCGCGACCGTCGTCGCCTGGCTTTGGGATCGGCGGACCGCCGCGTTCGGCGCGCTGATGCTGCTCGTCGTCGTCGCTCCGATCGTGATCGCGCCCGACCGAGCCGGAATGTTCCCGCTCTCGGACCGCTATCTGTACGTGGGGATCTTCGGCGCATCGCTGTCGGTCTTCGCGATCATCGCGCAGCTTCCGACGTTCCTTCCGCTCCTCCTGGCCGGGCTCGCGGCGCCTGCGGCGATGGTGCCGATCACGTGGCGTCACCAGGCGCGGTTCGAGAATGACATCGTGTTCCGCACGACCGCGGCCGAGGAGGACGCGCCGAAGAGCCCGAACGTCCTCTGGGGAGCCGGGCGCGCGTACCTCGATCGCTACGCGCGCAGCGAAGACCTCGATGATCTCCAGACCTCGTACCTCTACTACCTCCATTCGCTGCGCGCGGTCTCGATCTACGGCGACGGCTCGTTCGTCGACGACACCTCGCTCCCCCTGGCCGAGCGAACGCGGAGGCTCGAAGAGCTCATCCTCGATACACCGCCTGACGAGCGTCAGCTGGACCCGACGGTGTTCGCGACGCTCGACGACCGGCTGCAGGCAACGCTCGGGCAGATCGCATGCAATCTGTTCCTGGACGCTCTGACGGAGGGTGGCGACCTCGACTACCCGCTGCAGCTCGTCGAAGGCGCGAAGCAGATCTGGGAGGAGGACCCGCAGCTCGACGCGCTGCGCGCCGAGATCCATCGCAGGCGCGGTGAGCTCGACGAGGCCCGGGCGGCGATCTCCCAGGCGATCGTCAAGGCGCCCGGCAGCAGTCCCTATCACGTCGCACTGGGCGGGATCCTCGCGCTCGAGGGAGACGTGGACGCAGCGCGCCGGACGCTGGCGCGCGCGGTCGAGCTCGACCCCACCAACGACGCGACGCGCCTCGAGCTCGCGACCATCGCGCTGCGCGGAGGGAACCACGACGTGGCGGAGCGTGAGCTCGACGTCGTTCTCGAGAGTACGGACATGCAGAGCGTGCTCGCGCTGAGCCTCCGCGCCGGCCTGGAGCTCGAGCGTGGGCGGCCGACCGAAGCGTTCCGCTGGATCGACCGAGCTCTCGCCATCGATCCGAACAACGGCGAGGTCCACAAGCAGCGCGGTATCGCGGCGTCACGCGTCGGCGACGTCGACGGAGCGATCGAGGGCTTCGCGCGCGCGTGCGAGCTCCTCCCCGACGACTACGACTCCCACAGGGGTTTTGCGGCGCTGATGCTGCTCCAGCAGCCGCCGGTCGACGCGGCGGAGGCGACGCGTCGAGCGTGGGCCCAGACGACGCGCGACGCACTTGTCCGCGCGTACATGCTGTCGCCGCGCACGGGCGAAGAGCAGCTCCTGCTCCAGGATCAGATCGTGCCCTTCCTGGACGAGGATCCGGACGTCGCGTTCAACCTCGCAACGGAGCTGCTCCGGCAGGGAAGGGACGTGCTCTCGCTGTTCTGGCTGCAGCGCGTCGTCGACTGGCGCGGCAACTGGCCGCCGGGCGACCGATCCGAGAAGCTCGTCAAGGCGTTCACGACGAGCGGCCGGCTCTACCTGCGCGCCGGTGACCGGGACGCTGCGCTGGAGGCGTTCCGCGACGCGGTGCTGACCGAGCCGGACGACTTCTTCGCGCGCTTCGAGCTGGGGGACCTGCTCTTCTCGAACGGAGACTTCCAGGCGGCGAAGCCGCACCTCGCGCGCGCGCTGGAGCTCTTCGATCCCGAGGAGATCGCGCCGGAGTTCCGCTCTGCGACGCGAGGAACGATCGAGAACCGCCTGCGCGCCATCGAAGAGGAGAATTCCTCAGGACCGCCGCCGCCGCCCGAGGGCGGAAGCGGCGCCGACCGCTAGCGGGTCTTTGGAAACGACGGCAGGCTGAGGGGGTTCCGCCCGAGCCCCTTCCCCCTCCTTCCATGTCGCTCTCCACAGCTACGCGCACGCCTCTCTCCCTGATCGCGCTGTCCACCCTCGGCACCGTCGCACTCGGCCAGGGCGCCGACGACTGCGCGATGGCGCAGCCCATCGCGGGCACCGCCCCCTTCGCCTTCGACACGACGGGCGCCACCACGGACGGCCTGCCCGATCTCCTCTGCGACAACGCCGGGAGCGATCAGCTCTTCGACGACGTGTGGTTCTCCTGGTCGGCCCAGGAGACCGCACCGCACATCGTGTCCCTCTGCGGATCGACGGGCGACACGCGCGTCGCCGTCTACGCCGGCGCGTGCGGCTCGGCGCCGATCGCGTGCAACGACGATGCGTGCGCGCTGCAGTCGGAGCTCACCTTCGATGCGACGGACGGACAGCTGTACCTGATTCGGATCGGCAACTTCCTGACGGGCGGCGGCTCGAACGGGACCTTCTCGATCCGACCCGATCGACCTCTCCTCAATCCGGCGAACGGTCACTTCTATCGTGTGTTCACGGAGACGCTGTCGTGGGACGCCGCGAGCGCCGCGGCGACGGCCAGCCTCTGGCAGGGCGCGCCCGGGCACCTCGTCACGATCAACGACCAGGCCGAGCTCGACTGGATCCTGCAGAACCTCGCGCCTTCGCGGCCGTGGATCGGACTCTCGCAAAACCTCTCCTCCCCGAGCTACTCCGAGCCCGGCGGGGGCTGGGAGTGGGTCACGGGTGAGCCCGTGACGTTCACGAACTGGGCCCCCGGCGAGCCGAACGACACGAGCGCGTCCGGCGGCTCCGAGAACTACGCGGAGCTCTTCGCGAGCGGCGTGTGGAACGACGCCGAGCTGAACCACGCCCCCACGTCGCAGTATCTCGTCGAGTGGGACGGGAACGGCCTCGGCACGAACTACTGCGACGCCGCGGCGAACTCGACCGGCGCGACCGGAACGATCTCCGCGAGCGGCTCGCTCTTCGTCTCTGACGCGGACTTCGTTCTGACCGCGAGCGATCTGCCGCAGGTGTCGTTCGGCTTCTTCATCGTCAGCACGATCCAGGGCTTCGTCCCGAACCCCGGCGGCTCCGCGGGCAACCTCTGCCTCGCGGGCTCGATCGGCCGATTCGTTGGCCCCGGTCAGATCCAGAACTCGGGAACCGGCGGCGAATTCTCGCTCACCGTCAACCTGTCGCAGATCCCCACGCCAACGGGCTTCGTCCAGGTCGTTCCCAACGAGACGTGGAACTTCCAGGCCTGGCACCGCGACTCGGCGATGGGCGCCCCGACGTCGAACTTCACGAACGGGCTCGAGGCGATGTTCCGCTAACGCGACTGACTGCAGCTCTCGCTCGATCGCGCGTCTTCGTCAGAGGACGCGTCGGAGGCGTCATCGGGGCCTGGGAAGCGCAAGCTGCCCAGGCCCTGAAACTGGCGTTTCGCCATCCCAAAGCCCCGCTCCAGGAACCTCAGGCCGCAGGGAGGAAGAGTGGCGGGGGAGGTAGAACACGAATGGGACGGTCCTCTCGACGGCGGTTCGCTTCGACGGGACGGGCGATTGCATTCCGAATCCCTGTCCCTGGGACGACGCGGGGTGACCGGTGCGCGCCTCCGACAGGATTCTCCGTCGTCGATCCCGTCTCGGTGGCGCCCTCCAGGCGACATGAGCACGGAATCCCACACCAGCATCGACCTCCTCCTGACCCGCATGGACCGGGTCAGGGCCCTCGCCCGCCGACTCGTCCGCGATGCCGCCGAGGCGGACGACGTGGTTCAGGACGCCCTGGCGGCAGCGCTTCGTCGTCCCGCGGAGGTGCGCGAGGAAGGCTGGATCGCGTCCGCGGTCCAGAGCGCCGCGCGAAGTCGACGGCGGAGCGCGACGCGACGCGCCGACCGAGAGCGCCGGGCCGCGCGGCCCGAGGGCGCGGGTGGCGGCGACGCCGGCACGGCGCTGGAGAACGCCGAGCGTCAGCGCGACGTCGTCGAGGCGGTCCTCGCGCTCCAGGAGCCGTACCGCGAGGTCGTCCTGCAGCGGTACTTCGAGGACGCTCCTCCGCGCGAGATCGCGCGCCGGACGGGGCGGGAAGTCGCGACCGTGAAGAAGCAGCTGGAGCGCGGCCTGGAGCGGCTGCGGAAGTCGCTCGAGGCCCGCTACGGAGACCGCGGCGGCTGGGCCGTCGCGCTGCTGCCGGTGATCGGTCGCGATCACGCGAGGGCTGCTGCGGCCGTCGGATCCACGGCAGCCGTGAGCGCACCGATGGTCGCCGTCGTCATCGCCTCATTGACTGCCTGTCTCGCGGTCGCAACGCGGCTCTGGAGCGCGGACGAGGGAGCCTCGCCTCTCTTCGACACGACTCGAATCGCGGACCAGGGAGGAGAGCGCGAGCTCGCGCAGGTGGAGCTCCCTTCGCGCACGCGTGAGGCCGTGGAGGTCACATCCGACGAACCCGCGCCGGACGTGATGGCCGCGACGTTGCTCGAACCGACGGTCCGCCTCGTCGCACTCGACGGGACGCCGTTCGCGTCGTCGGACTTCGAGTGGTTCACCTCGACGTGGCCCGGCGCAGCCTCCCCGCCAGGCGTCGAGCGAGGACGAACGGACGAAGATGGACACGCGACGTTCGCCACGGGTCGGCAGTCGCGCTGGGTCGGGACGCAGGTCACCCTGAACGGTTCTTTGTTCTGCGTTGCCGGAGTCGTCGATGAGATCGAGCCGCCCACCGCCGTCCTTGCACCGACAGTGCGCGTCAGCGGGCGCTGTCAGTACCCCGACGGTCGACCCGCGGAGGGTGTCAGAGTCGCCGTGATCGGGAGCATCGGTCTCGTTCCCGGCTCCCCCTTCCCCCCGAACAGCGGCGGAGGCTCGATCGTCTCGACCCTCTCTTCGACCGACGGGAGCTTCGCGTTCGATGCAGCTCCCACCCATCCGTCCTTCGCGCTGCTGGCAAAGGCAGAGGGCAGGTTCGATGCGCGCATGTCGGTCCCCGCCTTCGACGAGTCGGGACTCGTGATCACGGTCGGCGAGTTGCTTCCGCCCGGCCGCTGGATCACTGGGACCGTCCTGGAGGCGAGCGGCGCTCCGGCTACGGCAGCTGAGATTCGCTTTGGTCAGTTCGATGCGACGAGCGACGAACTGGGTCACTTCCGGGTCGAGATCCCGTGGGATCCGAAGCGCTGCCACGTGTCCGCGCGCGCCGAGGACGGGCGCTTCGCCATCGCAGAAAGCCCGGTCGAAAGCGACGAGCCGCCAGGCGTCGTCAGCGACGCAGTCGTGCTTCGGCTTCCGTCGCAGGTACTGCCCATTCGCGGTCGACTGCTCGATGCCGAAGGCGCTCCAGCCGCCGGGTTCGAGGTCCATCCCTACGACGGCACGCAGATCGGCTCGAGCAACCGGCTCTTCGAGACCGGATCTTCAGCCCGCGTGCGTACCGACGCCGACGGACGGTTCGAACTACCGAGGTGCAGCGATCGCCCCTACACGCTTCGGTTCGTCGATGCGTCGACGATGCGCGTCCACGACGTCGAATCCGTCGACCCAGGCCATGAGGAGCAGCTGTTCGCGCTGCCGGAGATCAGCGCGCCAGAGTCCGTAAGGGGACGCGTGGTGGACCTCCTTGGCGAGCCCGTCTCTGGAGCTCGGATCTCACTGCTCGCCTGGGCCCACGCTCCCGACTTCCTGTGGAGAGGAAGAGTGAGCGGACCAATCGTGGTCACTGACGATGACGGTCGCTTCAAGGTCGAACGAGTCTTCCGGCGCGCTGTTAGAAACGTCGTCAAACTCGAGTGGAAAAGCATGGCCCAAGACCGGACGAACCCGCGCGACGAGGTCAACCCATCCGAAGAGCTCAGGATCGAGGTCGACGCCTACTGCCGCATTCATCTCTCCGTCGCCGACTCGAACGTTGCGTTCGCTGCGCTCGTTGACGAAGAGGGCAAGAGCCTGGAAGTCAACATCATCACGACGGATGCCTTTGACTCCCACCGACACGTACCCCGAACCTCCAACGGGAGCTTCCCGCTCATCGAGGTCAGTCAGCGAGCTGCGACGATCATCCTCCGCGATCAGGACGAAGTGGAAATCTCGCGCGCATCCGTGCGCTTGGATCCCGGCGAGACCGTCCAGCTGAATCTATAGCGGGCCTTCACTCTCCGTTCTCGCGCAGCGAGAGTCGGAGGCTCTCCTGCTCGGCCCAGAAGCGGAGGATCCGACCCGGTGTCCCGCGTGGATCGCGGGACACCGGGCGGTTGAACCTGCCGCGGGCCTGGACGATGTCGCGCCGCCGGAGGTCGACTTCGACGGTGAATGCGGATCGCAGCCCCCCGCGCGAGTTGACCCTGCGAATCGACCAGATCGACGACGCGCCGGAGCGGCACTCGTCCGCGTAGCTGCCGACGCAGTGGGCGAGCGCGTCTCCCTCCGCGTTGAGCTGCTGGGGCGTTCGTAGCTCGACGAGGCACCAGCGCGTGGCGCGTGCGTCGGCCTCCTCGAAGACGAGGCTTCCGAGCCCCGAACGTGGCCAGGTCGCGTCGCTCGTCCCACTGAAGTCGGGCAGGTGGCGAAGGAGCGACGCCGGAGTTCGGCCAACGAGTGAGAACGCCGGCGCCCTCGGCTCGGCGCGCCAGCCTCCGTCGATCGTCGCCATGGTGACCGGCACGTGCCGAAGCTCGTGGATCGCCTCGACGAGCGCATCGAGCGCGCTCAGGTCGAGCGACGCCTCGTGCGCGACGACCCAGCGGATGAGCTCGCTCCAGAACGTCGCGTGGCGCACGTCGCGGCCAACGCGCGTCATCGCGACGGCGCCTGCCAGCGCACGCGTGCCACCGAGCGCGAGCACCTCGGCCCGTCGGAGCGCTTCCAGGAGGCCGAAGTGATCGGGCGAAGCGAGGAAGTGGTGCTCGGTGCGACGCGTCACGACGAACGGCACGCCGACGCGGCGAAACGGAGTGCCGCGCGAGTGCGCGACGACCCAGCGCCGCCGCTCGCGCAGCTCGTCGGAGTTCCGACCGAACCAGACCGACGCCATGAACCGCGGGGTCGTGTGCTGCCCGAGCAAGTGCGTCGCGAGCGAATCGACGAGCTCGAGCACCGACGCGCCGCGCGGCTGCCACGTGCACGGCTCGCGAACGAACTCGTACCGCAGGCTCGTGAGATTCACGAGTGCCTCGAGCGGATCGTGGTCGACGGGCCGCACGACGGGCCGCAGGAGCGGTGAGCTCCGGCGAACCGCCAGGACGAGCGCATCGAAGGTCTCCAGGAACGGAGCATCGAACCGATAGGCTGCGTACAGGCGGCTCAACGCACGGTCGATGCGCAGCTTCTCCGTGCGCACGGAGAGCGCAGGACGGGACATGATGTGGCCTCTCTCGTCGGCGATCGGTGCGCGCACACCGGATCCCCTGCCCGGGGGAGTCGCTCCCCATGGATGAACGCAGTCCTGGTGCCGCCGGGAATCGTCCCGGCGATCGACGCGCTCGAGCGCCGGACCGCACGAGCTGGGTCGCAGCGTTCAGCGAACGCCGCGTCCCGAGAGGCACTTACGAGAAGAGGAACATGGCCGGGAGAAGGGTCGCCCGGGGACGCGGGGCTGTCAAGGCACTCCTGAAGGGCCTCGTTCACCGAGCAGTTCGCTAGTCTCGAACCCGCATGCAGCTGCGCGTCGTCGTCGCCGACATCACCACCCTCGCGGTCGATGCGATCGTGAACGCGGCCAACGAGTCACTGCTCGGCGGCGGGGGCGTCGACGGCGCGATCCACCGGGCGGCGGGCCCGGCGCTGCTCGAGGAATGCCGGGCCATCGGCGGATGCCCCACGGGCGAAGCGCGGATCACCGCCGGTCACTCGCTGCCCGCGCGGCACGTGATCCACACGGTCGGGCCGGTGTGGCACGGCGGCGAGGCGGGCGAACCGGAGCTGCTGGAGAGTGCCTACCGGTCCAGCCTCGCGCTCGCCGCCGAGAACGGTCTCGCGACGATCGCGTTCCCGTCGATCTCGACCGGCGTGTTCGGCTATCCGATCGAACGCGCGTCGATCATCGCGGTGACGACCGTTCGCAGCTGGGCGCGAACGTCCGAACGACCGGACGAGGTCCTGTTCTGCTGCTTCTCGGACGCGGACGCCGACGTCTATCGACTCGCGGTCGGCAAAGACGGCTCGGGCTGAGCGCTGTCGTGCCCGACCCGGGTCACTCGAAGCGGAACGCGATCCCCAGATCGTTCGGGTTGTCGTCCTCGACCTCGGCCTCGATGCGGAGGACGCCCCCGTCGCGCGTCACCGTGACTCCCATCCCGAACGGATCGACCAGCTCGCAGGGCGTCCGGCCGAGCTCCAGCGCGAGCGCGTGCCGCAGGTAGCTGAATCGCGCGAGGCACCAGCTCCGCGAGCGGGCGAGCGAGCTCTGGCGCCAGAAGGCGCTCCGGACGAACGGATTGTGGTCCTCGTTCGCTTCCCGAGCGAACTCGTCCATGGCGGCGACCATCGACTCGGGGGAGAGCCGGTTGGCAGGTACGACGAGACCGGATGCCTCCACACCCCGCTCGACGTAGTCCGCCGCAGCGGCACGCCACGAGAAGCCGAAGCGCCAGAAGGGAGCAAGCGACTCGGAGATCGTCGGGCCGGGCGGACCGAGCAGCGAAAGGCCAATAAGCACCTCGATCTGAACGGGCGACACCGCGAGGTCGCTGGCGTACTGGTGCGCGTCGAGGAGGGTCTCGACCCCGGCGATCTGGTCGCCTTCCTCGCAGAGCAGGCGCATCTTCGCGGACGCGATCTGCGATAGGACGCGACTCGCGCGAAGCGTCGGAAGCGGCGCCTCCCACACGAGATGGAAGTCGATCGACGTCGCCGCATCGCGGGCGTGCGCGCCGCGGTGCAGGTGCTCGAGGCCCTCGGATGCCTGCGCGAGGAGGGCGTCGCGATCACGTCGGTGGTCGTCGTTCTCGGGCTTCGTCGTTCGGTCGGGCGCGCGAGCCGCCGGGCCTCCAGCCCGTCGAGTCGCTGGGCCCTTGAGGCCCATGCGCGGCCAGCGCGATGGTGCGACGTCAGGCCGACGCCCACTGCGATCAGGAGGGTGACGGAAATGAGGGCGATGTTGCGCTTCATGGGAGTCCGGCCGAAGGGCCGTCATCGAACCGGCGCGCGGGCGGGCTGAATGCAGCAGAGGACCGACGATCCCCTCGCGGGCCGTCGCCGGCGGCGGGATCCCGGAACCGCGATACGCTGTCTCTGATGAGGACGCTGCTCACGCACCTTGGCGCGGTGATCGTCGGACTCGCGATCGGACTGCTCTTCGCGCGCCAGACGACGCTTCGATCGCCCGCGGCGACGGAGAGCGAAGTCACCCGTGCGGCCGCGGGCGAGGCGACGGCCGGCGAGCCGGCGGAGTTGCTTGCGCCAGCCCAAGAGCCGCGAGGACAGCAGCGGACAGAGCTCACGTACGCGGCTCCGGTCAACGACGACGAGATCGAACGCACGATCGAGTCGCTCCTACGGCGCATGCCGCCGCCGAAGGGCGACGCGACACTCGCCGGACGAGTTCTCGACGAAGCAGGCCGCCCTGTCGTGGGAGCAACGGTCCTCGCCAGAGGGCCGGTCGGAGCGCTGCCCGTCCGCTCGCCCGCAGTCGACCCGAACGATTTCGGGCGTGCCTACTCGGAGAGTGCGGGACTCGACCCCGCGCTGCGATCGCACATGCTCAGGGCGCTCCAGGTGTCGACAGCTGCAGGTCGGTCCGAGTCGGACGCGAACGGGAAGTTCCAGATCGCCGGCCTTGCGCCGGGGAATTACTCGCTGCGCGCCTTCGCGGAAGATCTCGATTTCAGGGCCGACTTCGTCGAAACGGGAGAGCCCGTCGAACTCGTCGGACGCGAAGTCGTGAGCTTCGAACTAGACGTGGTCCGCGCGGACGGCTCCGCGCCCGAGTCCGCCACCATCGTCGTCCAGCGCGGGGACTCGAACGAGGTTCCCTATCGATGGACGCCGGAGAGCCCAGAGATCCGGGTCGCGTCGAGAACGGTGACGGTGCAGGCAATCGCAGGCGACATCTCGCGTGCACGGTACGGAGACCTGCGCGCGACCGAACGCTCTGCGTTCCGCTTCCTGGACCGCGACGTGGACGGGCCAGGGCCACACCGACTCGCGCTGGAGTCGTTCCCCTCCGTGCGCGTTCACGTCGTAGCGGGCCCCGACGCAGGTGCACCGTTCGAGCCGTGGTGCGAACTCATTCGCGGCGACCAGCGGATTCGCGTCGAAGCGCAGGACGACTGGATCTTCACGGCGCACGACGTATCCGCCGGACCCTACACCGTCGCGGTCGGCCGAGGTGACGGTCGGGCCGAGGTCGAACGCGAGATCGTCATTGGCCGAGGGCGAATGGACGTGAGTCTCGAACTGGGCGCCCTCGACCCGACGCGCTACCTGATCGTCTCGTGCGTCGAAGACCAGGGGCGACCGGTCGACGACGTCTGGTCGTTCGGGGCCAGGGTTCAGTCGGAAGGAGCGTGGATCAGCACGCCCATGAGCAAGATCGTGCGACCGAACGGCGAGTACTGGCTGAGCATCGAGCGCCATGGTTTCGCGAGACGGACGTTCGTGCGGGCGACGATCGACTCGCTCGAGCTGACCGCTTCTTCGCAGAGCCTCGGTCGATGCCGTCAGGAGGTCGAACCGGATACCACTCGGCTACAGCTCGTCTTCGAGACGCCGTGCCAGCTCCTCGTCGACCTCGACGGAGCGCTCGTTGCCGGACTCGACGCGTTCGTCGAGACGCCCACGGGCCCCGAGGACCGCTGGATCACTGCCGGGCGTCGGGTGTCGGTCCCCGGCAACGGGTCGCTCGCGTTCACGACGCTTCCTCCGGGCCGCGCTCGCTTCGCCATCACGCACCCGAACGCCGGCGGCGGACGCCGCGTCGTCGAGCAGGAGATCGAGCTTCGCCCTGCAGCCAATCGGATGAAGGTCTCGGTGCCCGCGACTTACGACCTCGTCGTGCTGTTCCCTGGCATGGCGGGCGAACGTGTTCAGCTTCTCGCCGAGCGGGACGGTGAGCTGGTGCGCTGCGAGAGTCGTCAGGTGACCGAGAGAGAACGCCTGACGTTTCGGCAGGTCAAGGCAGGCCGGTACCGCATTCAGCGTCGCTCGTACCCCGTGAACGAGTTCATGGACGTCGTCGTTCCCTCGAGCGAGATCGTCTACGACGCCGTTCCTGCCGGACGTTGAATTTGAGGGTGGAGGCCCGTTTTGGGGACGCGGAGCCGCGCAGTGCCCCTCACACGTCGACATCGACACCGAAGTCGTCGCGCTACGCGCTGCGGTGCCCTGGTTGAGAGACGCGGCCACACGCAGCGCGAGCTGCAGCGATCGCTGCGCAGGCTCTGAGCGAGTCGCTGCTCTCGGGCCGCAGGAAATTGAGGAGAGGTTCCTGTAATTCGGTGAACGTCGATTCGAACCGAGGGTCGACGCGCCCCCATGGATTCCTCGAACGCATCCGCCCGCCGCGACTTCGCACGCTGGTGCCGTGACGCCGACCTCGACGCGCTCGGCGCGTTCTTCGACCGCGTCGCGCCCAGGCTCCTGCGCGTCGCGATGCACGTCGCACGGGACCCCTCGGAGGCCGAGGACTTGGTCCAGTCTGCGTTCCTGACGCTGATCGAGCGCAGAGAGTCGCTCGATCCGAACGAGGATGGGGTCGCGTGGCTCGCCGTGGTGCTGCGCCGACGCGCGATCGACCAGATGCGTCGCGCCGGCGCGCGGGCGACCACGGACGAGCTCGATCTGGACGCGATCCTGGCGACGGTCGAGGACGCCGCCGGTCCGGCGGAGCGGAGGGAGCTGCACGCGGAGGTGTTGCGCGCCATCGACCGACTGGAGGAGCCGTATCGTCAGCCGGTCCTGATGCGCCTGCGCCACGGTGCGCGACCCGCGGAGATCGCGCACCTGCTCGACCGCAGCCCGAGCGCGGTCGCGGTCCAGCTCCACCGCGGGATGAAGGAGCTCAGGCGACTGCTCCCGACCTCCTTCGCCGTTTCGCTCGCGAGCGCGCTGCCCGGGCCGAGCCTCCGCGGGCTCGAGGGGATCCGCCCGCTGCTGCTCGAACGCGGGGCCGTCCACGCGGCTGCTTCGAAAGCGGCTTCGACGTCAGTTCTGTTCGGAAGTCTGTCGCTCATGGGAATCAAGATCACCGCCGGCGCTCTCGCGCTCATCGCGCTCGTTCTTCTCGTCGCGTCGAGGGAATCGACGCGGTCCGCGC
The DNA here is from genome assembly GCA_039200205.1 of Planctomycetota bacterium. GTDB lineage: Bacteria > Planctomycetota > UBA1135 > UBA1135 > Saltatorellus. Next base: position 15,878 of record JBCCSK010000023.1, read on the forward strand.
CCCCGTCCGAGCCGTCGAACGTCGCGCGTGATGAGGTCCCTCGGGTCGCGCGCCGATCGGCCGTCGAGCTGGAGCCCACGGCCCTTCACGGCGGGCGAACGGGCGTCGGCGCCTCCGTCACCGACGACAGCGCGCTCTTCTCCGGCGTCATCATCGACGGCACCAGCGGCAGCCCGATCGCGGGAGCCTCGGTCGAGCTCTTCGCCCCACAGCGGATGACTCCGACGGACGCAGCGCACGAGTTCCCGGCGCTGTTCCGTCATGACGCTGCGGGCCGCGTGGTGTCCTGCATGCCGAGTCGGCTCGAGCCCCATCCCGCCCCCGACGCAGCAATGCGAACCCCGGGGACGAGGCGCGACGCGGAGGGAAAGCCGCTCCGCGAGGTCCTGCCGACGTGGCCCGCGCTGGAGGGCTCTGAAGCGGACGCGCGGTTCGAGGATCGTCCGGTCTCGGTCCTCGGACTTCCCTCGCCGGACGAATCCGCCCTCGCGCAGGGCCGCAGCGACGCCGCCGGTGAGTTCGAGGTCGCTGCTCCAAGGCGCAGTGGGTCGGGCAGGTGCCTACTCCACGTCGAGGCTCCCGGCTATGCATCTCGAACCCTCTCGGTTTCGCCGAGCGAACGCGCTGCGATCGACCTGCACCGTGCGGGGCGCGTCGCGGGCGTTGTGCTCGGACCCGACCTTCAGCCCGTGTCGATGCGCTTCGGCCTCGTTGGCCTACGGGGATCCGACGCGGTGCGGCCCGAGCTGGGCGATCTGCACAGCGCTCGACAGCTCCCCGGCGGCCTCACGGCGATCGAAGTCGTGAGCGATGAGTCGGGGCACTTCGAAGCGGCGATCGGAGCCGCCTCGGTGCGGGTCGTTTCCCTGGATCCAGGCTGGCGCATCCGAGGACACGACCTCGAGGTCGACGGCAAAGAGGGGGGAGTCTTCCTTCAACGCTCTGCTGCGTTTCGCTTCGTCGATGCGGGTGACGGCGAGTCCATCGAACGAGTCACGCTCCGCGCGCGTGAGCGGCGGAGCGGCTACGTGAGGCTCAGCGGGACCTACCGCACGACCGACGGCCTCTTCGGCGTTCCAGAGAGCATCGGCTTCCCGCAAGCGATGGAACGGTCGACGGTCGAGCTCACGGCCTGGAGCCCGGGATATGCGCCGACGACGATCACTCTTCCCGACGTCTTGCCAGGAGAGCCCATCGAGGTCCGCCTCATTCCTGGCTCGGTCGCAGGCGCGAGCGGCCGCATTCGGAGGGGGTCAGCAGCCGTCGAGGGAGCGCTCGTCGAGCTGGTCGCGACCAGTCGGCTCGAGTGGTTCAGGGACGAGCAGCACGTCCTCGATGCCACGCGCACCGATATCAGCGGACGGTTCCGCGTCGCGGGCCCGAGTGGGCCCGCGGCCCTTCGCGTCGAGACGCCGGACGGTCCGTACGTCGACGTGATCACACTCCCGCTCGAGAGCACCCTGGAGATCGACCTCGATAGCCTCGGAGCAATTCAAGTCTCGGTGCACACGTCGACCGGCGAGCCGGTCGATGATCACGTCGTCGCGATCCAGTGCTTCGGGACGGGGTTCACGGAGAGGGCATACACCGACGAGAAGGGAACCGCGCGCTTCGAGCGGATCAGCCCGAACCGCTACACGGTGTTCTCTCCCGCGTCCACGACCCGTGGCAGCTTCCGCGCGGACTACCAGGAGCAGGTCACTCTGGAGCACGGACGGGACGAGCACGTGAGCTTCGTCGTTCCTGATCCGTCGATGCCCCGGTTCCTGCGAATCGATGCGGCAGAGAACACCTACGCAGGCTGGCGCGCGCGAACGGAGTGGAGCGACTGGGTCGACGTCGAAGCGAACGGCAGCGTCCCGATCGATCTCGCCACGGAGGCCTGGAAGATGCGAATCGCGTCCCCGGACGGGCGGCGCTGGCGATTCGCCATCCCGTCGACGGCTTTGGACGGTCACGTCGTCAAGCTCGGCCGCGGGAGCGGAACGATGAGCGGGATCCTGACCGACGAGGAGCGCTCGCCCCTCGGGGGCATCGCCGTCATCGTCCGTAGCTCGGGAGCGGATCCCACGCTTCGAACCGAGAATGTTGCGATCACGGATCCGGACGGCGGCTTCCGGATCTCGGGTCTGCCGCCTGCGAAGCTGACGATCGAACTCCGTGAGGATCCGGAGGCGATCGGCTCGAATAGCAGCAGTCGCATCGACGGGACGCGGTTCGAGTGGACAGGCTCTGTCGAAGCGGAGACCTGGGTCGAGCTGTCGCTCCCCAGAGTGACGGAGCAGCTCGCGATCGAGGGTACCGTGCTGGATGCGATGGGCACCCCGTACGAGTACGGTCGCGTCAGGGTGATGGCGAAAGCCGCGGAAGGGCCGCTCGTCTGCCGACCGCCGAAGGGCTCGTCCACGCTTCCCCTCGACGGGAACGGTCGCTTCCAAGGCACGGTTCCACGGACGTCCTCGATCGACGTCGCCGTGTTTTCGGCCGGCGATCGGACGGCAATCCACCAGGAGACGATCGACGTGCCGGCCTCGGGGCCGCTCGCGCCGATCGAGATTCGGCTCCCGTAGGTCTCGGTCAGATCGAGGGCAGACCTCGCCCGGCTCTCAACGTTCCCAGAGCCCGTACTGGTTCTCGCCGTGGAAGTAGAGGGCGAAGGTCCCGCGGTCCGGGATCTCCGTCGCGCCGATCGCGAACTTCGCGCCGGCGTCCTCGGCCGCCTTGACCGCGGCGCCGATGTCCTCGACGAGGAGGTACGGCCGCACGACCGGCTCCTCCTGCTCGTGCATCGGCGCGCGCACGCCGATCTCGCCGCCGCTTTCGAGCGTCGCCATGCGCGCTCCGCCGAGCTCGGGAATCGGCTTGCTGAACTCGACGTCGTGGATCGATTCCAGCGCTTCGATCGTCTCCTCGACGTCGGGGGTCACGATCTCGAGGTACTGGACGGCCAGGCCCTCCACCTTCGTTCGCTCCTTCTCCTCCTCGGGCTCCTGCGCGATCGAGGGAGCGAGGAAGCCGAGGGTGAGTGCGGGAACGGCGAGGGTCAGGGCGAGGGGCAGCTTCGAGAGACGCATGGATCTGGCGCTGTCTTGCAGCGTGGGTACGGGAAGGGGCGGGGCCGGAGTCCGACGCAGGTCACTGCGTCTTGGGCGGAACGTAGCTGACCGCCTTCTTCGGCGGTCCTTTCTCGAGGATCTCGATCGCGCGCGCGATCGCGGGATCGACGCCTTCGACGAGCATCTCCGGGTCGTACTCGACGACCTCGTCGGGCGCGACGCCGATGCCCTCGATCCCGCGGCCGCCGTTGATCCACGACTTGTGGGAGCGAACGACGAAGCGCACGGAGAAGAGCTTGCTCGGAACCTCGACGACCTCCTTGGACCCGGACGCTCCGTGGGTCGGGCCCGGTCCGATGAGGTAGGCGCGGCCTTCCTCCTTCATCTCCCCCACGATCGTCTCGCCGGCAGAGATCGTGTTCGGATCGACGAGGATGACGACGTGCCGGGTGAAAGGCATCGGTCCGGCGCTCGAGTGCTTCGCGAACGTCTTGCCCTCGGGGACGAAGCGTCCGAGCAGCGCATCGCTGTCGCAGCCGCCGCCGAGGCACGAGCGGAAGTCGAGGATCAAGCCCGGCGCATCCGCGCCGAATCCCTCGATCGCCTTGTCGACCAGTTCGGGGATCTCGCCCGGGACGCGCCCCACCCACATGTACCCGTGGCCGCTCGGGAGCTTCGCCCAGCCGACGTCCCGGCCGACCATCTCGAGGCCGTCCGGCATGAACACGGGCCCGTGCAGTCGCGAGCTCTCGTCCCACGAGAGCGTGATCTTCTTTTTCTTCTTCTTGTCCGTGCGGAACTCGAAGCTCGCGCCCTTTCCCTCCGGGCCGACGAGACCCCACGTTCCGCACGACCAGCGCGCGGCGTGCTCGGTCGAGAAGCTCTCGCGGTCGATGAGGCGCTCGTACGCAGCCTCCATCCACTTCTTGGGGTCCTGCTTCTCGATCTTCTTGACCTCCCACCCAGGGAGGATGCCGCTCTGCTCGGCGGCCCCCGACGCGCGACGGACGTACCACTTGCCGCCGTACTCGTAGAGACTCAGGCCGCACCCGGAGATCGGACCGTCGCCGTGCCCCTTCATGTCGACGTTGAAGTCGCCGTAGAAGCCCGCGTGCCCGTCTTCCAGGCGCGCGAGCAAGCGGCTGACTAGAACGACGTGGTCCTGGTCGGTCTCGATGTCCTTGGCCGCCTTGGTGAACTCCTTGCGCACCTTCTTCCAGTCGATGTCCTTGATGCGGAACAGCTGACCGGCCTTGTCCTCGAACTGGTCGAGGAGGAACTCGATGTCGGCCTCGTAGGGCTCGTCGAGGGTGAGCGGCGGCGACGCACTCGTCGCCGGGAACGCGAGCGAGGCAGCGAGGAGGAGGTTGGGAAGGGACAGCGCGATCATTCCCCGAAGATACCGCGAAAGCGTCGGGCGGCTCGGGAAGGGGCCGGATCAGTCCCCGGGCTCGGGCTCGAGCATCGCGGTGGCGCCCAGTTCCTCCAGTCGACGGCGCATGCGCAGCGAGAGGTTCTCGGCGAGCGCGTGGAGCGCTTCCGGACCGCGGCGCTCGCCCTCCCTCACGAGTCCGAGGAGCTCCTCATCGCTCAGCTCCGTCCAGGCGTGGACCCAGAGAACCCCGGAGGTCTGCGGATCTTCGAGGCGCTGCTTCGCGGCCCCTTCGTACGGGCTGGCGGACGACTCCGGGGGACGTCGCACCGCTCCCAGCTGTTCGTAGATCCACTCCGCCGTCGTTCGCCCAAGCCGCAGAGTCACGCGACGGGCGCACCCGGCTGCACCCCCGGTCTCGCTCGGAACGCGCGTCCACCCCTCGGCGACGAGGCTCTCCACTGCACGGTCGATGCGATCGAGGAGGTCGTCGCCCCCGCTGCGCCCGAGCGCTGCGGCGGCCCGCCCGACGCGCGCGCCCTGGATGAGCGGCTCGGGGCCGAGACCCGTGGCGACAGCGATCCGCTCCGCGCCGTCGAGTTCGACGGCGCTCGGAATCGCGAACGCGGGGACCGGCGGTGCGGGCTCGCCCCAGAGCCTCATGTTCATCAGGATCGAGGGGACCGAGATGAGGTCGACGACGCTCTGCGCAAGTTCACGGATTCCGTGGAAGGGCGTGCCGATCGTCGTCGTCGTCACGTCGACCTCGAAGCGACAGACGCCGAATTCATGATCGACCACCCGCTCGATCTGACAGCATTCGGGTGAGCTTCCGACCCAGCCGCGGAAGCGAGCTCGCCGTTCGCCGAGCGTGTCCCCCTCATCGACCTCGAGCCGCTCGAGGACCAGGATCAACTCTCCGAGGCGCGACGACTCCATCGAGTCGCCGGGATGCCTCACGTCGATCCGCTGCACTTCCGGCTCGTCCTCGAAGGCCTCCAAGAGACCGTGGGCGACGCGCCGTGAGAGGCCATCGCCGCCCAGATCGACGATGGTGACGGACGACAGCCGAAGAGGCTCTCCGGCCGATGGAACGGCAACGAGCTGACGCTCGGCGACGCCTTCGCGCCGCGTGGTTCCAGCTGTGAGGTTCGCGCTGAACGGTCGCCACCCCTCGACGACTTCGAAGGAACCGTCCTCGACGCGCTCGACGACGAGGGACCGGGACGTCACGGCGAGGCTCGAGATCGCCGACGCGACGATCCAAGCGAGCACCCCCACGGAGACCGCCACGACGATGACTGACCGGATCATTTCGCCTGAAGGGTAGGCCTAGGAGCAGCGATCCGTACGGGCCAGCTGAGTGTCGGCCACGGCACTCCGTCAATCGGCGCTCTCCGGTTCGATGAGCTCGAGGAGCGCGGTGGCGCCCAGCTCTTCCAGTCGACTGCGCATCCCGGTCGTGAGGTTCGCGGCCACGGCCTCGAGCGCGTCCGGACCCTGCTGCTCGGCCTCCTTCGCCAGGCCGAGGAGCTCGTCGTCGCTCAGCGACTTCCAGGCGTGAACCCACAGCACCGGGGGAATCAGCGGACCTTCGACGTGATGAACCTGCGGGCCGCCGTTGGTGCTGGTCCACCGCTCCTCCTGGAGCAGCTTCGTGCGATTCTCCTCGTAGACCCACTCCGCGGTGGTTCGATCGCGCCGAAGGAAAGCGCGGTGCGTGCGCCCATCCACGCCCGTGTTCCCTCCGTCGAGACGCGTCCAACCCTCCGCGAGCAGCGTCTCGACCGCACGATCGAGCCGATCGAGCGCGTCCTCGCCCTCGTAGCGCCAGTACGCCTCGCCGACGCGCCCGAACCGCGCGCCCTGCAGGACGGGCTCGGCGTCCAGGCCCGTCGCGGCCGCGATCTGGGTCGCAGCGTCGAGGTCGACGCCTTCGGGGATCGCAAACGCGGGCACGGGCGGCGTCAGTCCGTGCTCTTCGCGCAGGTCGTCGAGCAGCTCGGGAACGTCGATCGCATCGGCGACGCTCTCCGCGAGCGCGCGAATCCCGTGGAAGGGCGTTCCGACCGTCTTCGACTCCACGTCGACGTCGACGCTCACCTCGGCGACGCACCGGGCGCCGGCGAGCGCGTCATAGCCGTACTCGGGTGAGTGCCCCATCGTGACGCGATAGCGGGCGCTTCGTCCGTCGAAGTCGAACAGCCCTTCGTAGTCGGCCTCGATCTGCTCGAGGACGAGGATGAGCTCGCCGAGGCGCTCACTCTCCAGCGGATCGCCCGGCTCGTGGACGTCAATGCTCTGGACCTCGGGCTCCTCCATGAACACGCCCATGAGGTGCCGGGCGACGCGACGCGAGAGCTCGTCGCCGGAGAGGTCGACGATGGTCACGGAAGACAGTCGAACGGGGAGATCGCCCGACGGATTCTGCATGACGGAGTGGTTGTTGGACGCTGCGCTCCACGAGTAACCGGCGCTGACGCTCCACTCGAACGGCGTGCCCCCTTCGACCGTCTCGAAGTCGCCGTCGCCGTCGCGCTCGACGGCAATCGAGGGGTACTTCGCGGTGACGTGCGTGACCGCCGACAGGGCGACGCTCGCGATCAGGGCAATAGCGAGGACCTTCACGATCAGGGAACGGGTCATGGCGGCCGCATGATAGGCGCGAACGCCATGACCCGTCCGAGCGCGCACTACGTTGTCGCCGCCTCGACGTTCCACGCGCCGCGCGCAGCCGCATCCCTCGCGTAGTCGGCGAAGTCGCGCGGCGCTCGGCCCAGCGCACGCTGAACTCCGTCGCCGAGGAAGGAGCTACGGCCGTCCAGTACCTCGGTCAGGAGCTCGGCGAGGTGCGTCGCCTCGGCCTCCGGCATCCCGTGCGCACCGAGCTCGGCGCCGAACTCCTCGGCGCCGACCGGGACGTACTGGACGTCGCGTCCGATCGCCGCTGCGAGCTCCGCAGCCACGTCGGCGAGGGTGAGCAGACGCGGCCCCGTCAGCTCGTACAGCTCGCCGATGTGGCGGTCGTCCGTCAGCGCCGCGAACACGACGTCCGCGATGTCGTCTGCGTCGACGAACGGCTCGGCCGTGTCGCCGGCAGGCATCGCCAGGACGCCGGCACGGATCGAGTCGGCGAAGCTCTCGTCGAAGTTCTGGTTGAAGAACGCGCAGCGGACGATCGTCCAGTCGGCGCCCGACTCCTGGAGGTAGCGCTCCGCCCGCTGGGCCCCCTCTTCGCCGCGGCCAGAGAGAAGGACGAGTCGCCGCACGCCGTGGTCCACGGCATAGCGCGCGAACGCCTGCACGGTCTCCGCCGCGCCAGGGAGGGCCAGGTCGGGGAAGTAGGTCATGTAGACGGCCTGGACGCCGTCGAGCGCGGGGCCCCAGGTCGCGTCGTCGTGCCAGTCGAACCGGGGCGTGGTCGAGCGAGAGACGGGTCGCACTCGGCGCCCGGCGCCGATGAGGCGATCGGTCACGCGCCGCCCCGTCTTTCCGCTTCCGCCGATGATGAGAAAGGCCTCGTCGCGATCAGTGCTCTGCATGGTGGTGTCCTCCTTGGAGTGGTTGAACCGGGCCGTTTCGGGCCACGCATGCATGGTTCTCGGAGGCCGCCCGAGCGGCCATCGTCGAGACGCTCAGTCCCATACGCGATCGTCCAGCCCGTAGTCTGGGCCCATGGACTCGTTCGGCGGACTCGTCGACGGCGCGCGCGCGAGAGGCGCGTTCGCCCTGCGAACGGTGATGACGCCGCCGTGGTCGCTCCGAATCCTGGCGGAGTCGCCCATCACGGTCCTCGCGATGGTGCGCGGCTTGGCCTGGGTCGTTCCGGACAGCGGCGATCCCGTCGAGCTCCGCGTCGGCGACGTCGCCGTGACGCGCGCGCCTGACCACTACAACGTGGCCGACGATCCGAAGACGGAGCCGACGATCGTGATCCACCCGGGCCAGCGCTGCTGCAACCTCGACGGCGAGTCGGTCGAGGACGAGCTGATGCACGGCATGCGAACCTGGGGGAACGACCCCGATGGCTCGACGCTCATGCTCGTCGGAGCGTACGAGTCGACGAGCGACGTCAGCGATCGCCTGCTGCGCGCGCTGCCGCCGGTCCTCTCGCTCTCGAAGGAGACATGGAACTCGCCGCTCGTCGATCTCCTGTGCGAGGAGATGGCGAAGGACGCCCCGGGTCAGGCCGCGGTCCTCGATCGGATGATCGACCTGCTGCTGATCGCGATCCTGCGGGCCTGGTTCACGCGGGCCGAAGCCGAGGCGCCGACGTGGTACCGCGCGCAGGGCGATCCCGTCGTGAGCGGTGCGCTCCAGCTGATGTGCGACGAGCCGGCCCGCACCTGGACGGTCAAAGCGCTCGCACGCGAAGTCGGCGCGTCGCGCGCGGCACTCGCGCGTCGCTTCCAGGACGTGGTCGGCGAGTCACCGATGAAGTTCCTGAGCCAATGGCGGATGGCGCTGGCCGCGGACATGCTCTGTGAGCCGGACGCCACGGTCGGGACGGTCGCACACGCGCTCGGCTACAGCACGCCGTACGCGTTCAGCACGGCGTTCAAGCGCATCCGCGGGATCAGCCCGATCGAGCACCGTACGCGGGCGACGGCGTCCGCGTGAGCTTTCGCTCGGGGCCGGCTCTGAATCTCGGATTCACGCGTAACGCCGACGTGCCCCGTCACAGCTGAGGGATGTGAGCGCTCTGCCCGCGCTCCGGCCTCACCCATGACACACGCCTACGAAACGACCGTCGAAGCTCTTCTCGCGGAGACCCGCTGGCTGCACGCCGTCGCACGCGGCCTCGTCACCGACGACGCGGCCGCAGACGACCTCGTCCAAGAAGTCGTGTCCGAGGCGCTGCACCGACCGCCTTCAGTGCGCGCGGGGGGTCTTCGAGGCTGGCTCCGGACCGTCGCGCGCCGCCGCGCGGGTCACGCGAATCGACGGCGGCGGCTGCAGGCCGACGCAGAGCAGCGCGCCGCTCGGAGCGACGCCGCGGTGTCCGTGAGCGAGAGCTGGAGCCACGACCGAGCGGTTCTGCACGAGAAGCTGGCGGCAGCGATCGCCGCGCTTCCGCGGTCGGACCGCGACCTCGTCGTCTGGACCTACTTCGATGAGCGCTCCGCGGAGTGGATCTCGAGCGAGCTTGGGGTCTCTCCCGGGGCGGTTCGGACGCGGCGATCGCGGGCACTCGCCAAGCTGCGCAAGCAGCTGGACACGTCCGAGGGCGGCCGTGAACGCTGGGCGCCTGCTCTGACCGCTCTCGCCTGGCCGTCCTACGCGGCCCGTGACGCGCATACCGCTGCACCGGCCGCTGCGCTCGTCGCGCTCGCGGCGTCGACCAAGGTGGCGATCGCCGTCGGTGCGGCGATCGTCATCGGCGCGGCGACATGGGCGCTTCTCGCTGCCGGCGACGGCCGAAGCCCGACTCCGGACCCGACGACGATCGCACGGCCCGTCGCCCCGGACGTCGAACGTCTCGCCGGGCACGAGGCGACGCCGGAGAGCGCGCCCCGTCGCGCGGTCGACGCGGGTTCGTCCCCCTCGGACGCGCGGTACGATCCGGCCAGCGAAGCTGCAGGACCTCCGCTCCTTCGGATCGTCGATGAGAGCGGTGCGCCGGTGCCAGACGCAGGCGCCGCCTGGGTCGACATCGACGTGCGAGTTCACCCGCTGGAGATCGAGCCGGAGGGAGATGCCGAGCTTCCGACCGGACTCACGCTCGACCTCTTCGTTGCGGCGCCGGGCTTCATCGCGGCTCACCGCACGCTCGGGCCGCTCGGGAATGGCGACGCGGTCGATGTGGTGCTGCCGCCCGCGCGCACGATCCGCGGCCTCGTCCGGGTCGACGGCGGTCGGCCGCCCGTCGGCCTCTCCTTCCTCGGCTGGCTCGACCTGGCTGCGCATGGCCTCCGCGACTCGCTCGGCTCTGCGACCCAAAGGCTACGCGGAGCGGGCGCGCTCCCTGCGTGGGCCTACCTCCGTCCCGACGCCGAGGGCCGGTTCGAGTGCACTGTCGAGGTGGACAGCGCGCGACAGTCCTTCTGGATCGCCGAAGCGTTCTCCATCGAGGCAGTCGCCGTCGACGGCGCTGCGATCGAATCGCCGGGCACTAAGCTGGACCTGCCCGTTGGCGCCGACGACGTCGAGATCGACCTCCGACTGCTTCCCGCGGTGACCGGACGTTTCGTCTGGGCCGGTACGGAGGAGCCCCTTGACGGAGAGTTCAGATTCCGGGTCGTCGACAGGGATGGCTCTGCAACAGGCGGGAGCGTTTCGGCCGTACTGATGTCGGACGGCCGCTTCTGGGTCCCGGCCGAACGCGCCGAGTCCGAAGGAAGTCCGTTGGAGCGCGGACACGCCGTGCATCTCGACGTCTACCACCCGGAATCCGACAGGGGATTCCGCTTTGTCGAGAAGCTCGCCGACGTGTCGTTCCCCCACGACGTCGGCAACGTCGAGGTTCCCCGGCTCGTTCGACGGCGGATCCGCGTGCTCGGGCGAGGTCCGAGCGGCGTGGCTCCGCTGGACGCGTGGGTCGCAGGACGCGACTCGAGCGCCCGAACGGACGCGGGGGGATACGTCGACCTGCCCGTCCATCCCGAGGACCACCTTGACGTCTTCGCTCCAGACTTCGCCTTCATACGTGCGCAGGTCGACGACCTCGTGACGGGCGTGGATGGCGCTCTGCTGATCGAGCTGCCCGCGGCGCCCAAGGTGCGCGTTGATGCAGCCGGTCTTCGTCGCGGCGCAGACGCGCGCATGGCCGCACGCGTTCGCGTCCGCTTCGAGGGCAGCAGTCCCTATGGCACGGGACTGACCCCAGAGCAGCGCCCCGGCTACGACCACGGCCACCACCGCGCGTTCTACGGGTTCACCCGAGGCTTCCAGACCCTCGTTCAGATGAGCAACGGGTACGTCGACTACTACGTGCCCTCCGAGCGCTCCCTCAGTCTCTACGGGCTCCGTCCTGGTGCCGACGTCCGGATCGAACTGATCGATGGATTGGATCAGCTGCTCGCCGACCGGAGAGTCACGATCCCCGGCGAGGATCTCACGGTCGAGCTCGAGGCCGGGCCCACTGCGCGGGTCATCTGCCTGGTCGAGTCGATCGACGGGAGACCCGTCGACGCAAGGGTCGCGATCTCTGCGGATGATCGAAGACGCGCGTGGCTTCGGACCGAGAGTGGGCGCCTCGACGTCGGACCGCTGGCGGTCGGGACGTACACGGTGAACGTGAGGGCGTCGGACGATCGGAGCGGGCGTCTCGAAGCGGTCTCGATCGGACCGGGCGACAACGAGCTGAGGGTCGTGGTCGAATAGGGGCCCCGGCAGACCCAGGGCCGCAGTGCGGCGCGTCGTTCCATGCTTCCCCGAATGAAGAACCCGATCGCCGCGGCGATCGTGGTTGCGTCCGGAGTGCTCATCGCCGTCCTGCTGACGACGCGCGAGCCGCGGGACGCCGCATCCGACATCGTCGCAGCGCCCGAGGACCAGGCGACCGACGACGCTCCCTCGCTCGTGTCGACCGGTGATCGGGCGACTCGTGACGCGCCAGTCGTCTCCACGTCGGTATCCGCGGCGAGGACGGGCGAGGACGGATCACCTTCGATTCGCGCCGAGGATCTCATCGAGCGCATCGGGATCGGTTACGAGGACGCTCCAGTGATCAGCGGCGGTTCGCTGTCCCGTTCGCTCGAGTCGATTCGAAGTCGCGTCCTCGAGTCAGGCGTTCGAACCGAAGAGATCGCCGAAGCGCTGCGTGATCCCGAGGCGTCGGATCACGCACGAGCGCTGCTCCATCTCGCCGCGATCTGGAGCGACGACGGCGACGGATTCGCGCTTGTCGATCACCTGGACCCGATCGACTGGGAGGGGCTCCGAACGGCAGAGCAGACCCTCGTCGGTGATCCCCGACCGCTCGCGCACAGCAAGCTCCTCGCGCTCATGCTCCGCGGCGAACCGGCGGGTCGCATCGGCCTCGAAGGGCTGACCGTCGACGACGCGATGCGCGCCTTCGACGAGTGGACGCCGCAGCGCAACACGCTCATCCTGGCTCTCATGGCCTCGGGGTCCGAGTCGTCGACCGCGCGCGAGGTCGCAGAGCGGGTCCTCGCCGAGCGCCCGGAGGTCATGGCGGCCGCCGACGCGGCCTGGCGGTCGATCGCGCGCGACGACGTCGAGCGGGTCATCTCCGCATCGCTGAGCGACGACCCTTCCGCGCGGAACGCGCTGATCGAATCCGGCTCGACGAGCGCCGGGACGCCAGAGGCGACCGCCTTCCTCGAGCTCGTTCAGCGCGAGGCGACGGACGTGGCGACGGGCCACTTCCTCGGGCGAGGGATGCGTGCGACCCTCGCTGCAGCCGACGCCGCGATGCTGGAGGACGTCTTCCGCCGGCTCGAATCGTCCGTCAGTACGAGCGAGCGCTGGCTTCGGAGGGGACTGGAGGACGCCAACGCCTGTACTGCGATCGGAGAGGTCCTCGTCAGCTCCGCGGATCCAACCTCCACGGCGCGACGGGCGGCTTCGCAGAAGGACCTGCTGTCACTCGCAACACGCGTGACCCGACGACTAAAGAAGGGCCAGATGTCGCGGCGCGAGGAGGAACTGACGCTGTCCTCGGTCGCCGCGGCGGCGCGCGGGCTCCCGGACGCGTCGGAAGAGCTCGCAGCCGCGGTCGAGCTGCTCGCGCTGAGCCGCGACCGAGGACACCGGGCGCTCGCGACGAGTCTCCGGG
>JBCCSK010000024.1:0-28086 GCA_039200205.1 Planctomycetota bacterium
AGGTCTTCTCCGACCGCGTCCGCGACGAGGGCTACGACAAGAAGAACACGGGCCAGGAGTGGCTCGACACCGCCCGCACCGTGCACGAGGCGGGCCTGCGCTCGAACTGCACGATGCTGCACGGACACATCGAGACGGCCCGCGAGCGCGTCGATCACCTCGATCGCCTCCGCCGCCTCCAGGACGAGACCGGCGGCTTCCAGACCTACATCCCGCTCAGCTTCCACCCCGACCACACGGAGTGGAGCCACCTCCCCGGCCCCACCGCGCTCGACGAGCTGCGCGAGATCGCGGTCGGTCGGCTGCTCCTCGACAACATCGACCACATCAAGGCCTACTGGATCATGCTCTCGATCCCGGTCGCCCAGATGGCGCTCGCGTTCGGCGCGGACGACGTCGACGGCACCGTGGTCGAGGAGAAGATCTATCACGAGGCCGGCGCGACGACGCCCCAGCGCGTGCTGCGCGCCGAGCTCGTCCAGTGGATCCGCGACGCGGGCCGCATCCCGGTCGAGCGCGACACGCTCTACAACGTGGTGTGGAGCGCGGACGAGGAGCTCGCGCGCGTCGGGGACGTCGCGCCGGTCGCCGTGGTCTGATCGCACAGCGACGGTGCCATTGCCGATCGAGGCCGCGCTCGCGCGCCCGCGGTGGAATCGCCGATGAACTCCGACGACCGCGCCTCGGATCTCGAGCAGGCGCTCGCACGGCTGCGGGCCGGCGAGCTCGTCGTCATCCCGACGGAGACCGTCTACGGCCTCGCGGCCGATGCCGAGAACCCGGCGGCGGTCGCGCGGATCTTCGTGCTGAAGGGCCGCCCGCCGAGCCGACCGCTGATCGCACACATCGCCAGTGCGGACGATCTCGGCCGATGGGCGACGGCGATCCCGGACTACGCGTACCGCCTCGCCGAGGCGTTCTGGCCGGGGCCGCTGAGCCTCGTGCTGCGGCGTAGCGATCGCGTCGTGGACGCGGTGACGGGCGGTCAGGACACGGTCGCCCTGCGGGTGCCGGGGCATCCGCTCACGCTGCGCCTGCTCGAGGCGTTCGGCGGCGCCGTGGCCGCCCCGTCGGCGAACCGCTACGGCCGCATCAGCCCGACGACGCCGGCGCACGTCCGCGCGCAGTTCGGTGAGCGGACGCCCTTCGTGTTAGATGGCGGACCGTGCTCCGGTGGGATCGAGTCGACCATCGTCGCGTGCGTGGACGACGCGCCTCGGATCCTGCGGCCGGGCCTCATCGGCGAAGAGGCCATTGCTGAAGTCGCCGGGATGCAGGTCTCGACGACCCTGCAGCCCACCGCCGAGCTGCGCACCGCGGGCCAGGATGCATCGCACTACGCGCCGCGCACGGCGACGGTCCTGGTCGACCGCGACGATCCGGCGAGCTGGCCGGACGTCGCAAGGCGTCGCGCGGGCTTCCTCGGCTTCGGGGCGCCGCCGAGCGACGTGACGCTGGACCGCCGCCTCCCGGACGATCCATCGGCGGCAGCGAACCGGCTCTATGCAGAGCTGCACGACCTGGACGACGCCGGCCTCGACCTGATCGTGGTCGAGGCGCCCCCGCCGGGGTCCGCCTGGGACGGGGTGCGGGATCGGCTGCGGCGGGCCGGCGCGGCCAGTGCCGATGAGCCCGGATTGCGCGCGTCGCGCGACTGAACCGACCGAAGGACTCCCGGGGCGGGCTCGCACCTCGACCCCGTCTCGGGACCGCTCGAAGGGCCATGGGTCCACTCCGCGGCCCAAATCTCACGTTCTTGAATAGGGCGAGCCGCTATTCACGCCAGCATTCATAGCGATGCCCCAGAAGAACCCACCCACGCGGCCCAGCGGCCGTTTCCAGGTCATGAGTCGCGTTGGCGGCGAGGAGGTTCGCGCCTTCTTTCCCAGTCCGCTGCCACTGCCCACGGACGAGCTGGACCTGACGGAGCTCCAGGCTGATCTGGGTGAGGCGAACCGCGCTCTCGGAGCGCTGGATGCGATCTCTTCGCTGCTGCCGAGTACGGGTCTGTTCGTCTACATGTTCGTGCGCAAGGAGGCCGTTCTGTCCTCTCAGATCGAGGGAACCCAGTCGACGCTCGACGAGCTCCTCCAGGCGGAGAGCATGGAGGGCGCGCCTCGCTCGGACGATCTGACCGAAACGTCTGCCTACGTGTCGGCGCTCGAGCGCGGGACCGAGCTCGTTCGGGACGGCTGGCCGCTCACCTCACGGATGTTCGACGAGCTCCACCGCCTGCTGCTCGGGTCCGGCCGAGGCAGCGAGCGCCTGGTCGGCGAATACCGCCGAGGACAGAACTGGGTCGGTGGAACGCGCCCTGGGAATGCCGCCTATGTGCCGCCGCCGCCGGAAACCGTCGCCGAGTGCATGGGAGACCTCGAGCGGTTCGTGAACGCCGAGCCGGCTGGAGAGAGCACGCTCGTTCGAGCCGGTCTCGCTCACGCGCTCTTCGAGACGATCCATCCGTACGGGGACGGGAACGGCCGCCTCGGGCGAATGCTCGTCCCGTTGATGCTCTTGCGAGAGAAGACTCTCAGCGATCCCCTCCTGTACATCAGCTTGTTCCTGAAGGAACACCGCGAGCGCTACTACGACCTGCTGCAGCGCACGCGTACGGAGTCCGCGTGGACGGAGTGGATCAGGTTCTTCCTCGAAGGTGTGACAGCGTCAGCGCATTCCGCGGTTGGGACGGCAAGCGACCTCACTCGACTCTTCGAGCGCGACCGAGTCCGGATCCGAACGGAGCGCGATCGACCCGGCTCCGTGCTCCAGGTGCACGAGGTCTTTCAGACGCATCCGGTTCGTTCGCTTCCCGACGTCGTCGAGAGAGCCGCGCTCAGCTATCCGACGGTGTCTCGGGCGATCGAAATCATGGAGGAGCTCGGGATGGTGATTGAAGTCACCGGCAGGAAGCGCGATCGAATCTTCGTCTACGACGAGTACATCAAGACCGTCAGCAAGGAGCGCACGCTCTGACTCTTGATCAGCGCTCGACCGTGCGCGCCGTCGGACCGCCGTGATCCACGCGGCCCATCGGCGGTCCGGAAGAGGCCGCCCGCGATCAGGGAACGAAAGTGACCTCCAGTCCGTCCGAGAGGTTCCGGCCTGCGCCGCCTCCGTTCGGATCGAGGAACCAGGCCTGGAAGTTCCAGGTCGATCCCGCGGTGATGGTCAGGGCGGGATCCGGGGGCATCGTGGCGTCGAGCGGCTGACTGAGCGTGTTCCCCACGGCGACCGTCGGCGGGAGGAAGGCACTCTGGCCGCCAACGCACAGGAATCCACCGCCGATCGGCGTCTGCGCCTGTGCCGCGCCGTAGATGAAGCGGCCGAGCGTGTTGGGCACCGGACGCGCGGCCAGGCGAAGGTCGTTCGCAACGAGGCTCGCCGAGCCCGTCGTCACCATCGCCGCCGCGCCGCCCGTGGAGTTCGGCGTCGACACGCAGTACGCGAGACCCGGTCCGGGCTTCGAGACGTACGTAAAGATCACTCCAGGAAAAGAAAGCTCTAGCGTGACCCCGACCAGGAAGTCACCGACCCCATCGCCATTGAGGTCGCCGGCCCGACTCACGCTGTGGTAGTTGTCGAAGCCGGGAATGTCGGCGGCAGCGAAGAGGACTTCGCCCGTTGCACCGGAATAGACCTTCACAGCTGGTTCGCCAAAGTTCGAGAGTCTCGAACCGACGAGCAGATCGTCGAAGCCGTCCAGGTCCAGATCGCCGACGCCGTCGACAGAAACACCCTCTGCGGCCTCCTGACCGAGAAAGGTGTGGAGAACCTGTCCGGTCGCGCCGGAGAAGACCGTCGCAACGCCGAACCGCGGGAACTCGGGAAACTCGGTCCCTGCAATCACATCATCACGCCCATCTCCGTCGACATCGCCTGCGCCGGCGACCGTGAATCCGAGACGTTCATCTTCGTCCGCACCCAGGAGGCGGTGCAGCAGAGTCCCGTCCGCTCCGGAGTAGACGTAGACCGCGCCGGAGCGGTCGACCTGTCGTAACGGACCGAACCCAGTGATCGGGGGGACGAACAAGAAGTCGGTTCCGTCCGACTCGGAGCCAATGACGATGTCAGCGTAACCGTCCCCGTTGCAGTCTCCGGCGTCGGCGATCGCGCCACCGAACCCAACGGTCGGGCGTCGACCCTCGAAGTTGTGCAGAAGGTCGCCAGTTGCACCCGAGTACACCCGCACGTAGCCGGGCCGATTGACCGAGCCGCGTCGGTCCGTTCCGACGATGACGTCGGGCACGCCGTCGCCATCGGCGTCGCCGCCGCCCGCGACCGTGCCACCGAATGCGGCCGGTCCGGGGCGCCCCTGAAGTGTGAAGCGCACGCTCCCATCTGCGCCGGAGTAAACGACGGCACTTTCGCGCTCCGGAAACCCAACGATGAACTCGCCGTGCCCGTCACCATCGAGATCGCCGACCCCGTCGACCGAGTACGTCGGCAACACGCTGAAAGCGGCGTGCTCGACCTCGTGCAGAACTCTACGGTTCGCCCCGGAGTAGACGACCGCCACCATCGACTGCGTGGAGCTCCTGTACCCATCCGCGATGATGTCATCGATCCCGTCGCCGTCGACGTCACCGGCCGAATGAACGTTCGATCCGATGTTGTCGTCGGCCAATCCACGAATAGCGAATCCGGGCGTGTGTTCGATCTCGTTGGCGAACGCGGCCATCGCCGCAGTCAGGAGCAGAAGTGAGGTCATGGCGAGCTTCCTCAGTGTGTTGCGAACAGCTGTGAAGCTAATCGCGACCCGCGGTTCTCGGCTCGTCAGGATCGAGTGAAGAACGGACCGTGGCACTTCGAACTCGCATCCGCAGCGGTGTCTTCCCACGCGAGACGCACTCTGCGTCGCGATGATCAGGGACAGACGGTCATGTACAGCTCGCCCACGAGCCATCCCAGCGCTGGACTCATCGAAGCCCAGCGGGGGTCGTGGTCCTGGGGCACGCGTGATCCAGCACCTCCTTCACGCCTGCTCCACGGAGCTCGGGGTGCGTCAGCCAGCTCGACGTCGACGCGAGCGCGGAGGGGATCTCGTGTGGAGCCGTGCGCACGACGCGCCCTGCGAACCCCGGCGCATCGCCCCTCGCGAACCGGATCCCGTCACCAGATCCGGCGCGCAGAGCGGAATGGCAACGGAATCTCGGCGGGGTCCGAGGTTGGCCTTCGAGGTGGGGCCTGACGGCGCCTCCCCGCGAGGCGCCCCCCCCCTCTGCAACGCGACCAGGTTCCTTCGACCGCGGACTGGCTCCAGCCGTCCCGATGCGCCCCATGCTCCACGCCACGCTTTGCTCCCTCCTCCTCGCCGGAACGTCCGCCCAGGAGCCCGAGCTCGTCCGACAGTTCCACCCCGCCGGAGAGCCCACGGGCCACGAGAAGCAGCTCGTCGAGGAGCGCGATGCTGCCCGTCGTGCGGCTCGAGCGAGGCTCCCCCTCGGCCGTGACGGGATCGACCGGATCGCGCCGCTCGCGCCTGTGGTGGAGGGACGAACCCGGACGGTCGCACCGGCGCCGCTAGAGCCCGCGCAGAGCGCTTCCGCGTCCGATCGCATCCTGACGAACATCGACCTCTCGATCGACCGCGACCGCGTCCACATGGCGCGCGGCGAGGACGGCACCTGGCTGCGCGGAGCGACGTACAAGGCACATGTCTCCGACGACGGCTTCACCTACATCCCGTTCCTCGGCTCCGACGTTCCGACGACCTACCCGCTCGAGTTTCGGCTGAACCGGGCGACGCTTGCCGGAACCGACGTCGAGCTCGGCGCGGGCTGCGTTCGCGGCACCCAGGCGGAGACCGAGCGGTTCACGATCGAGCGCGGGTCCCTCGACGTGCGCTACGACCTGATCGGCGCCGACACGATCGAGCAGACGGTCGCGATCGACGCGGCGGGTGCCGACGGGACGCTCGTCCTCGACTTCGACGTCGCGACGGACATGCGCGCCGTTCCCCAGCCGTCTGGCGCGATCCGCTTCGAGGCGCGCGACGACGCGGGGGAGCTGATCGGCGGCGTGCGCTACGGCGAGGCGACGGTCCTCGACGGCGCAGGGCGTCAGGCCGCGATGACGACCGAGTGGCAGGACGGCCGCCTCCGGCTCACCGTGCCCGCCGACTTCCTCCGCTCGGCCCAGGGCCAGATCGTCGTCGATCCCCTCGTGACGACGTTCACGGTCGACTCGGTGTCAGGCTTCCAGCACGACGTCGACGTCACCTACAAGACCCAGTACTTCACGCCGAACGAGTACCTGATCTACGTGTACGAGGACCAGTTCGCCGGCAACGACGTCGACATCTACACCACGATCCTGAGCGACGACGGGACGTTCGTCGCGGGCGACTACATCGAGATCGGCACCGAGAACTGGATCGATCCCGCCGTCGCCAGCGACCTGTCCCACGCCCTCTTCGTCGCGGAGCGCACGAGTCCCGTCCTCGGCACGCGCGAGATCGTCTCGCGTCGCATGGAGCTCACGCCCGGCTTCCCGCTGAACGCGGTGCAGCTCCACGGGAACTCGACCGGGAACTACGACGACATCGCCCCCGACGTCGCGAGCGCCGGCTCGCTGTTCCCCGGCGACGCCGCGTTCGTCGTCGCGTGGATCCGCGACTTCGCGACGGACGGCGACGTTCGCTACCAGACGGTCGACGGCACCGGCGCACTCGGGATCGTGCGGGCGCTCGAGACGGACGTGAACATCGACACGACGCTGTTCGCCATCGCAAGGCGCCCGTCGTCCGCCGGCGCTCCGCCGACTGCGATCCCGGTTGCCTGGGGACAGCGCAACGTCGCGACGAATCTCTGGACGATCGAGGCGGCGCAGATCGATACGACCGGCGCGCTGCGCCTCTGGCCGACGACCGTCCAGACCTTCGGCCCTGGCGCTCGTCCGGGCGAGATCGACGTGGCCGCCCCCTCCTTCGTCTCCGACGACGAGCAGCCCTGGGGGATCGTCTACGACCCGTACGACAGCACGGACGAGGACGTGAACCTGCTGCTGCTGAACGGGACCAGCGTCTTCGCCGAGCTCGACCTGTGCGTCGCCCAGCACGCCGACGTCGAGCGCGACCAGGCCGAGGCGCGCATCGAGTCGGTGAACGAGCGCTTCCTCGTGACCTACCTGGAGTCCGATCCCGTCGCCGGCGGCTGGCGCGGCTACGTCCAGGACGTCACGACGGTCACCGGGATCGCGGCCATCGCGCGCAGTCGCGTCGAGCTCGGCGTCGTCACCGACGGGCCCGTCTACCACATCGGCGGGGGCATCCCGGTGACGCGCTACAACGCGTTCGGCGCGCCCGGTCGGCTCGGCGCGCTGGCCTGGGAGCGGAACGTCGGCGGTGAGATCGACGTGAAGGGAGGGGTCGTCGACTTCGCGCTGCGGCCCTACGGAGTCGGCGTGCAGTACTGCTTCGGCGCGCCGAACAGCACGGGCGAGCGCGGGCTCATCACCGCCGCCGGCGCGACGGTCTCGACGAGCAACATGCGGCTCTTCGCCGACCGACTCCCGCCGGGCTCGCTCGGGTTCTTCGTCGTCGGCGACACGATGACGAGCGTCTCGATGCCGGGCGGCAGCGCGGGCGTCCTGTGCATCGGCGGCAGCGTCGGCCGCTACTCGGGCACGATCCTGAGCAGCGGTTCGAACGGCTCGGTGAACATGGTCGTCGAGTTCGACGCGATCCCCCAGCCGGGCGGACCGGTCGCGACGGTTCCGGGGACGACCTGGAACTTCAGCTACTGGCACCGCGACTCGGTGTCCGGAACTGCGACGTCGAACTTCACGAACGCAATGAGCGTCTTCGTAGGAAGCTGACGGAGAGGTTCGGGGGCAGGGCCCGGCGACGGACCGCGCCGGGCCCCTACGATGACAAGGCGAGAAGCGCCCGAGCCTCATGAGCGACGAATCCCAGCCGCCCGACTCCACCCGGCCCCACGACCCCGCGACCGGCGACTCGATCCTCGAGTCGATCGCGCGCCGTACGGGGCGCGCCCCGCGGACCTCACTCCACGACTCGAGCGACGACGACGTCTCCCCCATCGTCGACCCCCGCGCGGGATCGATCGAGGAGCAGCTCAGCAAGCGTGATCGCGCGAAGTACCGCGTGATCGGCGAGATCGCTTCGGGCGGCATGGGCGTCGTCCTGCGCGGTCACGACACCGAGCTCGGCCGCGACGTCGCGATGAAGGTCGTCCACGAGGGGCTCGCCGATCGGCCGGAGGTGGTCGAGCGGTTCGTCGAGGAGGCGCAGATCGGCGGCCAGCTCCAGCACCCCGGGATCGTCCCGGTCTACGAGCTCGGACTGATCGCGGACGAGCGGCCGTACTTCACGATGAAGCTCGTCAAGGGCCACACCCTGGCGAAGCTCTTCTCGCGCCGTCGCTCGCCCGACGACGAGAGGGCACGCTTCCTCGCGATCTTCGAGAGCGTCTGCCAGACGATGGCGTACGCGCACTCGAAGGGCGTCGTCCACCGCGACCTGAAGCCGGCGAACGTGATGGTCGGCAGCTTCGGCGAGGTCCAGGTCGTCGACTGGGGACTGTCGAAGGTCCTCGCCCGCGGCGGCGTCGCGGACGAGCTCGCGGCGCGCGACACCGCGAAGAGCCTCGTGGAGACGGTCCGCAGCGGACCGAGCACGGACTCCGATTCGATGGTCGGGAGCGTGATCGGCACGCCCGGCTACATGGCTCCCGAGCAGGCGCGCGGCGATATCGAGTGCGTGGACGAGCGCGCCGACGTGTTCGCGCTCGGTGCGATCCTCTGCGAGCTGCTCACGGGCGCACCGCCGTACGTCGCGACCGAGGGGCGCACACTTGTGCAGATGGCAGCGCTCGCCGAGCTCGACGGTGCGCGCGAGCGGCTCGCGGCCTGCGCCGCGCCGGCTGGGCTGGTGAAGCTCTGCGAGAGCTGCCTGATGCCCGCACCCGCGGCGCGGCCGTCCTCCGCTCAGGAAGTCGCCGACGCCGTCCGCGATCACATCGCCGGACTCGAGAACGCGGCACACGAAGCCCAGCTCACGGCGGCCGAAGAGCGCGCGACGGCGGAGCGCTCGCGCCGCCAGATGCAGGCGGTTCTCGGTGCGGCGGCCCTCGCGCTCGTGATCGGCGGCGGCCTTTGGTGGACGACGGCCCAGCGCGCGGCGCGTCGCGCGCAGCTCGCCGAGGGCTTCGAGGAGGCGCGGACGATCGCGCTGGAGCGCGAGCAGGAGGGCGCCTACGCCCAGGCGGTCGACGCCGCTCGCGCGGGACTCGCTCTGCTCGAGTCGCGCGATGCGAGCGACGAGCTCGTCGGCAAGGCGCGCGCGCTCGTCGAGCGGACCGAGGGGGCGCTCGCGGATGCGCGCACGGCCGAGGCGGCTCGCGAGCGCGACGAGCGGCTGCTCGAGTTCCTCGAGGACGCCGCGATGCGCGCCGTCGACACGAATCTGAACGCGGAGCCGAACGAGATCAACGAATCGTTCCGCGCGGCGTTCCAGGACTACGGGCTCGATCTGACCGACGACGGACTCGCCGACCGGGTCGATGAGCTGCGCGACACGCCGATGGCCCTGCCGGTCGCGCTCGGGGCGGAAGGCTGGATCCAGGTCCTGCGACAGATGGACGAGAACCGGAGCGACGACGTCGAACTCCTGACCTCGATCGCACTGGACCTCGACGACGATCCGCTTCGCACCGAAGCGCGTCTCGCTTCCGCGTCCGGTGACGCCAATGCTCTGATCGCCCTCGCGGAGGAGGCACTCGCGGCCGACGCACCGCCCCAGACGCTCCTGCTCGTGGGCTCGAGCCTCGTTCGCGCCGACGCCGTCGCCGAGGCACGACTTGCGCTCATCGCCGCGGCGGAGCGCTTCCCGGACGACTTCCTCGCGAACTACACCGCGGGGGTGACCCTCATTCGGGGTGAGATGGAGGGCAACCCGCTCATCGCACAGTACCTGCGCGCGGCCATCGCCCTTCGTCCGGACCTCCCGACTACGTACATCAAGCTCGGGGACCACTACCGGTCGATCGGCAACAGCGTCCTCGCGGCGCGGTACACCCAGAAGGGCATGTCGATGACGTCGTACGACCGGTGGAATCCGCGCGCGGTCGCCGAGGACCTGATGGCGTCCGGGGAGTTCGCACGCGCGATCGAGTGGTTCGAGCGGGAGCGCGAGCAGTACGGCTCGAACGTGGACCTCGACGGGATCATCATGGGCTGCCGTGCCGCTCTCGGAGAGGTCACGCCAGACGCGTACTTCGAGTGGAGCCTCGCGCAGACGGGTCGCGCGCCGACGGCTGCGCTCGGTCCCGCCTACGTCCTCACGACGCGGCGCTCCGAGGAGTGGTACGACCCCGCCAAGGCGCTGGAGCTTCTGCAGCCCTTCGCCGAGTCGAACATCCCGGTCACCTTCGGATTCACGGTGCTCGCGCGAGCGCACATCGGGGTCGGCGACGGCGCGAGCGCGCTCGAGGCACTCTCCCGCATCGACCTCAGCGAGGACGCGGCAGGTCTCGCGAACCGATCGGGCTACTCGCTCCTGCTCGCTGCCGCTCTGCGACTCGAAGGGCGCGACGTCGACGCCGATCACGCACTGGAGACGGCCCGCTGGCTGCGCGACACGCTCGTCGCCGGCGACGAGGAGGCGTGGAGCAAGAGCAGCCTGATCATGGACTTCGAGGACTTCGAGCCCGTGGCTGCCGGGGATTGACCCTCTCTACTCCAGCGATCCGATGAGGCGCCGCGCAGCTTCCATCGAACCGCGCCGGTAGCGCTTGGCGAGCTCGAGCGGCGTCACCGACTCCTCGTTGAACGAGAGTCCAACGATCCCCCACGAAACGGAGAAGACGTCCTTCTTCGCAGCGTCGGGAAACTCTGCCCGCAGCGCGTCCACGACGGCCGCGACGAGGTCTTCGACGGTCGCGACCATCTGCGCGCGCAGTGTCTCGTCCTCGCGCGACGCAGCGATGAGCGCCTCGATCACGAGCACGCGGCGGAACGCCTCGTCGCTCGGAGGTGGAAAGAGCGAGTGGAGCAGGCGCTCGACGCGCTCGCCGCCCGCGACGTACTCCGCCATCTCCTGGAGCTCGGCGCGGTACTCCTCGACGAGTCGATCGCCGAGCGCGTGCACGAGGTCATCGCGGTTCCCGACGTAGTGTCGCAGGAGGCTGCGCTTCACGCCGGCCTCCTCGGCGATGTCCGCGAGGGACGTTCCGGCGAGGCCGTCGCGCGCGATGCAGCGCTCGAAGGCATCGAGGATCTGTTCCGTGCGCTCGGTCGTGAGATCGGGGCGGGGCATACGGAAACTATAGATTGTCACTCTTGACGATCTAATCGCCGGGCGTAAATTGTCATTCCTGACCATCTTCGACACCCGATGACCCTCGCCATGAGACCGAACGTCCACTCGCTGACCCTGCTGACCCTCTCCGCAGCGCTGGCGGTCGGCGCCCACGCGTCCGCCGAGGCGATCGAGCCGGAGCGGCTCGGCGTCATCGGCCTACGGACGGTCGACGTCGACGGAAACGTCGTGCGGATCGCGATGAAGGGCGGACCCGGACCGGCTGCGATCGTCTTCCTCGACCCCGGCTGCCCGATCGCGCGACGCTACGCGCCAGTGCTCGACGCCCTGGCCGAGCGGGCCGCGGAACGCGGCGTGGACTTCTACCCCGTCGTCTCGGACCCGACCGTCACCCCCGCCGACGTTCGCGCCTTCTGCTCGGAGTTCGAGCTCGACACCCCGTGCCTCATCGACGCGGACGGCGAGCTCGCCGCGCGACTCGGCCCCCGCATCGTCCCCGAGGCGTTCGTGATCTCGGCGAACGACACGCTGGCGTACCGCGGGCGAATCGACGATCGCTTCGCGGACATCGGGCGTCCGCGCGCGAAGACGAGCCACCACGACCTGCGCGACGCCATCGACCGCGCGAACGGACCGGAGCTCACCGAGCCCGTCGTGACCGAGCCCGTTGGCTGCGACTTCGAGGCGTGGGACGCCCGCGAGGCCTCGACGGAGGTGACGTACTGGCGCGACGTCGCGCCGATCCTCACCGCACACTGCGTCGAGTGCCACCGGGACGGCAGCGTCGGCCCGTTCGGACTCGACACCTACGCGAGCGCGAAGCGCCGCGCCCGAATGATCGCGCGCGTCAGCGAAGAGCGGCTCATGCCCCCCTGGCGCGCCGAGATCGGCTTCGGGAGCTTCCGCGACGAGCACGCGCTCGGCGATCGACAGATCGAGACGCTGCGCGCGTGGGCGAGCGGCGGAGCGCCGGAGGGCGACGCCGAGCACGCGCTCCCCGCCCCGGACTGGCCGACCGGCGAGTGGCGCCTCGGCGAGCCCGACCTCGTGCTGCCGATGGCGGAGGCCTTCCCCATCCCGGCGAAGGGCGAGGACATCTACCGCTACTTCGTGCTGGAGCCGCGGCTTCCACGGGACGTCGTCGTGACCGCGATGGACTTCCTGCCCGGCGACCCGAGCGTGGTCCACCACATGAACTCGTTCGTCGACTACAGCGGTCGGGCGCGCGCCAAGGACGCCGAGGACGACGAGCCCGGCTTCTCGGTCTTCGGCACCGGCGGCTTCTTCGACTACTCCGGCGGCACGGACGACGTCGGAGCGATCGGCGGCTGGGCTCCGGGCGTCGATCCCTACCAGCTTCCCGCCGGACACGGCATCGCTCTCCCCGCCGGCGGCGAGCTCGTGATCGAGGTGCACTACCACCTGAGCGGGCGCGCGACCGAGGACCTGAGTCGCGTCGGCCTGTACTTCGCAAAGGAGCCGGTCGAGCACTATCTGGACGGCCTGGTGATCGGGACCGTCGACCTTGAGATCCCCGAGGGCGGTGAGGACTACGCGCGACACGTCTGGATGAAGGTCCCGGCGGACATGCGCGTCACCGACGTCATGCCCCACATGCACTCGATCGGTCGCTCGATGAAGGCGATCGTCACGCAGCCCGACGGCGAGGTCGTTCCGCTCATCAGCATCCCCCGCTGGGATTTGCGCTGGCAGAACATCTACGCGCTCCGCGAGCCGCTCTTCGTGCCAAAGGGCAGTCGGATCGACGTCTGGTTCCACTTCGACAACTCGGCGACCAACCCGGCGAACCCGTTCGACCCGCCGCAGCCGATGGGCTGGGGCTGGGGAACGAACGAGGAGATGGCGGAGCTCTGGATGGGGATCGTCCCGAGCGACCCGGCGACCGCGTGGGCGATCCACGCGGCCGAGTACGCGGCGTGGATGCGATCGGGAGCGGTGACGCGGGCGGAGCCGCGTTAGCGCGGCACCAAGCGGATCATCACGAGGAGCGCGTGCGCGCAAGCGAAGTCGTGAAGCGCGGTCGAGGGAAGCCCCCCGAAGGTCGTGGCAGGCCCGTTCGCAGCGCTCGCATCCTCGTCATGACCCGGCACATGCTCGGCATACCCGAGCCGGAGCCACGCGCGTCCGGGCTCCGGGTCGGTCGCGACGATCGAACGGTGCGACTCGGCGGGGTCGCTCCACCGCTGACGCTCGAGGTGGCGCTCGGCGCGCGGGAGGTCGGCCTCCAGGTCGGGGGCTGCGAGCAGGATGAGGATCGCGGCCGCGGCGGCGTTCGGGATCAGTCCTTGCATGGCAATGGACCCATGCCGCGGCGCCGACCAAAGGACGCAGGGATCCGCTGGATTCCTCGTTCGGACGATGCGAACCGCGCGAATGGCACCTCTCGCGTATCGTCGCCCCGATGATCCTCTCGACCTGCGCCCTCCTCGGCCCGCTCCTCCCACTCGCCGGCGCCCTCGACGTCCCGCGGGAAAGCCCCCCCGCGCCCGCCGTCAGCTTCGAGGGGCTCTGGGAGACCAACTATGGGCGCATGCGTCTGCAGGTCGACGGTGACCGCGTACAAGGCGCGTACACGTCCGACCCGAAGGGCCGGGTCGAGGGCGAGATCGAGGATGGCACCCTCCGGTTCCGCTACACCGAGACGCGCGGCGCCGGCGACGGTCGATTCGAACTCGCGTCCGACGGCGCGTCGTTCGAGGGAAGCTGGCGCGCCGACGGGGCGAGCGACTGGACGCCGTGGACCGGTGAGCGCGTCGAAGCGCGACCGGGCGTGCGCTGGCTCGTCATCCTCGAGGCGCGCTGGGAGTCGGGCCTCCACGAGCCCGAGTACACGTTCGGCGAGATGCTCCGTTCGTACTTCACGATGGCCCCGGACGTCGTCGTGCGCGAGCGGAAGTTCCACGACGAGGCCGACTTCCGCCGCTTCGCGCGCGAGGTCGCGTTCATCGCCGAGCCGGTCGTCGTGCTCGTCTCGACGCACGGAACTCCGGCGGGGATCTCGGTCGGCGGCACGTCGATCGGACCGGACGTGATCGCGGAGAGCCTCCATGCCGCCGGGAACATCGAGCTGCTGCACCTCGCAGGCTGCGACATGCTCCGCGGCGACGCGGCCGAGAGGATCTGGGGCGGGATCCCCGTCGGCGCGCGCTTCCCGATCTCCGGCTACAAGACGACGGTCGACTGGGCGTCGAGCGCGCTCTCCGACTTCACGTATCTGACCTTCGTCCTGATGCGCGGCTACGCGCCGGAGAAGGCGGTGCGCCAGACGCACGCCGCCTCGCCGTACACGGCGGAGGACGACGTCGAGGGCTGCGCTTTCCGTCCGCTCGGGCTCGCGTTGCTGCGGGCCGACGGGGAGCGTGCGAAGGAGTGATCGGCGGGCCCGATTCGTCGTGCGCTTGCCTCCACTTGGCGACGGCGCTACACGGACTCACCGCTCGTTGACCCTGCCCCGCCACGAGCCGTCCACGATCACGCTGCTGCTCCGCGCGGCGGGAGACCGGGCTAGAGATTCGAAGCGCCGAGCGCGTTCAAGGCCTCTTCTAACTGTCTTAGCCCGTCGAGCACTTCCTCGAACGACGGAGCGGCGGGCTCGGTGAAGAACATGGGCTGCATGGCCCGGTAGTCGGCCTCGAGGTCGTCAAGCAGGGCGCCTTCGGGCACCAAACGGATCCCCTCACGAGGCGCATCGCCGACCTTCTTGTTGTCGCCGAAGACGAAGGTGTGGCGAGCGACCCGCTCGTAGAGTTCGCGGCTGACAGCTGCCATCGTCCCCGCGTCCCGGTGCATCATCGCGAGATCGTATGCGTGCCGTGACGATCGCCCCTTGATCCTCCCCTTGTGGATCGCTTCGTGGATGATGAGCGCCTTCTCCAGCAGCGTTCGCTCGGGGCCCTGAACGGTCACGGTGCATTCGGGTTCCTTGAAATCGGCGCCGAACTCCTCGGCAGCGTAAGAGCGAATCGCGACGGTGCGGACCGGCTCGTGGTCGGCGCGCGCTCCCAGCTCTAGCTGCACGGTTGGCGCGACGTAGTCGTTCTCGCTGTAGCCGGATGTTTCGAAAGCCCAGGGGTACTCGAAGCGGATGGTTGGCTCTCCCCCGCTGGCCTCAGGGGGATGTAGGCGGAAGTCGAGCCCATCAAGGGCTGCCTGAAAGTCGGCCTCGATCGAAGGAAAGAGGGTTTCAGCCACGCGCTCGTAGAGCTTGGCCCTCATTGCCTTGACCGCCCGCTGGCAGCCACTGCGCGTGGACTGCGCCATAGGGTCGAGATCATCCACAAGTCCGACGTCCTCGCGCTCGATCCCGAGGTCGATGTCCTCCGAGAAGCGGTGGATCAAGCCGAAGCACTGGGAGAGTGACGTGCCGCCCTTGAAGAGCAGTCGCGGCATGCTCGGAATGCTGTACAGGCGACTCAGGGTCCAGCACACCCAGAAGTCCTTCTCGACGATGCCTGAGTTGGCGAGACCACGACGCGCGGCGGTCTCCTCGAACATCGCGGCCCGGTCCTCAGCCGAGAGCCTTGCAACGCTGTCCATGCACTAGGCGACGGGGACCTCAGCGCCGGTCGTGGTCACTGCCTCGTCGCTGCTCCGGTTCATCCTCCGGATGCTGTTGACGCTGAGGTTTCGGTTGAGGTTGAGGATGCAGTCGATGACGCTCCTCTTCCACCCCGTCGCTTTCGGGCGCAGGTTGCGGAGCTGACGCAGGTCGCCTTCGTCGAGCACTGCACGCAGTCGCCGAACGACGGCATCATCCACGCCATCGCGCCCGAGGAAGTGGAGGGCACGGAGCACGAGCCCAGCCTTCGAGTTCGATCCGAGCGTCCGGGAGCTGGCCACACGCTTGAACCGAATATCGAAGCCCCGCCCGTTGCCGAGGTTCACGCGCAGGGTGCGGCTGTTGCCGGTGGTCAGATAGACCGCCTGCGCGGGAACCTGCGTGGAGACGCCAAGAAGGTTCGCAGCCCTCGCGTCGCCGTCCACGATCGTCTCGTTGGTGCTGCGGGCCACGGCAGACGCAACCGCATCGGCAGACGGTGTGCGCGGGCCGAAGCGCGGGTGGACCTTCGGGTAGTCGTAGACTCCCTGACCGATCCTCCGGATCGTGCCGTCACCCACCAGGCGGGCCAGGGCAGCGTCCACCGCCCGCCGAGAGGCCGAGTCGAGGTCCAGGAAGTCCGTCGGGACGAAGACCGACCCGCGGCCCTTGGCGCGGATGCGCTTGAGGACTCGCGTTGCGGTCGAGCTGGTCTGTCGGCGAGCAGCCTTCATGGAGGAAATTATGGTACTATTTCGCCTATCTACGGCGGGATGATGAGCGATTCTTCTTTAGGCCGCGCGTTGTCGCTGCCTCGAATTGGGATGCCGGTTGCCACCTACGATCACAGGAGGGGGTCAGGATCAGGGCAGGGCGAGCTCCAAGCGCGTGAACTCGCCCGCCGTCACGACCACGGTTTGCCGCACCGCGGGGAATCGGGGTCCTGGTCGATCCACGGCCACCGTGTACTCACCGGGTGCGAGCTGCAGCGCGAAGGGACTCCGTCGGCGATGCCAGGGACCCTCGAAGACGACGGCGCTCGACGCTGCGTCTCGCACCCGGACTCGACAGGGCTGCTCGCCATCGGCCGTCTCGCGGATGAGCAGCTCGACGCCGCTGCCACCCGGCGGAGCGCGGAGCTTCACCCGCTGCCCTGTCGCCACGCGCTCTGGCGAGACCTCGAACTCCGCGAGGAACTGAACGGTCCGGCGGCTGCGGCCGACTTCGACGTGCGCGCTCCAGAGACCTGGTTCGAGCCAGGTGTACGTGTCGTAGAACCTCACCTCCATCGGAGCCGCCCCGTGCGGACCGCCCCACACGGTCGCCTTGAATGGACTGATGCGATCACCGTCCGACCCGAACACAATCAGGTGGACGTTCACTGCGTCGTCCGGCGCGATGGTGAGTTCGATCGCGGTGTGGGGCTCGCCGGTCGCGAGCTCGGCGCGGCCGCTCCAGCGCCGCCCGTCTCTCACGGCCTCCGCCGCCACGACGACGCGGGTGGGATCCGCGGGCAGCGCGAGTTCGAACTGCCCGAGTCCCATCGGGCGCGGACGAACCGGTCGCGAGGGCTCGCTCCCGACGGCGAACTCAGCCGTGACCTTCGCCCCGACGAACGGCTCACCATCGACCCTGACGACTGCCACGCTTGCGGAGCGAACGTTCAGGCCGAGGACGAGGCCGTGTGCGTCGGGTGTGACGCGGACCGCGCGCCTAGCGGCGTGGCACGTGATGTCGTAGGTGACTCGCTCCAGGTTCGCGAAGCGGAATCGGCCGTGCTCGTCGGTCGAGGCGAACGCCGCATGGACGCGATCCTCCGGCGACACGGGGAGTGCTTCGACGCCAAGTCGTGGAAGAGGCCGCCCCCCGAGGTCGCGGACCTCGCCCGTCACGACACCGAGCGGCGTGAGCACGATGTCGCCGAGGTCGGTGTCACCATGGGCGATCTCTCGGGAGAACTCGGCCTTCGCGACGCCGTACGACGGATGCTGCGCGTCGACGGTGACCCAGCCCGTCTGGGCGACGCCTCCGACCTCGAACCTGCCGTCGCGTCCGGTCCCGAATCTCCAGCTCGCGACCGTGCCCACGGAGGGCCCATGAAGTGAAACGAATCCCTCGACGTGGGCTGCTGGCGCCCCGGCCTGGTCGACCAGTCTCGCTCGGACGATGAATGGCGAGGACTCCTCCTCGACCGTCACGGCAGAGTCGACGGAGAGTCGAGACGCGGGCCCATGGCGCTCGTCTGTCACGACCCGCTCGACGCTCGCGAGCTCGACCTCGGGAGGATGGGCCGTCTCGCGAACGGGCTCCTGGTCCAGCGGCACGAATCCGACCGGCGCACGCCCACTGTCGAACGACTGGCCGACCAGCGTCCCGCAGCCAAGAACGAGAGCGGTCAACTGGATCGTCTTCGAGCGCTGCTGGATCCCCACCATCGCAACGGAGTTAACGCGGCAAGGGACTCCGGTCACACCTCGCGGAGCTCGGGGTCGGCGGAGTCGTCAGGATCCGGGAAGCGTGAGTTCGACGCGCGTGAACTCCCCGGCAGTCACGACGACGCTGCGTTCGAGCGCGGGAGGCTCGGTCTCGCTTCGCAGCACGGCGACCGTGTACTGGCCAGGTGCGAGATGGCGAATGAACGGCTCGCTCCGAAAGAGCCAGAGGTTCGTGGCGGCAACGAGATCACCCGCGCTCTCTCGCACCTCGATCCGTACGTCATCTGACTCGTCAGAGGAGGCACGTACGTCGACTTCGACGCCGCTGTCGGTCGGTGGTGCGAGGAAGAACACTCTCTGCTCCACTGCGACGATGCGCGGTCGCACTTCGAACTCCGAGACGAACTGGACGGACTCGTCATCTGCGTGGAAGCTGACGCGCGCCCGCCAGCGGCCCGGATCGAGCCAGGCGTTTGGCTCGAAGAGTTCGACCTCCCCCTGGGCTCGGTCCGACGGAGCGCCGCATATGGTCGCGTGGAATCGATGGACCTTCGCTCCATTCGGCCGGATCACCGAGAAGTGAACGTTCGCCGCCTCATCCGGTGAGAGGACCAGCTCGACCGACATGTCCGGCTGGACGGTCTCGAACTCGACGCGACCGCTCCAGCGGCGCCCGGGCAAGACGGCCTTCGCCGTCACGAGGACGTGCGTTGGATCTGCGGGGAGCGCGAGCTCGTATCGACCAGTTCCGAGCGGGCGCAGCCTGAGCGGAAACCGCTCTTCATTCCCGTTCAACAGCCGGCAGCTCAGCTCGGCCTCTTCGATGGGCTCGCGGTCTCGTCCGACGACGGTCACGGCCGCTGAGCGCACGTCGAGATCGAGGATGACGCCGTGTGCGTTGGGTGTGGAGCGAGCGGGTTTCTCGGAGAACTCGGTCGTGATCTCGTAGGGGACCGCCTCGAGGTTCGCGAACCGGAAGCGCCCGACCTCGTCAGTCATGACCCACACCGAATCGAAGCGGTCCCTCTGCTCCCGTGGAATCGCCTCGACGTCGAGCCTCGGGAGAGGCCTCCCGCTGAGCCCTCGGATCTCACCGGCGATGACTCCGCGTTCGACCAGCACGATGTCGCCGAGATCGACGCCCGATGCGGAGGTTTCGTGCAGCACCTCCGTCGTCCCAACTCCGTACGACGGGTGATGCGCGACAGCAGAGATCCAGCCGCCTTCGATCTCGCCGAACTCCTCGACCGTTCCGTCACGGGCGCTCGTGAAGTTCCTCCAATCCCAGATCTCGCCCGTCGCCGCGACGTGCAGCGCGACGCTTCCCTCGGCATCGGAGACCGGCCTGCCTGCCAGGTCGACGATCCTCGCGCGGAAGGCAAGCGGCGCCGGCTCTTCCTCGTCCAGCTCCGCGATCGCGACCGCTTCCTCGCGGACGGCGCCGGGGACGCGAAGGGATCGGTCCTGCGCCAGCTCGGGAGCGTCCATCGGGCCCGCTTCGACCTGCTTCCCTTCGACGTGCGCAAGTTCGACGCCGGGGACGACAGGAGCCCCGCGAAGACGCTCGCCCCTCGTCGCCACCTCGCTGCCCGGCGCGCGATCGCGGACGAATGACAGGCCAATGAGCGCTAAGCCCGCGAGGACGAGCGCGGCCAGCAGCAACGCCTTGGAGCCTCGTGGGGTCGCGATCATCGTGAGGGCGTAGCGGTGCCACGGTCCCAGGTCACGCACTCCGAGACTGGCTCCCGTTTCCGTGAGCGTGCACTTCCTCTCCGCGCCAGCGCGCCACAGACTCACCGCGCGTTGACCCCGCCCCCCCACGAGCCTGCCACGATCACGCTGCTGCTCCGCGCCGCGGAGCTTCTGCACACCTACGGCACGCCCGCGCATCGGCTGGAGCGGGTCGTCGTTCACCTCGCCGCTCACTTCGGGCTGACGGTTCAGGTCTTCTCGCAGCCGACGTCGCTGTTCATCGGCTTCGAGGAGGGAGCGCCCGAGCGGGTGCGGCTCCTCCGCGTCGAGCCGGGCGGCGTCGACCTCGGCAAGCTCGTCGATGTCGATGAGCTCCTGGAAGAGGTCGAGGCGGGCCGCGTCGCGCCCGAGGAGGCGCTCGTTCGATTGGATGAGCTAGAGGCCCATCCGCCGCGCTGGTCGGGCTTCGCGTCGGTCCTCGGGCACGGCCTCGCCGCGGGGTCGGCGGCGGTGTTCTTCGGCGGGCGCGTGGCCGATGCGCTCCTGTCCGCGGTGCTCGGCGTCCTCATCGGACTCCTGGAGCGCGTCGCGCAGCGGCGCGAGGGGGTCGCGGGGATCTACGAGCCGCTGGCCGCGTTCCTCGCGGCGGCAGTCGGCGTCGCGGCCGCGCGCGTCTGGGCGGGCGCGATCGACGATCGGATCGTCGCGCTCGCGTCCGTCATCGTCCTCGTGCCGGGGCTGTCACTGACCGTCGCGCTGATCGAGCTCGCGACGCGTCACCTCGCGTCGGGGACCGCGCGCCTCACGGGCGCGCTGTCCGTGTTCCTGACGATCGCGTTCGGCGCGTACCTGGGACGAGCCGTCGTCGAGGGCTTCATCGGCCCGGGCCAGGTCGGCGCGCCGGCTGCGCCGGAGGCGCTGCTCTCGAGCCCCGTCGCGCTCGTGGCGACCGTCGCGCTCGCCTCGCTCGGCTTCGGGCTGCTGTTCGGAGCACGTGCACGCGAGCTGCCGTGGGTGTTCGGCTCCAGCGCGACCGGGTTCGCGGTCGCACGATTGGTGACCGAGCTCGCCACCCAGAGCGGCGCCGAGGACCCGACCGTCGCGGTCAAGGCGGCGGCGATCGCCTCGTTCGCGGGCGCGCTCGCGGTCGGCACGTTCGCGAACTTCTACGCGCGCTTCCGCAATCGCCCGGCGACGGTCCCGCTGCTTCCGGGACTGCTCGTGCTGGTGCCGGGCGCGGTCGGCTACCGGGCGCTCAGCGCGTTCGCAGAGCAGAACGCGGTCACGGGGATCGAGACCGCATTCCAGATGCTGCTCGTCGCCGCGGCGCTGGTCGGCGGCCTCCTGACCGCAAACGTCGTGCTTCCGCCGCGCCGAGTGCTCTAGCGTCGAAGGTCCTCCTTCCAGCCTGGGAAGAGATCGTTCAGATCGCGCTTCAGCTCGTCCCCCGGCTGACCGTCGAGCCAGCCGAGCGTCGTGCCGTCGAGCCGGACGTTGTCGGGCACCCTCGTTCCGTGCGTCCAGACGTCTCGCAGGTCACAGCTCGCAAAAACGACCGTCGCCCCGCCTCCGATCGAATGGAACGGGTTCGTCCGCTCGACGACGCAGCGCTCGAAGCGCGCGAGCAGCCCGTCGTGACGGACGTCGAAGAGCTGGCCGCTTCGCGGACTCCGGCCGTATCCGCCAAGGAACTCACAGTCGATCGCACGCAGGGCCAGCGCCTCCGTCCCGAAGACGCAGCTCGACCCGGAGCCCTTGTCGAACCCGGTCACGCGCACCTCGCGCAGCGTCAGCGACATCGACGGATCGCGGACGTCGAACATGTAGTTGCCGTTCGTGTAGACCGTGCACCGCTCGAAGCTGAGGTTGTGCACGACGTCGTCCGCCGAGACGTCCGACTGCAGGACGAGCAGCGTCGCCGCCTTTCCCGCGCCGCGCACCGTGAGGTCGCGCGGGAACCTCTTGTCCCAGTACCTGCCGAACTCCTGGAGAGCGAAGACGCCCGCGGGGAACTGGAGCGTCGAGCCGTCGACGACGGGCTCGGAGTTCTGGAGCTCGCGCTGACTCAGTGCCGTCGTCGCGTTCAGCGCGGGGCCCGTGCTCTTCGCAACGAAGCTCTGGTCGAAGGCCGCGCGGTCGCCGACCAGGTCGAAGTACGGGCCTGAGGCCTCACCGGACTCCAGTCGCCCCAGCAGGTCCATCAGTCCGCCGCGCGCGATGTCCTCGATCGCACGTTCCGATTCGGTTCGTCGACGCGCGAGCCGCATGCCGATCGCCATCGGCAGCGTCAGCGTGGTTCCCTGGAACGAGTCGAGGCCCTCGACGAGCTCCTCGTCCGTCGGATCGTCCGAGCGCTCCTGCTTCCAGCCCTGCACGATGCCCTTCTCGGCGTGCTCCATCAGCGGCGCGGAGAAGAGCCCGACCGCCTGGGTCTCACCGCCTGCCGTCCGGCGATCGCCGGCGTCGCGACCTTCGACGGACGGCGCTGTGCGCGGCCCGGGCGCGACCAGCTCCTCGTCGCCGCTCTCCCGCTCGTCGGGCGCACGCTCGACGTCGAAGGCACGGTCGACGTCGGGCGGGGTCGTCGGCGTCGCCGCCGCCCCGCGGACGTACCAGCCGATCCCGAGACCGAGAGCAAGCGCGAGCACGGCTACAGGCAAGGTGAGCTTCTGACCCATCGCTTCCGATTCTAGAGGGCGAGCTAGCGCACCCTCTCGAACTTCGAGAGTCGACAGAGACCCGAGCTCCCCCATTCACCCTCACCGATCGACTCGTATCGCTCGATGGACCCGTCCTTGTCGCCGTCGTAGAGGGCGATGATCGGGAGGTCGCTCCTGTTCCAGCTGTAGAGCCAGTAGACGTTTCCGAGGTCGCTGTGCACGCCGCTTCGCATGGAGTCGAACCCGCCGCGAGCGACCAGGTGCGACAGCTCCGGAATGATCAATGGCGACTCGGAGGTCCTTCCGGCCACGGGCTTCATCTCGAGCGAATCGAGGTTCAGCCGGACGATGCGCTGTGACTCCGTGAAGACCAGGAAGGGGTCACGGGGGCTCGACCAGTTGCGGAAGACCACCCCGATGTAGCCGTCCTTCGCGTAGCTCTGGCGCAGCACGAGGCGCCTCTCGAAGGTCCCCTGGAGTGACGGGACGCGCGGAGTGCCCGACTGTGACAACCCCAGCTCGCTGGAGGGAAGGCGCCGCAGCTTCCACTCGTAGAGGACGACGACGTCGGGACTCGCGATGCCAGCGACGAGCAGCGTCCCGTCATCGGCGCAGGCCACGTCGGTCGGGTGGAACGACAGGTCGATGGACTGCGTTCGTGCGACCAGCGCCGGGTTGTCCGGGAACGCCCCCTGCGTGTACCCCTCGACCTCGTAACGCCACGTGATCCGCAGTTTCATCGCGTCGAACGAGGAGCGGACGTATCCCGTCGCGTCCCTTCGATCCAACGGGCGAAGCGTCGTGGCAGGCTTCTCCGTTCCGTCGGTCGCGAGCTTGTGCTTCGGGAAGACCGGCTGCGGCTCGGGCTCCGCAACCTGCGCCGGAGACACCGGCGACAGCGCTGCCGCGAGGACGACCAGGGCCACAGCGCATCGACTCGTCGTGGGACCTCGTGATTCCCTCATTGCTGACAGTCTACGAAAGCTCGGCAGCGAGCCGCTCGACGACGCGGTCGACGTCCTGCCGAACGAGAAGCGCACGCTGCCGGCGACCCGCTCGGCCGAGAGGCCAATCGCGCGAAGGACGTGACTCCTCTGGAGCGCCGCGCTCGTGCAGGCGGCCGCCGTCGTCGCGCAGACGTCGGGGACGCGGGCGAGCAGCTCGCTCCCCTCCTGTCCGGGGAACGACAGGTTCGAGTGTCCGGCGAGGCGATCTTCCGGGTCGCCGTTCCGCTCGGTCCCCGGGACGCGCGCGAGGACCGCGGCCTCGAACGCGTCGCGCAGACCGGCGACGCGCTCGCGCTCCGGGTCGCGCTCGCGGGCCGCGATGACGGTTGCGGCACCGAGGCCGACGATCCCCGCGACGTTGAGCGTCCCGCTCCGCCGCCCGCTCTCGTGACCGCCGCCCTCCAGCTGCTCGGCGACACGCACGCGCGGACGCTTGCGGCGCAGGAACAGAGCACCGACGCCCTTCGGCCCGTAGAGCTTGTGCGCGGAGAGCGAGAGAAGGTCGACGTGCGCCGCCTCGACGTCGATCGGCTCCTTTCCGAACGACTGCGTCGCGTCCGTGTGGAACAGCGCGCCGTGATCGCGGCACAGGGCACCGATCTCAGGCATGGGGTGCCGGACGCCGGTCTCGTTGTTCGCGCTCATCAGCGAGACGAGGAGGACGCCGCGGCCGAGCTCGTCGGCCAGCCGATCGAGGTCGACGTGACCGAGCGCGTCGACGCCCATCCGCACGACCTCGAAGCCCTCGCCCTCCAGCGACGAGAGCGGGTCGAGTACAGCGTGGTGCTCGGTGACGCAGGTCACGACGCGCCGCGGTCGACGCGCGTGGGCCTCGGCGTGGGCGACGCCCTTGAGCGCGAGGTTGTTCGCCTCGGTCGCGCCGCTCGTGAAGACGATCTCGCGCGGATCGGCGCCGAGCTCCAGCGCGATCCGGCCGCGCGCTTCCTCGACCGCGTCGGACGCCGCGCGGCCGAGCGCGTGCGGGCTCGACGCGTTCCCGAACGCCCCGCGCAGGAACGGGAGCATCGCCTCGAGGACGCGCGGGTCGAGCGGCGTCGTCGCGGCGTGGTCGAGGTAAACGACGTCGGTCGAGGGGTCTTCCACGGACGCAGAGGTTAGAGCGCTCTCGATCACGGCGCAGCCGCGCCCAGGACACGCTCGGCGCCGCGCAGCGCCGAGACGGTGAAGGCCACCGGGTAGAGGGCCTCGTGGTACCAGAGCTGGGCGAAGTAGAGGCCGATCGGCGTGCGCGGGAACGTCGTTCCGCCGCGCGTCGCGGAGGCGAGCCAGAGCGCGGCGCGCTCGATCCGGCCGAGGTTCTCGTCGTCCCCGAGCCCGGCTTCGTGAGCGTGGACGAGGGCTTCGAGGGCAAGGCCCGTCTCCTCGATCGAAGGCGGGACGCCGGGCGCGCCGCCGAAGCCGCCGTCCTCCGACTGCGCCGAGCAGAGCCACGCGTGACCCGATGCCAGAGCCGCGCGCCAAGGGCCGTCGAGCTCACCGCCCGGTCCGACGTGCGCCGCGAGCAGGACGCGGCTCGTGCCGTAGACGGGGTTGAGCTTCTCCGCCTCGTGCTGGTTGCCGAACCACAGCGGAACCCACGAGCCGTCGCTCGACTGCGTGCGAACGAGGAAGCGAACGGCCCGCTCGCGCGCCGTCCGAAGGCGCGTCGCCACGGCGCCGCCGACCTCGCCCTCCCACGCCTCGAACGCGCGCAGCGCGTGCGCCGAGAGGTCCGCGCAGCTTCGGTCGAAGGGCAGCTCGGCCCAGCCGCGGCAGAACGTCGGGATGCCACCGTCTCGGTTCTGCAGGTCGCAGAGCCAGCCGAGCGCCGCCTCGGCTGCGCGGCGCGTCTCCTCCGTCGAGCCATTCGCCTCGAGTCGCCGGAGCGCGAGGAGCGCGCCAGGTGTGTCGTCGGCGTCAGGCACGCCGCCCGGAAGATCGGTCCAGGCCCATCCGCCGGGCGCGGCGCCGGTGTAGGGATGACGCTCGCGGTGCTGCTGGTCGAGCAGCCAGCGGCGGACGACGTCGGCATCCGCACCGTCGAGCTCGCCGCCGAGGGCGTTGATCGCGAGCGTCGTTCCCCACGTCGCGAGGTCGGTGTCGATCGGCCACGAGCCGTCGTCGCGCACCGACGCGCGGAGGAAACCGAGCGCACGCTCGACGACGACGTGGTTTGCCTCGCCAGCGGCGACGAGCGACATCGTGACGAAGCTCGTCAGCGGAGTCGCCTCGAGGAAGCCGCCGTTCGAGGGCTGGATCCGGTCGAGGATGCTAAGGGTCCGCGCGCGCGTCGCGAGCCGCGCGGACTTCGTGAGCGGGTTGCGGTTCGGCCGGCGGCTCTCGACGACCTGGCCGATCGCGACGAGCGCGGGCAGCGCGTAGCTGACGACGGGCAGGCCGACGAAGCGGAACAGCCCCTGGGGCAGCGCCGCGAGCTCGAACGGGAGCCGACGGACGTGGCGCCAGGGATCGCCGTCGCCCTCGAACGCGTCCGCGATCGCGCAGGCGGTGAGGATCGGGACGGCGAACGTGCGGTCCTTGCCGTAGATCGCCTCCAGCGCGGACGCGAGGCGCGCGGCGGTGACCGGCGCGCCGTCGAGGGCGCGCTCCAGCCACGCCTCGGCCGCGGTCCGCGCGGCGCGCACTCCGTCATCGACGTCCAGCGAGGGAAGCGGGCCGAGGGCCGCCCACGCGAGCGCCGTGGTCGACAGGTTGCTCGGCGACTCGACCGTGTCGCCGAAGCCGCCGTCCGCGCCGGCGTTGGACGCGAGCCACCGGCGGCCGGCGTTCGCGAGCGCGCGCAGCTCGTCGCCCTCGCCCTCGGCCGCCGCAACGGCCCGCGCGATGACCGCGGTGGCCGTCGAAAGCGCACTCGACGAGAGCTCGCCGCGCCAGTGACCTCGCGGATCGCGCGCCGCGAGCAGCGCGCGCCGCGCGCCGCCGAGCGCCTCCGCGATCTCGGTCCGCGACTCCACGTCCACCCTCTGCCCTCCGCCGCTCACGCCAGGTGTCCGAGCGCGAGCAGCGCGTAGAAGGTGTACTCGGCGTCGACGTGCTCGTCCGCCCAGTGACCGTAGAACGTCGTGCCGTTCCAGAGCGTATCGAGGAAGTCGAGGCACAGCTCCTTGGCCGAGCCGAGGTCGACGCCGAGGATCGACAGCGCGTGCAGCGTCGTCGCCGTGGACAGCAGGTCCGGCATCGGCGCGTCGGGGAGCGCGCGGAAGCCGCCCTTCGGGTGGAGCTGCGCGACGAGCCAGCGCTCGACGTCGTCGGGAACGGGGAGCTCCAGCTGACTCAGGACCGCGACGGCCGCCGCGGTCGAGGGCCCCGTCCCCCAACGCAGCTCGGTGTCGTTCGCAAAGCCGCCGTCGTCGGTGCGCAGTCCGTGCATCGCCGCGCCGAGGACGGCCGGCGCCGGCATCGACTCACCGACGTCCTGGTAGATCCCGAGCGCCAGGAAGATGTCGTAGAGCGAACCGCGCTCGCGGCCGGGCGATTTGCCGAACGCACCGTCGGCGCTGCGGCACTCGCGCAGGTGGTCGAGCACGCTCGGGACGAACGTCTCGCTGGGCCACGCTCCGCCGAGCGCCTTCCACGCGCGAACGAGGCACGCGCGGTGGACGAAGTCGAGGTCCTCGCCGTCTCCGAAGGTCTGGAGGTACGGCCGTACGAGGTCCTCCGGCACGTCCTCGGACAGCGCGATGAGAGCGTCGAGGACGAACGCCGTGTAGTAGAGGTCGGGACGCCCCTCGCGGTCGGCGCCGCCGCCCTCCGGCGTGATCTGTTCGCGCAGGAAGCCCGCGACGCGCGGTGCCGCATCACCCAGGACGCGCGGCGCGAGCCGCGCGACCTGGAGCATCTCCAGCCGGAGACTCAAGCGCCCGGGGCGGAGGCAGAGGCCTCCGCGGCCGCGCGATTGCGTGCCTCGAACTCGCTGCAGTAGCCGTCGATCAGCTTGCCCTCGCCGAAGATCTTTCCGACGACGCGGCGCAGGAGCCCCTTCACGGTCGGGTGCTGCAGCGGCGCGAGCGACTCGACGGCCGCGACCTCGTAGGCGTCCGCGAGGTCGCGCGCCTTCTGGACGACGCCCCACTCTCCGAGCAGCGCTTCGACCTCGAGCCGCTCGGCGCTCCCGGGAGGACCGAGCGTGCGCTGCTTGCGCCAGAGGGCCTCGATCGTCTCGGAGTGCGGACCGCCGTCGGCGCGCTTCGCGGCGATCGCCATGATCAGCGACGGGCGCAGGTCGGCGAGGTCGTCCGAGTCGCTCTCCCCGGTGAAGTCGTCGAGGTCGTCGTGGATCTGGTACGCGATGCCGAGCGCCTCGCTGTACGGACCGAGCACGTCAAGGACCTCCTCGCTCGCGTTCGCGAGGTCAAGCTTTCTGTGGCTGTAGTAGTTCTGTTTGCAGCGGTATGCTTCCCTACCTTGATTGCTACAACTGGTATCTGGGGATTTG